>CAYWYW010000082.1:0-10769 GCA_964462715.1 uncultured Oscillibacter sp.
CGACGTGGGCTTTGACCTGATGAGCTCCATGACCACCGGCAATGTGGACGCCACCTACGGCTGCTTCATCAACCATGAGATCCCCGCCCTGGAGGAAGAGGGCTTCCCCATGGACTACATGAAGCTGACGGACTACGGCGTGCCCAATTACTACGCCCTGATGCTGGTTACCGGAGAGGGGCAGCTGGAGAAGAACCGGGATAAGTACACCCGCTTCCTGCGGGCCTGCGAAAAGGGCTTCGATGATATGCAGGCCAATCCGGATGGTGCGCTGCAGCTGATGATGAATAACCAGAACACGGAGAATTTCCCTCTGACGGAATCTGTGGAGAAAAAGAGCTTTGACGTGCTGCTGCCCCTGATGGAGCAGGAGGGAAAGCCCTTCCTGTCTCAGGATGCGGCGGTGTGGCAGGAGAACATCGACTGGCTCTACGGGACCAGCATGATCGACTCCACCTTTGATCCTGCGGAGGTCATGGTGGACCTGTTGGAGGGATAAGCTATGGAGAAACAACTGAAGACCATCGCCCTGGAGGGGGCGGAGCGGGCGCTGCCCCGCATTCTGGGGCTTCTGGAGCAGCTCTGCGCACTGGATAGCTGCAGCGGCCATGAGCCGGGGAACCGGCAGGTAATCGAACTGCTGCGCCCTGTTCTGGAGGAGCTGGGCGCCCGGGTGGAGGAGATTTATGAGCCGGGCCTGGGGACTCATCTGGCGGCCAGAGTGCTTCCTGAGGGAAAGCCTGCAGGAAAACTGCTGATGATGGCCCATCTGGATACGGTGTTCCCTGTGGGCTCCGCCGCCCAGCATCCCTTCCGCATCGACGGTGACTGGGCCTGGGGCCTGGGCGTGGGCGACTGCAAGAGCGGCGTCCTGATTTCCCTGTTCGGTGCCCTGATCCTGAAGGAGGCGGGTATGCTGCCGCCCTGGGAGCTGACCTACCTGTTCAACTGTGACGAAGAAATTGGCTCCGGTTCGGGACAGAAGCTCTTCGCCCGGGAGGCAAAGGATGCCGACTGTGCCCTGGTGTTCGAGGGCGGCCGGGAGCAGGACGGACATCCTGCCTTTGTGACGGCCCGCCGGGGCGTTATCTTGGGTGACATCCACGTTACCGGTAAAGAGGCTCACGCCGGCAACGCCTATCTGGAGGGACACAGCGCGGTCCACGAGCTGGCCCAGCAGATCGTCCGGCTGTACTCTTTCAACGACATGGAGAAGAAGATCTACTACAATGTGGCCCCCATCTCCGGCGGCCGGCCCAACGGCGTGGTGGCCGGGGAGGCCCACGGACAGTTCTGCGTGGCGGGTATGCCCACCAACGCCGACTTTGGACTTGTGGAGGAAAACCTCCGTTCCATGCCGGAGCAGGTGACGGTGGATGGCTGCACGGTGGATGTCAGCTGGCACACCCTGTTCCCCGCCATGGAGCGCACGGAGGACAGCGGGCGTCTGTATGGCTGTGTGGCCGCGGCTGCGGAGCGGCTGGGCCTCTCTCCCGTGGAGATCTCCGACCCCTGCGCCACCGACGCCGCCTGGATCTCCTCCTTCGGCGTTCCTGCGGTGGATGCCCTGTCGGCCATGGAGGTGGGCATCCACACCATGGAGGAGCATGTGTCCATCTCCTCCATCCAGCAGAGGACTGCCCTGGCCGCCCTGACCATCCACACCGTCTGCCGGGACTTTAAAAAGTAATAGAGCATGAAAAAATAGCGTGTGCCGCCGCGGCACACGCTGTTTTTGTCCATGCTGCTTATTCGGCGGCCTCCATACGTTCGGCCTTGGTGCCGGCGAACCACATGTTCCAGACCTGGCGGTAGATGTTGGCGGCTTCGGAAGTGTGACAGACCATGCGCACCTGCTCCGGCAGGTCGTGCTGCCGCAGAAAGTCCATGATAGCCCGCAGAGCCACAGAGGCGGCCTGGGAGAGGGGATAGCCGTAGACCCCGGTGGAGATGGAGGGAAAGTCCACGGTCCGCAGACCCTTTTCGGCGGCCAGCTCCAGGCAGGAACGGTAACAGGAGGCTAACAGGGCGGCCTCGTTCTCCTTGCCGCCCCGCCAGATGGGACCGGGCGTGTGGATGACGTACTTGGCGGGCAGATGGTAGCCGGATGTGATTTTGGCTTTCCCGGTCTCGCAGCCGCCCAGCGTCCGGCATTCCGCCAGAAGCCCCGGACCGGCGGCCCGGTGGATGGCGCCGTCCACGCCGCTGCCCCCCAGCAGGGTGGTGTTGGCGGCATTGACAATGGCGTCCACCTTTGATTCCGTGATATCGCCAACAATGATGGAAAATCTTTGCATGGGGACCTCCCTCGCGTTTTTGTTTCAGTATACGGTGCCAAAGTGAAAAATGCAAGCTCTTGCGGGGAGAACGGCACCGTGATATGATGAAGCATCATCAAATGACGAAAGTGTGGAGAGAAGCATGACAAGGGTTTTATTCGTGTGCCACGGCAATATCTGCCGCAGCCCCATGGCGGAATTCGTGATGAAGGACCTGGTAAAGAAAGCCGGGTTGGAAGCAGACTTTGAGATTGCCTCTGCTGCAACCAGTACAGAGGAAATTGGCAATCCGGTGTATCCGCCCGCCCGGCGGAAGCTGGCGGAGCACGGCATCGGCTGCGCCGGCCATGCCGCCCGGCAGTTGACCGCCGGAGATTATGGCCGCTGGGACTATCTGGTGGGCATGGACAGTGCCAACCTGCGGAACATGCGGCGCATCTGTGGGGGAGACCGGTCGGGAAAAATATCTCTGCTGCTGGACTGGACGGACCGGGCCGGCGATGTGGCGGACCCCTGGTACACCGGGGACTTCGAGGCGACCTGGCGGGATGTGCTGGCCGGATGCCGGGGCTTGCTGGACCACATCCGGCGGGGAGGCAACTGACGGTTGCTTTACAACCGGGAACCGGCGTGATAGGCTGATGTCAGGAGGCGAACAGTATGGAATTTTGCGAGGTATTCACAGACCTGCGGAAAAAGGCGGGCTTTTCACAAAACCAGGTGGCGTATGCGCTCCATGTGACCCGGCAGGCGGTGAGCCGCTGGGAACGGGGCGAGACCATCCCGGAGCCGGAGACCCTGCTGGCCCTGTCCAGGCTGTTTGGTGTGTCGGTCAACACCCTGCTGGGCAGCCCGAGGACCCTGATCTGTCAGAGCTGCGGGATGCCCCTCAGTGATGATTTTCTGGCGCGGGAGGCAGATGGGACCTTGAATGAGAAATACTGCAAATGGTGTTGGTCTGACGGGCAGTTCGTCCAGGATTGTACCATGGAGGAGATGGTGGAGCACTGTATTCCCCACATGCCCCTGGGTCAGTCGGACCCGGAGGCCTGCCGGGCGTACATGCGGGGCCTTCTGCCCACTCTGGAGCGGTGGAAAACGCCGTAAATGAGAGACCGCCGGATCGCAAAAGGCAGCCGAAGGGCTGCCTTTTTTGTGTATGGGGCCGGAGCACCGAAGGAATGAGGTGTACTTGCAAAATTCCGGGAAGTGTCGAAGGATAGTTCTTGCAGTTTTTCGGGTTTTGTGGGATAATCGCTATAATATGTAATAACAGGAGAGACTGCTATGAATCCACAGAAAATCGCATTGCTGACGGATTCCTGCGCGGACCTTTCGCCGCAGATGATCAAAGAGAACCACATCTTCGTGGTGCCCCTTCGGATCCTGTGTCAGGATGGGGAATACCGTGACGGCGTGGATATTAACGGCGCGGACATCTATGCCCGCCTGCGGGCGGGAGAACTGCCCCAGACCTCTCTGCCCGCCGCGGAGGATGTGGGCCAGGTCTTCCGTCGAATCCTGGAGGAGGGCTACGACGGTGTCATCGCCATCATGCTGTCCAGCGGATTGTCCGGCACGTACAATCTCGTGCGGCTCCTGGCGGAGGAATGCCAGGGAAAGCTGCCGGTCCGGGTGTTCGACTCCCTCAGCGGCTCTCTGGGCCAGGGCCTGACGGTTTTGCAGGCGGCGGAGGATATCCGGAACGGAATGGACTGGGAGGAGCTGACAGAGCGCCGCATCCCCAGTCTGATCGCCAACACCTTCCCCTTCTTCTCCGTGGATACTCTGGAGTATTTGATGAAGGGCGGCCGTATCGGCAAGGTGACGGCCACGGCGGGCTCCCTGCTGCAGATCAAGCCCATTCTCACCTTTGCAGGAGACGGCCAGCTCCAGTCGGTAGCCAAAGTCCGGGGACGCCATCAGGTGATGGACAAGCTGGTGGCCATGACGGAAAAGAGCTGCGGGGACCGCCGGAGGTACAATCTGGCGGTGGCCAACGGCGGTGCTCCGGCGGAGATGGAGGTCATTCGGCAGAAGCTGATGGCGGCCCTGCCGGATTACGACCATATCTGGGAGGGTGAGATCGACGGCACCCTCAGTGTCTATATCGGCGACGGTGTTCTGGGCGCGGCGGTCCAGGTGCTGGATTAAAGCTTTTACACCATATTGCTTGTATCATTCACGGAGCCTAAAACAGGAGCCTGTATCGCAATGCGATACAGGCTCCTGTTTTTATTTCTTTTCAAGATAGGCCCGACAGCAGTTCCGGGCTTCCTCGGCCACCTGCTCCTCGTCGATGGTGACGAGACGGCCCCCCTTCACCACGACTTTTCCGTCCACCACGGTGTAGTCCACCGGACCCCGAAGGCCTACGGTAGCCAGCGCATCGGCGGGGCTGTACTCGCTGCCCGCCAGCTCCAGACGGCGGGAATCCACCAGGAACAGGTCGGCACATTTGCCTACTTCCAGAGAGCCGATGTCATCCCGGCCCAACAGCCGGGCACCGCCCCGGGTTGCCATCTTCAGCACCTGGTAGCCGGAGGGGGCCGCCTTGCTACTGTTCAGCCGGTGGAGCAGGTAGGCCACCCGCAGTTCTTCCATGAGGGAGGAGCCGTCGTTACTGGCGGAGCCGTCCACCGCCAGGCCTACGGGAACCCCCAGGGCCAGCATCTCTGGGATGCGGGCGATGCCGGAGGAGAGCTTCATGTTGGAAATGGGACAGTGGGCCACGCCGGTGCCGGTCCGGGCCAGCTCCCGCAGCTCTTCGTCGTTGAAGTGGATGCCGTGGGCGTACCACACATCCGGGCCGGTCCAGCCCAGCGAGGCCATGAATTCCAGCGGCCGGACCCCATGGTGGGTCAGCATATAGTTCTCCTCGTCCTTTGTCTCGCACAGGTGGGTGTGGAGCCGGACGCCGTACTGCCGGGCCAGGATGGCGCTCTGCCGCAGCAGCTCGGCGCTGACGGAGAAGGGAGAGCAAGGAGCCAGGGCCACCTGCCGCATGGAGCCGGGCCGAGGGTCGTGATACTGTCCGATGATGCGGGCGGAATCGCGCATGATCTCATCCACCGTCTGGACCACGCTGTCCGGCGGCAGGCCGCCGTCTTTTTTGCTCAGGTCCATGCTGCCCCGGGAGGCGAACATCCGGATGCCCAATTCCTCTGCCGCGGCAAACTGCGCACCGATGAGATCACCCGCTCCGGCAGGGAATACATAGTGGTGGTCAAAGCAGGTGGTGCAGCCGTGCTTCATCAGTTCTCCCATGCCGGTGAGGGAACTGAGGCGAATGACGTTCTGGTCCAGCCCCTTCCAGATCTCATACAAGGTGGTGAGCCAGTCGAACAGCTCCATGTTCTGCACCTGGGACAAATTCCGGGAAAACACCTGGTAGAGGTGGTGATGCGTGTTCACCAGACCGGGATAGCACCAGTAATAGCTGCCGTCGATGACGGTATCGGCGGTGTTGTGGAGGTGGGGACCGATGGCACGGATAAAGCCGTTCTCGCAATAGAGGTCCACGGCATGGAGAATCTTATCACTGTCATCACAGGTGATGACAGTGTGCAGATTTTTCAACAGCAGGGTGGACATGGGACCACGCTCCTTTCAAGTCCAGTATATCGGATGAAAAGAGAAAGGTCAACCTATAAAAAATGGCGAAAAAAGGAGACCGCCAAAACGGTCTCCCTTGAGAGAAACGGAATATCACTGCTTAGCAGCCAGGGCCTTCTGCAGCCAGTCCTTGCCGTCCACGAAGCGGGAGACAATGTAGGAGACCACATAGTCGCCGGCGGAGTTGATCATGGTAGCGGGGGGATCCACCAGATTGCCGATGGCCACCAGGATGGGGAAGGCCACCTCAATCTGCTCGGGGAAGAAGATAGAGCAGATGATGTACTCGCCGATGTAGCCGCCGCCGGGGACACCGCTCATGCCCACGGAGGACAGAACAGCCACCAGTACCACGGGGATCAGCTTGTCAAAGCCCAGATCCTGCCCGAACACACCCAGCACGAAGGCGATCTTCAGCACGCAGGAGAAGCAGGAGCCGTCCATGTGCATGGTGGCGCCCAGAGGCAGCACCATGTCGGATACGTCCTTGGAGATGCCGGTCTCGGCGGCCACTTCCATGTTGGTGGGGATTGTGGCGACAGAGGAGCAGGTGCCCAGGGACACCACGGCGGGACGTGTGATGTGCTGGAACATGGTCTTTACGGCACCCTTGCCGCCGCCGAACCGGGCGAACAGAGGCCACGCGGTGAAGATGTAGATGAAGCACAGGGGATAGTACAGCAGCAGAGCGCGGCCGTAGGTCACAGTGACCTGAGAGCCATAAGTGGCCACCAGATCGGCGAAGATAGCGAAGAAGGCAATGGGAGCGTAATAAGTGACGATCTTCACAAACTTCAGCATGACGTTGGTCAGGTCTTCCAGGAACTTGCCCACCAGGGTATCCTTGCCGCCGTTCAGGTTCACAGCGAAACCGAAGAGAATGGAGAACACGATCAGGGGCAGCATGGCGCGGCGGGTCAGCAGACCCACGAAGTCGCTTGCGGTGAAGAAGTTGACGATCATCTCCGTCAGGGTGGCGTATTCGCCCATTTCCTCAGAGGGCAGCTCAGTCCAGGCAGTCAGGACAGGGGGGAACACCTTCACCAGGAAGAACATGATGACGGCAGCGATGGCACCGGTGATGACAAAGGTGGCTACAGTGACGCCCATGATCTTGCCGGCACGCTTGCGGCTTCCCATATTGGCCACGGCGCCGGAGATGGACGCGAACACCAGAGGCACCACGATGCAGAACATCATGTTGATGAATACGGTGCCCAAAAAGCTGATCTTGTTGCCAAAAGCAGGCCAGAACCAGCCCACGATGGCGCCCAGGATCATGGAGCCGATCATGATGGCCATGAAGCGGTAGTTTTTCACGACGGATTTTGCTTCCATAAAAATTCCTCCTATTTTTTTGCACACACAGGATTATTTTGCAAGACAGAGGTCTTCGTCGGTGACCTCGCCCTTTGCAACAATGTTGGTGGGGCCTGTCAGGAACAGGTCCGTGATCCGGGAGCCGTCCCGTTCCACGTCGATGATAAGCTGCCCGCCGGTCATGTCGACTTTCACATGTTGACCGCTTGCCTTGCCCTGAAGAGTCAGGACCGTCACCACGGAGCCGGTTCCGGTGCCGCAGGCGTAGGTGAAGTCCTCCACGCCCCGCTCGAAGGTCCGCTCATAGACCGTGTCCTGGCTGGTGATCTCGTAGAAGTTCACATTGGCGCCCTTGGGAAAGGCGGGATGCCAGCGGAGCTTCCGGCCCAGCTCCCGCAGCTCGTTCCAGTCGGCATTTTTCAGATCGGGATAGGGTACCACCGCATGGGGCAAACCGGGGTTGCCCAACTCCACATAGGCACAGTCATAGGTGATGCCATCTACCTCCACCGGATAGTCCAGCTTCACCGTAGAGGGATCGTTGAGACGGACACGGTACAGCCGTTCCGTCACCCGGTGGCCGGTGACGATACCTGCGGTGGTCTCCACGGTCTGGACCTCGCCGGCCAGGCCGTTTTCGTAGCCGTACCGGCAGATGCAGCGGGCACCGTTGCCGCACATTTCGCCAACGCTTCCGTCAGAGTTGAAGAACAGCATTTTGTAATCGCCGCCCTGGGTGGGGGTGTCCACTACCATCAGTCCGTCGGCGCCAATGGACAGGTGCCGCTCACACAGGGTTCGGGCCACCTGGGGTAGGACTTCCGGGGACAGGTGCTCTTCCAGATTGTTCAGCACCACGAAATCATTTCCGGCGCCGTTCATTTTCCAGAACCGCATAAGGGCCTCCTTAATTTTAGTCATTAATGTATTATACCAGTAAAGGACATGCCTTGAATACTGGAGAATGTGCTAAAAATCATGCGGATTGTGCTGCGTGGTTGAGAACATCCGCTTGATTTGACAGGAAAAACCGATTATAGTAGAGACAGAGCAAAAGAGGAGGCCGCGAATCATGCCGAGGAAAAACACCAGAAATACCAGGGGGCGCATCATATCGGCGGCCTGGAAGCTGTTTTATGAACAGGGCTATGAGGACACCACGGTGGAGGACATTGTGTTTGAGTCCGAGACCTCCAAGGGCTCCTTTTACCATTATTTTGATGGGAAAGACGCCCTGCTGGGCACTTTGGCCTATGTGTTTGACGAAAAGTATGAGCAGCTGATGGAGACCATGGATCCGAACCTGGACGCCATGGAGAAGTTGATCTACCTGAACCACGAACTGTTTGCCATGATCGATGGCGGCGTATCCATGGATTTGTTGGCCCGCCTGCTGTCCACTCAGCTGCTGGCCCGGGGAGAGAAGCATTTGCTGGACCGGAACCGCACGTATTTCAAGCTGCTGCGTCAGATTATTACAGAAGGTCAGAAGGCGGGACAGCTGCGGACAGACCGGACGGTCAACGAGATCCTGCGGGCTTACGCCATGTGGGAGCGGGCGTTGATGTACGACTGGTGTCTGGCGGGGGGCGAGTATTCCCTGGTGGCCTATACGGACAGTGTGACGCCTATGTTTTTGGAGAGCTATCGGGAAAAAACAGTGGATACAAAATGAGATTTTAAATTTTAGACGAGTATGAATATGAAAAAACGTACAGATGAAAAATGCTGATTTATCAGCAAAAAAGCTGATATAAGTTAAACGGAGTATAGAATTCATTCTATACTCCGTTCTGTATTTCATTCTTGTGATAAGTATGGTATGATGTCTTTCATTGAAACACAAAGGAGAGAGAAACTACAATGACAACCGCACAAGTCTGTATTATGGGAACCATCATCCTCTATCTCTGCTTCGTGATCGTCACCGGCGTGATGATCGGACGGCGGAGCAAAAAGAGCGCCGAGGGCTTCTACCTGGGCGGCCGGGGCATGGGCCCTCTGGTCACTGCCATGAGCGCGGAGGCCTCTGATATGAGCTCCTGGCTGCTGATGGGCCTGCCTGGCCTGGCCTACCTCAGCGGCGTGGCCGACGCGGGCTGGACCGCTATCGGCCTGGCTGTTGGCACCTATCTGAACTTCCTGTTGGTGGCCCGGAAGATCCGCCGGTACAGCGTGAAGCTGGATGCCATTACCATTCCCGCTTTTATCTCCAAGCGCTATGGGGAGAAGAAGCCCGTTATTATGTGCATCGCGTCCCTAATTATCCTGATTTTCTTCGTCCCCTACGTGGCTTCCGGTCTGGCAGCCATCGGCAAGCTGTTCAACAGTCTCTTTGGCTGGAACTACCTGGTGGCGGTAATCATCGGCACTGTGGTCATTATCAGCTATACCTCTGTGGGCGGCTTCAGTGCCGTTGCCACCATGGACCTGATCCAGTCCATTATTATGACCTCCGCCCTGGTCGTCATTACTTGCTTCGGTGTTTATCAGGCCGGCGGCATGGGCGCTGTATTGGAGAATGTGCGGACGCTGCCGGGCTACCTGAGCTTTGTACAGACCCATGATGCCGCTTCCGGCGGCGCTGCACCTTACGGCTTGGTCACCATTGTTTCCACCATGGCCTGGGGCCTGGGCTATTTCGGCATGCCCCATATTCTGGTGCGCTTCATGGCCATCCGTGACGAAAGTGAACTGAAGCTGTCCCGCAGGATCGCCTCCGTTTGGGTGGTGATCTCCATGGCGGTAGCTATCTGTATCGGCATGATCGGCTACGGTGTTTCCAAGGCTGGCCGCATTCCCGCACTGGAGGGCAGCGCTTCTGAGACTGTTATTGTCAAAATTGCGGACCTGCTTTCCTCCTACGGCTTTATTCCGGCCATTATTGCCGGCCTGATCCTGGCTGGTATCCTGGCTGCTACCATGTCCACTGCGGACTCTCAGCTGCTCTCTGCCGCTTCTGCGTTCTCCGAGAATATGCTGCAGGATGTATTCGGCGTAAAACTGACCGCCAAGCAAACCATGCTGGTGGCCCGGCTCACCGTCATCGTCATCGCTGTTATTGCAGCCTTCCTGGCTACCGACCCCAACAGCAGTGTGTTCCAGATTGTGTCTTTCGCCTGGGCGGGCTTCGGCGCTACCTTTGGCCCTGCGATCCTGTTTGCCCTGTTCTGGAAGCGCAGCAACCGCCAGGGCGTTCTGGCCGGGTTGGTGGCCGGCGGCATCATGGTCTTTGTGTGGAAGTTCTGCGTGCGTCCCATGGGTGGTGCCTGGAACATCTATGAGCTGCTGCCCGCATTCATTGTGGCATCTGTTGTTATCGTGGTGGTCAGCCTGCTGACGAAAAAGCCTGATGAGAACATTGAAAAGATCTTTGACGAGGTCAATGCCGCGTAATATACGTAATATACATTATATGTAAAAAGATAGGTCATCCGCATGTTTTGGCATGCGGATGACTTTTTTTGAAGAAAATTGAAAAAAGGTGTTGACATTTGTCGAAGCATTTGGTATTCTAACAAAGCTGTCGCTGAGGTGAAGGCCCCGGCTGAGCTG
>CAYWYW010000083.1:0-10734 GCA_964462715.1 uncultured Oscillibacter sp.
CAAGGGCTACAAGGTGGCCATCTGCGAGCAGATGGAGGACCCCGCCACCGCCAAGGGATTGGTGAAGCGGGATATTATCCGGGTGGTGACCCCCGGCACCGTCATCGACGCCGCCTGCCTGGACGACAAGTCCAGCAACTTCATCTGCGGCATCTATCTGGACTCCCGCTGCGCGGGCGTGGCCTTCTGCGACATCTCCACCGGCAAGGCCCACCTGACGGCCTTCACCGGCAAGGACCGGCTGGAGCACGTTGTCAACGAGCTGGGCCGTTTCTCCCCCGCCGAGGCCATTTTGAACGACGGCGCTTTCGCCCAGCGGCCTCTGACAGACGCCCTGCGGGACAAGTTCTCCTGCCGGGTGGAAAACGGCGGCGAGCGCCGCTTTCTTTTAAAGGAGGCGGAGCAGAACATTCGGAAGCAGTTCGGTGAGGACGCTCTGAAAAACCTGCCTGCCGGGAACCCGGCGGCGGCCATGGCCCTGGGCGGACTGCTGAACTACCTGTACGAGACCCAGAAAACGGACCTGTCCCACATCAACGACCTGGATTACTACGAGCAGGGCCGCTTCATGGAGCTGGACCTGACGGCCCGGCGGAACCTGGAACTGACGGAGACCCTGCGGGGCAAGGAGAAAAAGGGCAGCCTGCTGTGGGTGCTGGATAAGACCCGTACCCCCATGGGCGCCCGGTGCCTGCGGAGCTGGCTGGAGCGGCCCCTTCTGAGCGTGACCGCCATCTGCAAGCGGAATTCCGCCGTGGCGGCTTTGGTGGAGGACACCATCGCAAGAGAAGAATTGACCGCCGCCATGACGGGCCTGGGGGACATGGAGCGGCTCATCGGCCGCATCGTCTACGGCACCGCCGGTGGCCGGGATATGGCCTCCCTGCGGGCGGCCATCGAAAAGCTGCCTGCCGTCAGGGAGCAGGTATCCCGGTTCTCGGACCGGCGCCTGTCGGAACTGACGGCGGAACTGGATACCCTGGACGACATCGGGGCCCGCATCGCCGCCACCATCTGCGACGAGCCGCCTTTCTCCGTCCGGGAAGGCGGATTCATCCGGGACGGCTTTGACGAAGAGGTAGACCGCCTGCGCCACATCCTCAAGGGTGGCAAGGGCATCATTGCCGAGATGGAGGCCAAGGAGAAGGAGCGCACCGGCATCCGCACTCTGAAGATCGGCTACAACAAGGTCTTCGGCTACTACATCGAGGTCAGCAATTCCTTCAAGGAGTTGGTCCCTGATACGTACATCCGCAAGCAGACCCTGGTCAACGGCGAGCGGTTCATCACCCAGGAATTGAAGGACCTGGAGCATCAGATTTTGACGGCCTCGGAGCGGGTGGTGGCCCTGGAATACGAGCTGTTCACGGCCCTGCGGGAGGAGGTTTCCGCCGCCGCCCAGCGCATCCAGAAGACCGCCGCCGCCGTGGCCGAGATCGACGCCCTGACCTCCTTCGCCGCCGTGGCGGTGCGGAACAATTACTGCCGCCCCGATGTGGACGAGTCCGGCGTCATTGAGATCAGGGAGGGCCGCCACCCCGTGGTGGAGAAGGTCCTGAAGGATACGCTGTTCGTCCCCAACGACACCTTCATGGGTGAAAAGGAGGACCGGGTGGCCATCATCACCGGCCCCAACATGGCGGGCAAGTCCACCTACATGCGCCAGGTGGCGCTGATCGTTCTGATGGCACAGATGGGTTCCTTTGTCCCGGCGAAATTCGCCCACATCGGCGTGGTGGACCGGATTTTCACCCGCATCGGCGCCAGCGACGACCTGTCTGCCGGCCAGTCCACCTTCATGGTGGAGATGACGGAGGTCTCCGACATCCTGCACCACGCCACGAAGAACTCCCTGCTGATTTTGGATGAGATCGGACGGGGCACCAGCACCTTTGACGGCATGTCCATCGCCCGGGCGGTGCTGGAATACTGCGCCGACTGGAAGACCCTGGGGGCCAAGACGCTGTTCGCCACCCATTACCACGAGCTGACAGAGCTGGAGAACACCCTGCCCGGCACCGTGAACTACTCCATCGCCGTCAAGACCCGGGGCGAGGATATCATCTTCCTGCGGAAGATCATCCCCGGCGGCGCGGACCGCAGCTACGGCATTGAGGTGGCCAAGCTGGCGGGCCTGCCCGACAAGGTCGTCCAGCGGGCCAAAACCGTGCTGAAGGAGCTGGAGACGGAGAACGGTGTCCAGTATGTGGCTGCCCGGAAGGAGACAGACCAGGTGTCCCTGGATGCCATCGGGGAAGGCGAGGTGCTGGACACCCTGCGCCGCTGCCAGCCCGACACCCTGACGCCTATCGAGGCCATGAGCTTGCTGTATGAGCTGAAACAGAAGCTCATGTGAGGACTGCGGCCTGCGGGCCGCGGAGACGATGTGCCGCTTTGCGGCACGGGAATGCGGCCCCCACTTGTCGTCAAAAGAAACTGCGCTATACTCGCCCCGCCCTGACGGACAGGGCTCGCCCCGCTCCGTTCCTTTTTCCTCTCCCCACGAAAGCCGCTTCGCTGGGTTTTCGTGGGGACCCCATCAGTCTTGACAAAGAAAAGTCGCCGCCGCAGCGGTGGAAAAGAAACCGCTTTTGTGCCCAAATCCCGCCCTTTGGGCAGGTTTGGACAAATACGGGGGTCGAGCGAGACGGTGCGGCGGAAGATCGGGGCTCGTACCGGGTGCGCTATACACCGCAGCACCGTAGAACTGCGTCCCCGCATTTGATACTGCCTCTGTGAACCGTGGCGGCAGACGCATGGACCAGCTCCTCTTTCCGCTGCCACTTCCGCTATCTCGCGGCAGCGCGCAGCGAAGCGGAACGCGCGGGGCCATAAGGACAGTCCATGCGTTGACCACCCCGAAAGCAAACCGAAGTCTCCGCTTGCGGCGGTATGTTACCCTGGTTTCGCCAGTGTCGGGCGCACCCGGCAGAAGATTTCCAATCTCAGTCAGCACCGATCCCAACAACCCCCGTCTGCGGTCAAATCGACACATTTGTGCCGATTTGAGCCGCCCAACATTTTTTCTTTTCCACCGGGCGCGGCGCATTTTCTTTTTGATGTCTCAAAAAGAAAATGGGGGGCGTCTCTCCGCATGGCGAAGCCGTGCATATCTAGGAGGTTTCTATGGCAAAACGCAAATCCACGTCCTATATGTCCCCCGGAGAGCAGATCGCCGGGGTGGTGTTTTTCGTCATCTACCTGGTGGTCCTCCCCTTCGCCACAGACCCGCTGTTCCGGGCACTGGAGAAGCTGTTGGCGGTGAATATTTCCAACACTGTGCAGAACATGATCTATTACTACGTCCTGTTTGCCGTCACGGTCATCATTTTCCACAAGTTTCTGATGCGCACCTCCCGGCAGTTCGCGGACAACCTGGGGATTGCCTGCAAATCGGTGCTGGTAGGCCTGGTGGGGCTGTACGGCCTTAACGAGCTGGTGTACCGGCTCAGCAACCTGGTCATCACCAACCGCACCAACCTGAACGATACCACCATCTCCGCCCAGATCCAGGACGCCCCCCGGGTGACGCTGCTGATCGTCATTTTCCTGGCCCCCTTCGTGGAGGAGGTCCTCTTCCGGGGGCTGGTATTCGGCAATCTGAAAAGCAAGAGCCGGGTGGTGGCGTACCTGCTGAGCTGTCTGCTGTTCGCTCTGCTGCATGTTTGGCAGTTCGCGGTAGTGAAGCAGGATATCACCTATTTCCTGCTGATGGTCCAGTATCTGGTGCCGGGGCTGGTGCTGGCCTGGGCCTATGAGCACAGCGGGACCCTTTGGACATCCATTGCCATCCACGCGGCGGCCAACGCCCTCAGCGCGTGGGCCATGCTGTAAGAGGAGGAATCGTTATGTCCGGTGAACTGACCATCAAACGCAGCGGCGGCTGGCGGAAGGCGGCGGCTTTGGGAATCACGGCGGCGGTGATCATTCTGGTGATGCTGCCCATGGCGCGGATGCTGTCCACCCGCCTGCAGACTGGCCTGATGACCCAGATCGGCATTGCCATCCTGGTGCCGGTGCTGATCTGGCTGCTGTATCCCCAGATGATGAAGCTGCTGCCCGGTGACAAGAGTGCCAGCGAGACGATGCGCTGGACCATTCAGAGCGGCGTACTGACCCTGGGAGATGCGGTCGTCCCTCAGAAGTCCATCAAAATGGTCTACTGCTGGGAAAAGGATGGCAACTGGACCGTCAACATCGAGACTACCGGCAAAAACCAGCTGCTGCGCTCCGTGGAGGGAGACGCCCGCTCCGTGCGGCAGCTGTATGCCCTGGTGGACGCCCTGGGCTATCGCAGCCAGTGGCGTGAAACCTGACTTGAGAGAGAAAGAAGAACCGAACCCATGAGCTTTCTGGATGCCTTTTTTGAAATGCTGGTGATCCTCTTCGGCATCGGTGCGGGTTACCTGGCCCGCCGTCTGGGCTACCTGGGCGGTGAGACCGACCAGAAGATCTCCAAGATCATCCTGAACATCACCATGCCCTGTCTGATCATTGCCACTGTGGCAACAGGTGATGCCCTGCCCGGCGCGGCGGAGATCCTTTCCGTGCTGAAAGTGGCAGCGGTGTTTTATGGCGTGGAAGCGCTGGTAGCTGCTGTGGCGCCCCGGCTACTGGGCGGAACAGAGAAGCAGCAGGGCGTGTGGCGTTATATTTTGATGTTTCCCAATGTGGCCTTTATTGGCTATCCGGTGGTTGTGGCCATCTTCGGCCCGGAGGCGCTGTTTTACGCCGTCATCCTGGTGCTGCCCTTCAACCTGCTGTCCTATTCCCTGGGGCCGCTGATGCTGTCTGGACGGGCCAAGTTTCGCTGGCAGCAATTGGTTTCTCCCTGCATCATCGCCTCTGTCGCTGCCCTGGTGATCGCCCTGGGCCGCATTTCCCTGCCACTCCTGGTAGGAGAGTGCGCGGCTTTCGTGGGTGATCTGACCACGCCCATGTCCCTGCTGGTGGTGGGTTCCCTGTTGGCAGGCCTGTCTGCCAAACAGGTCTTTGCCTCACCCCGGCTGTGGATACTGACGGCGGTGCGGCTGCTGGTGCTGCCTGCAGTGCTATGGGCGGTATTGGGTTGGATAAAGGTAGAGCCGCCCGTTGTTGCAGGGGTTTCCGTCATTCTCATGGCCATGCCCGCGGCAGTCAACGGCACCATGCTGAGCATGGAGTACAACGGCGACACGGACTGCATGGCCCAGGGGACTTTTTTGACCACGCTGGTATCCATCATCACCATTCCGGTGGTGGTGCTGTTTCTGTGAGTTTTCGCTTGTCTGGAGGGATATGAGATGCCCCATATTCAACAACTGCCCGCCCATGTGGCGGACTTGATCGCCGCCGGTGAGGTGGTGGAGCGGCCGGCCAGCGTGGTCAAGGAGCTGGTGGAGAACGCCATTGACGCCGGGGCCTCCGCCGTGGTGGTGGAGATCCGCCGGGGCGGCATGGGCCTGATCCGGGTCACCGACAACGGCTGCGGCATTGCCCCCGGCGAGCTGCCCACCGCCTTCCTGCGCCACGCCACCAGCAAGCTGCGCTCCGCCGGGGACCTGGGAAAGATCGGTACCCTGGGCTTCCGGGGGGAGGCTCTGGCGGCGATCTCCGCCGTCAGCCGGGTGGAGATCCTGACTCGGCAGAAGGACAGCGGGAGCGGCGCCTCCCTGCGCCTGGAGGGCGGTGTGCCCGGCCAGGTGGAGGAGGCCGGCGCCCCGGAGGGCACCACCATTGCCGTCCGAGACCTGTTTTACAACACCCCGGCCCGGCTGAAATTCATGAAGAAGGACAGCGCCGAGACCGCTGCCGTGGCGGGGCTTATGCAGCATCTGGCCCTCAGCCACCCCGATATCTCCTTCAAATTCATCAAGGACGGCGTGGAGAGCCTCCACACCCCCGGCGACGGAAAGACGGAGTCCGCCGTCTACGCCGCCCTGGGCCGGGACTTTGCAAAATCCCTGGTGCCGGTGGAGGGCCGGGGCGGCCAGGTGGCCGTCAGCGGCTTTGTGACTCAGCCCCTTATGGGCCGGGGCTCCCGGTCCATGCAGGTGTTCTTCGTCAACGGTCGCTTCATTAAGTCCCAGCTGCTGACGGCGGCCCTGGAGGAGGGCTACCGCAACCAGATCATGAAGGGCAAGTTCCCCGGCTGCGTCCTGTCCGTGACCCTTCCGGTGACGGAGGTGGACGTCAACGTCCACCCCGCCAAGACCCAGGTGAAGTTCGCCCGGGAGCGGGAGGTCTTTGACGCGGTGTACCACACCGTGCTGGACTGCCTGGACGCCCGGACCGCTCCAGCGACGCCCAAAAGCGTGCAGCAGGCGGTGAACCCCCGGCAGGACTTTTTCCAGACCATGGACGCCAAAACCTACCGGGAGCAGGGGACGAAATCTGCGGAAAAGCCTGTCACGGCACCGCCTGCCCGGCCTGCGGCCCCATACAGGCCCACCCGCCCGGTGTCCGGAGGGACGTACACAGCCTCCTGGGACGGAGAGTGGAAGTCCACTGTCCGGGTGGCGGACAGCGTCCCACCCCCGGTGCGGCCCGCGGCCTTCCGCCCGCTGGAAAAGCCCTCCGGCGCTTTCGGAAAGCCCCCTGCCTCCGTGACGGAGCAGCCGGTGGAACGCCCCGCCCCGGCATCGGAAAAGAAGTCGGGACCTTTGGCGGAAGCTCCTGTGAGACCGGAGCCGCCCAAGCCGGAGCGGCCCTTTGTGCCCGCCATCCCGGCAGAGCCCCAGACCGCACTGGACCTGCCGGAGCAGCAGACCATCGGGGAGGCGAAAGAGGCTCCCTGGCGCATCGCCGGGGAGGTCCTGCACACCTATATCATCTGTGAGAGCGAGGACGGCTGTGTCTGGCTCATTGACAAGCACGCCGCCCATGAGCGCGTCAACTTTGACCGGCTGAAGGCCAATCTGGAGCCTCCCATGCGGCAGACCCTGCTGCGGCCCATTGCGGCGGAGCTGACCCGTGAGGACGGCGCCCTGCTGCTGGAAAACCTGCCCCTGTTGGAGCAGTTCGGCTTCGCCTGTGAGGACTTCGGCGACGGGGCCATCCTGGTGCGGGAGGTACCGGCGGACATCAACGCCGAGGACACGGTGCCTACCCTGGAGGAGTTCGCGGAGAACCTGCGGGCCGGGCGCAGCCTGGAGGAGAAGCGGGAGAACCTGCTGCATACCATGGCCTGCAAGGCATCCATCAAGGGCGGCTGGACCAGCGACCCGGTGGAGCTGCGGGTGCTGGTGGAGAAGGTCCAGAGCGGGGAAGTAAAATACTGTCCCCACGGACGGCCTGTTGCCGTGAGGCTGACCAAATACGAACTGGAAAAGATGTTCAAGCGGGCATAATATTTTTCAAGGGGGAGCGGACCATGAAGCTCTTATTTGTAGACTGCTGTATCAGCCAGCGGGGGGCGGATTCCCGCACCCGGGCGCTGGCGGACGCTTTTTTGAACGCTTTCCGGGCAAAGCACCCGGAGGCGGAGGTGGAGACCGTTTCCCAGGAGACCCTGCTGGCCTTAAAACCCTTTGACGCGGCTATGCTGAACGACCGGGATGCCCTGGCCTCCGTGGGGATCTGGGACGCGCCGGTGTTTGCCCTGGCCCGCCAGTTCCGGGCGGCGGACGCCATCGCGGTGGCGGCGCCCTACTGGGACCTGAGCTATCCGGCGGCCCTGCGGACCTATATCGAGTACATCTCCGCCAACGGTCTGGCCTATCACTATGACGAGCACGGCTGCCACGGCGACTGCCGGGCGAAATGGCTGGTGTACCTCACCAGCGGCGGCGATTTTGAGCATGAGGACAGCGTGGGCGTGGTCCACTGGCGGCAGCCGGCCGCCATGTTCGGCATCCCCCGGTTCGACTACGTGTTCGCCGGTTGCCTGGACATTGACCCGGCCACGGCGCCGGAGCTGCTGGCGGGGGCCTGTGATGTGGCCCAAAAGCTGGCGGCGGAGTTCTGAGGGGACAAATTCGGAGAGGAGGGAGACCATGGCACCGAAGATCGTCTGTGTTGTCGGCCCCACGGCCTGCGGCAAGACCACCCTTGGTGTGCTGCTGGCGAAAAAATTCAACGGGGAAGTGGTCTCCGCCGATTCCATGCAGATCTACCGGGGCATGACCATCGGCACTGCCGCCCCCACGGCGGCGGAGATGGACGGCGTCCCCCACCACATGATCGCCGTGGCGGACCCGTCGGAGCAGTGGTCCGTGGCCCGGTACGCCGAAGCCGCCATCCCCATCATCGACGATATCCTGGCCCGTGGCAAGCTGCCCATCCTGGTGGGCGGCACGGGACTGTGGCTGGAGGCCGTGGTCAGCGGACGCACCTTTGCCGGGGGCCATGCAGGGGGAGAGGTCCGGGAGACCTTGCAGCGGCGTCTGGAGGCGGAGGGCATCCAGCCCCTGCTGGCGGAGCTGCGGCAGGTGGACCCCGCGGCGGCGGAGCGGCTCCACCCGGCGGATGAAAAGCGCATCCTCCGGGCGCTGGAGGTGTATCTGGAGACCGGAAAGACCATCACCGCCCACAATGAGGAGACACAGCGCATCCCGCCCCGGTATGACGCCGTGTGGATCGGCCTGCGGTTTGCGGACCGGGAGGACATGAAGGCCCTCATCGACCGGCGGGTGGACAAGATGGTGGAGGAAGGACTCTTGGCAGAGGTGGAGCGGCTGCTGCAAAGCGGCATTCCCCGGGAAGCCACCGCCCTCCAGGCCATCGGCTACAAGGAATTTTTGGGTGTGGCCGACGGCACCGCCGCCGTGGAGGAGGCCGTGGCGGAGGTGAAGCTCCGCTCCCGGCAGTACGCCAAGCGCCAGCTGACCTGGCTGCGGCGGAACCAGGCCATCCATTGGATCGAATGGGAAAAACAGCGGGATTTTGAACGGGCTTTACAGCTTTCGACAGAAATTCTGACCGCCGCTGGGGTATCCTAATCCCGGCGGGCGAAAAAAGGAAAAATCGTCCGACCCACACAGAAAAAGGAGCGGACGATATGCAGACTAAAGCGAATTTACAGGATCTATTTCTTCTCAGAGCCAGACGGGACAAGGTACCTGTCACCATGTTCCTGATGAACGGCTTCCAGATGCGGGGCACCATCACCGGCTTCGACGCCTTCGTGGTCATCCTGGACAGTGAGGGCCGTCAGCAGGTCATCTATAAGCACGCCATTTCCACCATTGCCCCCTTCCGGAATGTGGACCTGGCGGAAAACGATTCATAACCCCCGCGCTTTCCCTGACCGGGGGAGCGTGGCTACATAAGAGGCCAACATGAAAAACAACTCTCTCGGCACAAAATTACTGATGGCGGCGGTGACCCTGGCCCTGGCCGCCTATTTCGGCTTCCAGGCGGTCCGCTATTTCAGCGACCCCCTGTCCACCATTCCGGCATACAATTATCGGGTGGAGGAGGCTGTCAGCGTCTCCGGCTACGTGGTGCGGCAGGAGCGGGTTCTGCCGGATCAGACCGGCGGCGTGCTCCAGGTCCGCAGGGCGGAGGGAGAGCGGGTCTCCGTGGGCGGCACCGTGGCGGCGGTTTACGCCGACCAGACCTCGGTGGACCGGCAGACGGAGATCGAGGCCCTCAACGCCCGCATTGAACAGCTCCAGTACGCCCAGGAGGCGGAGGTGGGCGTGGAGGTGGCCCAGAAGCTGGACACCCAGATCCGCCGGAATATCCTGGATTACCGGGCCGCTCTGACGGCGGGTCACCTGGGCGACGCGCAAAAGCAGGGCGCCCAGCTGCGGGCACAGGTGCTGAAGCGGGATTACACCAACACCGACACCACGGACCTGACCCTTCAGATCCAGGAGCTGCAGGCTCAGGTGAAGGACCTGAAGGCCCAGATCGCAGGGGCTGTCCAGCGGGTCACCGCCCCGGTCTCCGGCCTGTATTCGGCGGTGGTGGACGGCTACGAGTCCGTCCTGACGCCGGAGAGCATCCTGGAACTGACCCCCTCTCAGCTCAGCGCCGTCAAGGCCGACAGCGGCACCGCCTCCGGGGTGGGCAAGCTGGTGCTGGGGGATTCCTGGTACTATGTGGCCGCCATGCGGACGGAGGAGGCCCAGGCCCTGAAGGAGGCCGGAGAGCTGACCCTCCGCTTTGCCAAGGGCGTGGAGCGGGACCTGACGGTGATGGTGACCCATGTGAGCGCCGAAGAGAACGGCCGGTGCGTGGTGGTATTCGAGGGAAAGACCTACCTGGCGGAACTGACCCTGCTGCGCCAGCAGAGTGCCCAGATCATCTCCGGCAGCGTGGAGGGCATCCGGGTGCCGGAGGAGGCGCTGCGGGTGGTGACCACCACCCGGACGGATGAGGACGGGAACACCACGGAGAGCCAGACCATCGGCGTCTACTGTGTGGTGGGCGTGGAGGCCCGGTTCAAGCCGGTGGAGATTTTGTACAGCGGAGAGAACTTTGTACTGGTGAGGGCTGACCAGCCCTCCGACAAGGAGACCCTCCGCCTGCGGCCCGGTGACGAAGTGATTCTCTCCGCCAGAGACCTTTCCGACGGAAAGGTCGTGGCCGCGGATTGAGGTCCGTGACAGAGGATCAGAGCGAGTATATAAATTATTATAGAAAGAAGTTGGAAAGTATGTCCATTGCCGAAAACATTGCCCAGGTGCGGGCCAACATTGCAGCCGCCGCCAGAGAGGCGGGCCGGGCCCCCGGGGAGATCACCCTGGTGGGCGCCAGCAAGATGAACGACGCCGCCGCCTGCCGGGAGGCCATCGCCGCCGGCATTGA
>CAYWYW010000084.1:0-10272 GCA_964462715.1 uncultured Oscillibacter sp.
ACAAAAAGGAGTTTTCGATATGAAGGCAACTGGAATCGTGCGGCGGATCGACGATCTGGGCAGAGTCGTCATTCCCAAGGAGATCCGCCGCACCATGCGCATCCGCGAGGGGGACCCCCTGGAGATTTACACCAGCCGGGACGGTGAGGTTATTTTCAAGAAATACTCCCTGCTGGGGGGCATGGAGGATTTTGCCGGACAGCTGTGCGACACCATGAGCCGTTCCACCGGCAGCATCTGCGCCGTGACGGACCGGGACACGGTCATCGCCGTGGCCGGCGGCGGCAAGCGGGAACTGATGGGCAAGCGCATCACCCCGGAGCTGGAGCAGATTATGGAGGGCCGCCGCATCTACCAGTACACCGGCGAGGGCCAGGCCCTCCCCGTCTCCGACAGCAGCGACAAGCTGCTGACCCATGTGGCCGCCCCCATTCTGGCGGAGGGCGACCTGCTGGGGCTGGTGCTGTTCATCGGGACCGACACCACCCCCACCACCGGCGACACCGAGTACAAGCTGGCCCAGACCATCGCGGCCTTCCTGGGCCGCCACATGGAGAGCTGACCCCCTCTCTTTCAGGCCCGCCGGAAAACCGGCGGGCCACGCGCTTTTTCGGCACCGCCTGACAAAAAGTGCCTGTTCTCAGCCGTTGCAATCAGGTTGTGATATGATATAATCAAATCAAACCATTTCCACCAATATGACTCTGACTTTTGAAAGGTGACACCATGTATCGAATTCTGGAACTGAATCCTCAATTGAAGCCCTTTGCGGGAGACATCGACCTGCGCATGGACCTGTACCGCCGCACGAAAGACCGCCTGCTGTCCCAGGGCGGAACCCTCAGCGACTTCGCCCAGGCCCACAGTTATCTGGGCTTCCACCATGTGGAGGGCGGCTGGTTCTACCGGGAGTGGGCACCCAGCGCCTACCAGCTCTACCTCACCGGCGAATTCAACCAGTGGAACAAGACCAGCCACCCCCTGAAAAAGCTGGAGCACGGCTTCTGGGAGCTGTTCCTGGAGGATGATGGCGCCCTGTGGGACGGCTGCAAAGTCAAGACCGTGGTGGACGCCAACATGCAGCGCACGGAGCACATCCCCCTGTACGCCCGCCGGGTGGTCCAGGACCCCCAGTCCGTCACCTGGTGCGCTGAGGTGGTGGATGACTGGAAGACCTTCCCCTGGACGGATCAGGACTTCAAGCCCGCCCAGTCCCTCTACATATACGAGGCCCACGTGGGCATGGCCCAGGAGGAGGGCAAGGTGGGCTCCTACCGGGAGTTCGCCAAGTACACCCTGCCCCGCATCAAGAAGGCCGGCTACAACACCATTCAGCTCATGGCCATCATGGAGCATCCCTACTACGGCAGCTTCGGCTATCAGGTGGCCAACTTCTTCGCCGCCTCTAGCTGGTTCGGCAAGCCGGAGGACCTGAAATACCTGGTGGACCGGGCCCACAAGCTGGGTCTGCGGGTGCTGCTGGACGTGGTCCACTCCCACGCCGTCAAGAACACCGCCGAGGGCATCAACATGTTTGACGGCACGGAATGGCAGTTCTTTCACAGCGGCGGCAAGGGCGACCATCCCGCCTGGGGCACCAAGTGCTTTGATTACAGCAAGGACGAGGTCCTGCACTTCCTGCTGTCCAACCTGAAATTCTGGATGACGGAGTACCACTTTGACGGCTTCCGGTTTGACGGCGTCACCTCTATGCTGTACCACGACCACGGGCTGGGCTCCAGCTTCGACGACGACCACAAGTACTTCTCCCTGAACACCCACGTGGAGGCCATCACCTACCTGCAGCTGGCCAACGAACTGATCCGGGAGGTGAACCCCAACGCCATCACCATCGCGGAGGACATGTCCGGCATGCCCGGCATGTGCCTGCCCATCGAAGACGGCGGCATTGGTTTCGACTACCGGCTGGCCATGGGCCTGCCTGACATGTGGGTCAAAACCGTGAAGGAGAAAAAGGACGAGGACTGGGACATCGGCAAAATGTGGGGCGACATGTGCCTGCGCCGCCCCGGCGAGAACACCGTTGCCTACGTGGAGAGCCACGACCAGGCCCTGGTAGGGGACAAGACCCTGATCTTCCGCCTGGCGGACGCCGCCATGTACACCGACATGGACAAGGCCTGCCACAATCCCGTCATCGACCGGGCCATTGCCCTCCACAAGATGATCCGCCTGTTCACTCTGGCGGGGGGCGGCGAGGCCTACCTGAACTTCATGGGCAATGAGTTCGGCCACCCGGAGTGGATCGACTTCCCCCGGGAGGGCAACGGCTGGAGCTTCCACTACTGCCGCCGCCAGTGGAGCCTGCGGGACAACGGCTACCTGAAATACCAGTGGCTGGGAGACTTCGACCACGACATGGTGAAGCTGACCAAGACCCACCGCATTTTCCAGCAGCGCATGGCGGACCTGAAGCTGCTGAAGGAGCCGGAGAAGGTGATCGTCTTCTACCGTAAGGGCCTGCTGTTCGCCTTCAACTTCGACCCCAGCCGGTCCCTCACCAACGTGCTGGTGCCGGTGCCTGCCGACGCCGAGTACACCCTGGAGCTGTCTACCGACGACAGCAAATACGGCGGCCAGGATCTGGTGGCCAAGATCCCCTACCCCACCAAGCGGTTTGACGGTCAGCCCTATGTGGAGCTGTACCTGCCCGCCCGGACGGCCATCGTGCTGAAGGAGCGGCCCGTCTCCAAGGCCGCGAAAAAAGCCAAGGCCCGTTAAGGGCCTCAGAGCCTCCCCTGTCCGTTTTGCGGGCGGTGGAGGCTCTTCGTGACGGTTTTTTCGCCACGAAATCGTTTTATTCCGGCATTGACTTTTCCACTTTGCTGTAGTAAACTATCTCTTAATTTCCAATGGGAAAGGAACCTGGCAATGATCACAAAATGGAGCATCACCATCCCGGAGCTCACCGGAGACGAGCCCCGCAGCGCTTACGTCTACGTACCGGATGCCTTCGAGGAGGACCCCGAGGCCCGCTATCCGGTCCTCTATATGTTCGACGGCCACAACGTCTTTTTCGACGAGGACGCCACCTACGGCAAGAGCTGGGGCATGGCGGACTTCACGGCGGCCACCGGCCTGCCGGTCATCATCGCTGCGGTGGAGTGCAACCACAGCCCTGACAACGGCCGCCTATCGGAATACTCCCCCTTCACCTTTGACAACCCGGAGGTAGGCCATGTCCGCGGCCGGGGCCGCACCACCATGGAGTGGCTGGTGAACACCTTCAAGCCCTACATTGACGCAGAGTTCCCCACTCTGCCGGACCGGGAGCACACCTTCATCGCCGGCAGCTCCATGGGCGGGCTCATGAGCCTGTACGCCGTGACGGCCTACAATCACGTCTTTTCCCGGGCCGCCGCCCTGTCCCCCTCCATCTGGTTCGCCACGGGACGGCTGGACCGGCTGCTGCGCACCGCCCCCATCGGCCCGGACACCGTGGTCTACATGGACTACGGCTCCCGGGAGTTGTCCTTCCACAGCAATATGAAGCGCCAGTTCAGCCGGGTGGCCTCCCGGCTGCTGGAGCGGGGGGTACTGCTGGACTGCCGCATCGTCCCCGGCGGCGACCACAACGAGGCCAGCTGGGAACGGCAGATCCCCTTTTTCATGGAAACCCTGCTCTACGGAGTGGAATAAAGAGAAAAATCAGGGAGGGATCCCCCATGGAAACACAGTATTTCAAATTTTACAGCCCCGCTCTGGGCCGGGACATGGAATGCAAGGTCTACGGCCACGCCGGACGGCCCGTGCTGTTCATCCCCTGTCAGGACGGCCGGTTCTTCGACTTTGAGAACTTCCACATGACGGGCACCTGGTCCCCCTGGATCGAATCCGGCCAGGTGATGGTCTTTTCCATCGACACCATGGACCTGGAGACCTGGTCCAGCAAGGACGGGGACCCTTACTGGCGCATCCGCCGCCACGAGCAGTGGATCCGCTACATCACCGACGAGATGGTCCCCTTCATCCGGGACATGGTGAACCAGAGGAACAGCTGGGAGGGCTGTCCCGGCATCATCACCTTCGGCTGCAGCCTTGGCGCCACCCACGCCGCCAACCTGTTCTTCCGCTTCCCGGACATCTTTGACGGTATGCTGGCCCTCAGCGGTATTTACACGGCGGAATACGGCTTCGGCGGCTACCACGACGAGCTGACCTACCTGAACTCCCCCGTGGACTATCTGGCAAACATGCCCGCCGACCACCCCTATGTGGAGCAGTACAACCGCAACCGGGGTATCATCTGCGTGGGACTGGGTCCCTGGGAGCTGCCCGACTCCACCATCCGCCTGAACCAGATCTGCCGGGAGAAGGGCATCGGTGTGTGGGTGGACTTCTGGGGCCAGGACTGCGCCCATGACTGGCCCTGGTGGCACAAGCAGGTGGCCTACTTCGTTCCCAAGCTGCTGGAGAGCTGAACCGCTCCGGTTTTTGATGTACAAAGGTCATATACTTTACAGAGAAAAGAGAGAGTTCCATGAAAAACATCATTTTTATGTCCCCCAACTTTCCCACCAACTACTGGCAGTTCTGCCGGGAGCTGAAAAACAACGGCATGAACGTACTGGGCATCGGCGACCAGCCCTATGACGAGCTGCTCCCCGGCCTGAAGGACAGCCTGACGGAATACTACAAGGTGGGCAGCCTGGAAAATTACGATGAGGTCTACCGGGCGGTGGCCTTCTTCATCTTCAAGTACGGCCGCATCGACTGGCTGGAGTCCAACAATGAGTACTGGCTGGAGACCGACGCCCGCCTGCGGACGGACTTCCACATCACCACCGGCTTCCAGACGGAGGACATGGCCAAGGTGCGCCACAAGTCCCGCATGAAGGAGTTCTACGCCAAGGCCGGTATCCCCACCGCCCGCTATCATCTGGTGGACGACCTGGAGGGCTGCCGGGAATTCCTGCGGACCGTTGGCTATCCCGCCATCGCCAAGCCCGACAACGGCGTGGGCGCCGCCGGCACCTACAAGATCCAGAGCGACGAGGACCTGGTACACTTCATGGAGGACTACCCCAAGAACGTGCCTTACATCATGGAGGAGTTCATCCACGCCACCATCAACTCCTACGACGCCATCATCGACTCCCATGGGGAGCCCATCTTCGAGACCGGCAATGTGACCGTCTCCAACCTGATGGAGGTGGTCAACACCCTGGACAACTCCCTGTACTTCATCCATAAGGACCTGCCCGAGGACACCCGGGCCGCCGGCCGGGCCACAGTGAAGAGCTTCGGCGTCAAGAGCCGTTTCGTCCACTTCGAGTTCTTCCGCCTGGACCAGGACCAGGAGGGCCTTGGCAAGAAGGGCGACATCGTGGCCCTGGAGGTCAACATGCGCCCCTGCGGCGGCTTCTCCCCGGACATGATGAACTTTGCCAACAGCACCAACGTGTACAAGATCTGGGCCGACATGATCGCCTTTGACCGCTCCACGGTGCCCGAGGGCGAGCATGCCTACTGCGCCTTCATGGGCCGCCGGGACGGCAAGCCCTTCGCCCTGAGCCATGACGAGCTGCTGGCCAAATACGGCAGCCAGATGAAAATGGTGGGCCGCATCCCCGACGCCCTCTCCGGCGCCATGGGCAACCAGATGTACGTGGCCAACTTCCCCACCAAGGAGGAGATGGACACCTTCTACGACGATGCCTGCCGCTGTATCTGACCGGATGACAGCAGTCCTCCCCCGGCAAACCAATGGTTTGCCGGGTTTTTTCCGTCTCCGCAGAAATCTTCTTCTCTTTTTTTCGCAATTTTGTGGATTTTGTTATTGACACCGCATGGTTTACAGTGCTAAACTCCAAACATCAATTGAAAAACATCGACAAAGGCGTTGATGGAGAAAAGTACCGCAGAAGTTCCGTTCCAGTGAGCGGGGGACAGTGGAAACCCCGTAACAAAGAGTCTGTGGGAAGAACACTCCGTAGCTGTGATCTGAACGCGGGTTTCCGCCAGTAAGTGCGACGAGTTGTGATCGTTACATCACACGGGCTTGTTGGAGCCTTGAAGGTGACCGTTCCCCGTCAAAAAGGGAAGGTAAATTAGGTGGCACCGCGGATAGCAGCTATTCGTCCTAAAATTTTAGGATGTAGCTGCGTTTTTCATTTTCTGGAGGTGCTTTTATGTGCGCGATCATGGGTTTTTCCAAGAAGACTTACACCAAAGAAGAACTTCTCCCCTACTTTGACCGGACCATCAGCCGCGGCCCCGACATGAGCCGCATCATCGAGACCCCCTCCGGCTGGCTGTGCTTCCACCGCCTGGCCATCATGGGCCTGACGGAGGCCGGCATGCAGCCCTTTGAGCTGGACGGTGACTATGTGGTCTGCAACGGCGAGATCTACGGCTTCCGTCCCCTGAAGCGGCAGCTGATGGAGAAGGGCTACACCTTCAAGAGCGGCAGCGACTGCGAGATCCTGCTCCCCCTGTTTCGGGAGTACGGCCTGAGCATGTTCTCCCGGCTGGACGCCGAGTTCGCCATGATCATCTACGATTCGACCACCGACTCCCTCATTGCCGCCCGGGACCCCATCGGCATCCGTCCCCTGTTCTACGGCTACGACCAGGACGGCGGCATCGTATTTTCCAGCGAGGCCAAGAACCTCATCGGCCTGTGCAAGGAGGTCTGTCCCTTCCCTCCCGGCCACTATTACGCCTACGGCAAATTCGTCCGCTACGCCGATCTGACCACCGTCAAGGAGTACTCTCAGGACGATCTGGAGACCGCCTGCCACAACATCCGCAACAAGCTGATTGCCGGCGTGGACAAGCGCCTGGACGCCGACGCCCCTCTGGGCTTCCTGCTCTCCGGCGGCCTGGACTCCTCTCTGGTGTGCGCCATCAGCTCCATTGTCCTGGGCAAAAAGATCCGCACCTTCGCCATCGGCATGGATAAGGACGCCATCGACCTGAAATACGCCCGTGAGGTGGCCGACTACATCGGCGCCGACCACACTGAGGTCTTCATGACCCGCCAGCAGGTGCTGGACTCCCTGGAGGAGGTCATCGCCATGCTGGGCACCTGGGACATTACCACCATCCGGGCCAGCATGGGCATGTACCTGTGCTGCAAGGCCATCCATGAGCAGACCGACATCCGCGTCCTGCTGACCGGCGAGATCAGCGACGAGCTGTTCGGCTACAAGTACACCGACTTCGCCCCCAGCGCTCAAGCCTTCCAGGACGAGGCCAAGAAACGCATCGACGAGCTGCACATGTACGACGTGCTGCGGGCGGACCGCTGCATCTCCGTCAACTCTCTGGAGGCCCGGGTGCCCTTCGGCGACCTGGACTTTGTGAAGTATGTCATGAGCATCGACCCCCAGCTGAAGCTGAACACCTACGACATGGGCAAGTACCTGCTGCGCCACGCCTTTGAGAAGGACCACCTGCTGCCGGAGGACATCCTGTGGCGCCAGAAGGCCGCCTTCTCCGACGCTGTGGGCCACTCCATGGTGGACGATCTGAAGGCCTACGCCGAGGAGAAGTACACCGACGAGGAATTTGAAACTCTGCGGCACAAATACAGCTACTGCACCCCCTTCACCAAGGAGAGCCTGCTGTACCGGGAGATCTTCGAGAAGTACTATCCCGGCCAGGCCGAGATGATCAAGGACTTCTGGATGCCCAACAAGGAGTGGGAGGGCTGCAACGTCAACGATCCCTCCGCCCGGGTTTTGGCAAACTACGGTGCCAGCGGCCAGTAAAGAGCCGAAAAGTTAGAAGTATTACCTATTGCGTTCTGCGTATTTTATGATACGATTCTATTTAGGAAAATTAGGAGGATGAAACGTATGAGTACCACGATGAAACTTCCCGAGCTGTTTGGCAGCCTGGTCTTCAACGAGGAGACCATGAAGGAACGCCTGTCTTCCGCGTCCTACGGCGCCTGGAAGAAGTGCGTCACCGAAGGCACCTCCCTGGATATCGGCACTGCCAATGAGATCGCCGAGGCCATGAAGCAGTGGGCCGTGGAAAAGGGCGCCACTCACTTCACTCACTGGTTCCAGCCCATGACCGGCGTCACCGCCGAGAAGCACGACAGCTTCATCGCCCCCGTGGGCGGCGGCAAGATCATCATGGAGTTCTCCGGCAAGGAGCTGGTCCGCGGCGAGCCCGACGCCTCCTCCTTCCCCTCCGGCGGCCTCCGCGCCACCTTTGAGGCCCGCGGCTACACCGCCTGGGACCCCACCTCCTTCGCCTTCATCAAGGAGGGTTCCCTGTGCATCCCCACCGTGTTCTGCTCTTACTCCGGTCACGCGCTGGATAAGAAGACCCCCCTGCTGCGCTCCATGGACGAGGTGAGCCGCCAGGCCATCCGCATCCTGCGGCTGTTCGGCGATACCGAGACCAAGCGGGTCACCGCCCAGGTGGGCCCCGAGCAGGAGTATTTCCTGATCGACAAGGCGGACTATGCCAAGCGCGAGGACCTGCGGATGACCGGCCGGACCCTGTTCGGTGCCAAGCCTCCCCGCGGTCAGGAGCTGGAGGATCACTACTTCGGCGCCATCCGTCCCCGGGTCGCCGCCTACATGAAGGACCTGGACGAGACGTTGTGGGCCCTGGGTGTGCTGAGCAAGACCAAGCACAACGAGGTGGCCCCCTGCCAGCATGAGATGGCCCCCATCTTCTCCGACGCCAACACCGCCTGCGACCACAACCAGCTGGCCATGGAGATGATGAAGAAGGTGGCCGACAAGCACGGCCTGGTGTGCCTGCTGCATGAGAAGCCCTTCGCCGGCGTCAACGGCTCCGGTAAGCACGACAACTGGTCCCTGGGCACCGACACCGGCAAGAACCTGTTCAAGCCCGGCTCCACTCCCAGCCAGAACGCCCAGTTCCTGCTGTTCCTGGCCGCCTTTGTCAAGGGCGTGGACGACTACCAGGACTTCCTGCGGACCACCGTGGCCTCCGCCGGCAACGATCACCGTCTGGGCGCCCAGGAGGCTCCCCCGGCCGTTATCTCCATCTTCCTGGGTGATGAGCTGAACGCCGTGGTGGAGTCCATCATCAAGGGCACCGAGTTCAAGGACGCCGGCAAGCGCACTCTGGAGATCGGCGTGGATGTGCTGCCCGCCATCCGCCAGGACAACACCGACCGGAACCGCACCTCCCCCATGGCCTTCACCGGCAACAAGTTCGAGTTCCGTATGTTGGGCTCCTCCCAGTCCATCTCCGGCCCCAACATCGCCCTGAACACCATCATGGCCGAGGAGCTGAACCAGTTCGCCGACGAGCTGGAGAAGTCCACCGACTTCCAGGCCGATCTGCAGAAGCTCATCAAGAAGACCTTCACTGAGCATCAGCGCATCATCTTCAACGGCAACGGCTATGATGACTCCTGGATTGCCGAGGCCGAGAAGCGGGGCCTGTGCAACCTGAAGTCCACCGCCGACGCCCTGCCCGCCTACATCGCCCCCAAGAACGTGGACCTGTTCGTCAAGCACGGCATCTACACCAAGGAGGAGATCCAGGCCCGGTACGAGATCCATGTGGAGAACTACACCACCGTGCTGACCATCGAGGCCAACACCATGGTGGATATGATCAAGCATGAGATCCTGCCCGCCGTCTCCGGCTACGCCACCGACCTGTGCGAGCGCGCCGACAGCAAGTCCGCCTGCGGCGTGGCCTGCAAGTACGAGAAGGAGACCGCCGCCCAGGTGGCTCAGCTCACCGACGAGCTGCTGGACGCCTGCACCAAGCTGGAGAGCGGTCTGGCCGCCATCCCCGCCGACGCCGAGGCCGCCATGCAGTACAGCCATGACGTGATCGTGGCCGACATGGCCGCCGCCCGCGCTATCGCCGACAAGCTGGAGACCGTGACCGCCAGCGAGTACTGGCCCTTCCCCGTGTACAGCGACATGCTGTTCTATGTCTGATTTCTTCCTACTTCTTTCCTTATAGAGAAGTCCCGGGCGAAGCATTTGCTTCGCCCGGGCTTCCTTTTGTGCGATATTATGCAAGAAAATCAAAGCACAGGGCCAGGAGAGCGGTGATGATACCGCATATACCGATGGCCAGGCCGCTCATGGCCCCCTCGGTCTCTCCGATCTCAATGGCTTTGGCGGTACCCATGGCGTGGCTGCAGGCGCCGATGCCCAGCCCCGCCGCCATGGGGTCCTTCACCCGGAACAGCTTGATCAGGATGGGGGCCAGGATATTCCCCAGCATGCCGGTGACGATTACCGCCGCCACGGTGATGGGCACGATGCCGCCGTGGCTCTCCGCCACTGCCGTGGC
>CAYWYW010000085.1:0-10200 GCA_964462715.1 uncultured Oscillibacter sp.
CCACCAGCTTCTGCTTGCCGGTGAAGAAGGGGTGACACTTAGAGCAGACTTCCACCTTGATATCCTTCTTGGTAGAACCTGTCTCAATCACATTACCGCAGGCGCAAGTAATAGTAGTCTGCTGATAATTGGGATGGATTCCTTCCTTCATTGCTCTCGTTCACCTCTTTCTCTTCCAGACTACCCCGCAGAAGCTTTCACCTCCGCAAAGGCGATAATTAGTTTAGCACACCAAAATCCGAAAAGCAAGTCTTTTTCTGAAAGTTTTTTGTTGTTTTTTCGAAAAAAGCGGATTTTCTTCGCAAGATATAGCACTCACAGCTCTACTGACTCACCAACATGCAGAAAATACAGCACACTCCGGGTCACTGGCTTCTCCATCACCCGCTCCAGCGCCCGGCTGTAAGTCTCCAACTGAGTCTGGTAGTGCTGTGACCGCTGGACCAGTTCCTCCCTGTTCCGCACGCGGTCGGTCTTGAAGTCCACCACGGTGAGGCCCTCCGCCGTCTCGAAGAAGCAGTCCACCACGCCCTGCAGCAGGATCTGATCCCCTGCGGCAGCCTGGCCGGTCAATTCCTCCGCGCCGATCAGCAGCGTGAAGGGAAATTCCCGCTCCACCTTCCTCGCCTTTCGGATTTCCTCCGCCAAAGGGGACGCCAGGAACCGTTTCAGCGCTGTGACATCCACAGCTGCCGCTTGCTCCGGCGTCAGTTTGCGGGCCTCCCGCAGCCGCACCAGCTGCCCTTCCACATCCGGATCTGAAAGATCCAGGTATTGCAACACCAGATGGGTGGCAGTGCCCCGCTCCGCCGGGGTCAGGCCCCGGTGCGCCTGCCGGAAGCGGGGCTGAGTCAGGGAGCGGAGACGGGGCGGTCGGGCCGCGTTCTCCGCGATCTGTTCGTCCAGAACACGGCCTTTCAGCTGGGTGGCCGTGACCTTTGCGGGCACTGTGATTTCCGCCTGATAAGGATAGACGAATCCCAGCAGCTCCGGGTCAAAGGCAGGTTCTTCCACGATCTCCTCTTCTCCGTCAGCTCCCCGCCAGGGTATCTGACGGAATTCCTGACTCTCATGGATAAATACTTGCCACGGACTGGTATCTCCTGTATATAGCTCGTCGATCTCTGCTTCCGCGTATGCCCGCAGGGGCGCGGCCTCCGGGCGGCACAGCAGGGGCAGCAGCAGCCAGTCTCCAAAGCTCTTCCCGGCGGCTACCGTCTCCGGCAGCACCGGACAGGATGCCATGGCAGCCAGCTTCTGGAGCCTGCCGGGGGCATGATACATGGAATCCACCAGGATCAGCTTCTCCTTGGGCCGGGTCATGGCCACGTACAGAATGCGCTGCTCCTCGGAGAGATTCTCCCGCCGCAGCTTTTCCTCAATGGCCAGCCGGGCCAGGGTAGGATATTTGATCTTCCGCTTTAAATCCACCCGGCGGGGCCCCAGGCCCATGTCAGGATGGACCAGAACCGCTGTATCGAAATCCTGGCGTGAAAAAGCGTGATCCAGATCTGCCAGGATAACGATAGGAAATTCCAAACCCTTGGACTTGTGGATGCTCATGAGCCGGACGCCGCCGGAAGCAGAGGCGGACTTGGTCACGGGAGCCTGATCCGTCTCCAGCAGCTGCCGCAGGTGGGTCACAAAGGCAAAGAGGCCCTTGTAGCCGCCGCTCTCGAACTTCTCTGCATGGCGGCTCAGGGCGATCAGGTTTTCCTTCCGCTCCAGGCCGTGATCCATAGCTCCGAAGATACCCAGCAGGTTCCATTCGTTATAAATAGTCCAGATCAGGCTGTGGACACTCATGTCCCGGGCGGCCAGCCGCAGGCGGTCCAGCGTCTCCAGAAAGGCAGCACAGTCAGCCCCGCCGTCCGCCGCCACCGCGTCATAGAAGTCGCCGCTGGGGGTGCCGCCCCGGATCTCCGCCAGCCGGTCCGGAGTGAATCCGAACACCGGCGACCGGAGAACGGAGATCAGCGGCACGTCCTGGTGGGGGTTGTCGATGATCTCCAGGAAGGATACCATCACGGAAATTTCCATGGTGTGGAAGAAATCGCTGTTCTCCTCGAAGGAGCAGGGGATGTTCCGCTCCGCCAAAGCCTCGGCAAAGGCGGCTGTGCGGCTGCCCGGGGACCGCATCAGGATCACGATGTCCTCGGGACGGCAGGGCCGCAGGGACCCATCCGGGTCCGTGATTGGATACTTTTCATCCAGCAGCTGGCGGATGCGCTTTGCCACGAACCGGGCCTCCGCTGTCAGCTTCTTCACCGGATGGTCATTCTCCGCCGACTTCTGATGGGCGGCGATCAGGTGAAATTCCGTGTCACAGTCATGGCGCTCAGGGTAATACTCCGCGCCGAAGTGCAGCGCCTCGTCATCGCCGTAGGCCATCTCCCCCATCTCCACCGACAGGATATTCTCAAAAATGAAGTTGGCGGCATCCAAAATCTCTTTTCTGGACCGGAAGTTCCGGGACAGGAGAATTTTTCGCTCCTCACCCTCCGCCGCCTCCTGGTAGGGCTTGAAGCGGTTGTATTTTCCCAGGAAAATGGTGGGGTCCGCCAGACGAAACCGATAGATACTCTGCTTCACGTCGCCCACGGTAAAGAGGTTGTTCCCATCCCGGGACACCGCCCGGAAGATGGCGTTCTGGACCTCGTTGGTGTCCTGATACTCGTCCACCAGGATCTCCTGATACCGGGCGGACACCTGACGGCCCAGTTCGGTGGGCGTACCGTCCGACCCCACCAGCAGCCGCAGGGCCAGATGCTCCTGGTCCGAAAAGTCCGCGGCGTTCATCCGCAGTTTTTCCGCCCGGTAGCTCTCGGCGAAATCCGCCGTCAGCTCCAACAGGGCTGCCATGGCGGGTGCCACGGCCCGCAGGTCCTCCATGGCCTCCTCCCCATTGACCGCCAAAAGGCTCTCCATCTTCTTCAGGTCCGCCTTGCAGCTGTCCCAAAGCTGCTTCAGAGACACCACCGCCGGGTCGTCCTTCCGGCCCTTTGGCGTACTCAGACGGGGGAAGGTGACGGCTTCCAGCGCCTGCCGGGCAGACTCCCAGCCGTCTGCCGCCGCCAGGGCGTCCAGGCCGAAGGCAGCCACCAGGAATTTTTCCCCGTACCCGGCGGAAAGGCCGTCATCGCCCTCTGTCCGCAAGGCCCCCTGCCGCAGCAGACCGGCCCAGTGGGCGGCCTTCCGCCGCACAGTGGCCAGCAGCTCCCCGGCATAAGGCGTCTTGTCAAAGGTCCCATCCAGGTGCAGCCAGGCCTTCCGGCTCTCCGCCAGCCAACGTTCCGGATAGGCGTGGCTTTGGAGCTTTTCATGGAGCTCCAGTACCAGTTCCTCCAGAGCCCGGTCATCCCGTCCGGCGCCCAGGGTGTCCGCCAGCAGCGCCCGGTCCGGGGTCAGTTCGTCATAAAACCGCTCCAAGGTCCGCTGCAGCACCCGGCGGCGCACCAGCTGGGCGTCGTTCTCGTCCAGTACCCGAAAATCCGGCGTCAGAGCGTGGCGGTCTGATTCCAGGGGCAGCAGATGGGTGTTCTCACGCAGCAGCGCCGTGCAGAAGGCGTCCACCGTCTTGATGTCGGCCTGATAGACCCGCAGCAGCTGCCGCTTCAGCCGCTGGTCGCCGGGGTCCTCTGCCAGCCGCTTGCTGAGCTCCGAGGCGATCTTGCTGCGCAGCTCCGCCGCCGCGGCTTTCGTATAGGTAATGATCAGAAAATCGTCGATGTTGCACCGCTCATTGGTGACATAGCGGAACAGCCGGTCCACCAGGACTTTCGTCTTACCGGAACCGGCGGCGGCGGAGACCAGCAGGCTGCCGCCCCGGTTCTCCACCACAGCCTGCTGCTGCGGCGTTAGAGTCAATATTGCCATGTCAGGTCTCCCCTCCTTCCGTCTCTTCCAGCGATGCCCAGAATTCCTCCGCTTTTACCGGCAGAATGTAATGGAGATGATCGCCGTCCCTTCCGTCCTGGAAATGGCAGGCGTCCGCCCAGTCGCAGTACTGGCAGAAGCTGTCATCCTCACTGTGGCAGCAGGGGTCCGCGTCGATGTTGCCCTGCCGCACCTCCTCCGCGATCTGGTGCAGCAGCTTTTCCACATACCGGCCCAGCTTCCCCAGCTGCGCCGCCGAAGCGAGGCTGCCAGAGAGGTTGCCATCCCGGCTCACCCGCAGAGGCAGGTAGTGGGGTTCCGTCAGGGAATCGTGCTCCATGGCCTGTAGTACCTCCGGTTCTGCCAGCAGCAGGCCGGAGCGCCGCAGCTGCTTCTGCCGCTCGCTCTCCAGCTTTTCCGCCGGGATGTTCCGCTCCGCCGACAAAATTTCATCCCGTGCGGGCAGGTACAGCACACCCGCCGGTTCGATCTCCGTTCCGAAATGGGCCCGGCCCTCCTTTTGCAGGGTGAACAGATACAGCAGCATCTGGATGTCCAGACCCATTTTCACGGCGGAAAGGTCGAAGGCCTTTTTACCCGACTTGTAGTCCACTACCCGCAGGTACAGCTTGCCGTCCTTCACCCAGCCATCCACCCGGTCCACCTTGCCGCCGATCCTCAGCTCGGCGTCCGGTTCCGAGACCACCACCGCCGGGAGAGTCCCCTTGTCACCGAAGGACAGCTCAAATTCCAGGGGGATGAAATCCGAATGGCGCAGTTCCTCCGCCACCTGATCCATCACCGCGTAAGCGGTGTTCCGCAGGCGCTCAAAGAGATACCGGAACCGGGCGTTCCGGCCCTGGAAATTGTGGAGTTCCTGCTCCGCGTAGCGGTCGATATAAAACCGGACCAATGCGTGCAGCTCGTTCTCCTCCACGACTGCGAAGCCGCCCTTTGCCAGCACGTCCCGGGTAACGTTTTCCAGCAAATAGTGGAGGAAGGTGCCGATCTGAGGCGCGTCAAATGCCGCCGTGGTCCGGGGTTTCGCCTTCAATCCATACTCCATGAAGTAGGCGAAATGGCAGGACCGCAGCCGCTCCAACCGGGAGGCAGACATAGAGATCCGGTCACCATACAGGGCTCGCACCGCTCCCCGGGAGAGCCGCCCCCGCTTCAGGTCCACAGCCCGTTCCATGGCCCGCAGACTGGGTACGCAGGCGGGCTGACCTTCCAGAAATGTCCACAGCTTCCCCCCCGGAAGCTGTCCCACAGCCTCCAAAGCGGGGCTTATCGCTGTTAAGCGATATCCCTTGTCAGTACTATCTTTTTCAACTTTTAAGCCCGGGAATAAGGTCAGCAGGCGCCCCACTACGAAGGCGGGCCGCAGCTCCGCTCCGGAGACGTCCGTCACGGGATAGCTGACCACCATCCCCGACCTGGGCTGTGCCAGGGCGGCATAGAGGTTCTGCAGCTCCATACCCATGCGTTCCATGCCGGTGGGCGCCAGCTCGATGCCATGCTGGGCCAGTTCCTCCCGGTCGTCCTCGGTGAGGATTCCGCCCCCCTGACCAGGGTCCGGCAGCACGTGGTCATTGGCCCCCAGCAGGAACAGATACCGGGTGGTATGCCGGTCGTTTCGGGTGATCTCATGGGCCGTCACCTGGTCCAGAGAGACCGGCACCGTGCCCACACTGTACTGGGTGAGCACCTGGCAGAAAAGCCGGGTAAAGGCATCCAGCTTCATGGGCTCTCCCCCCAGGATCTCCACCATCTGGTCAAGGACGCCGCAGAGGATCTCCCACAGTTGGGCGGTCTCCTCCGCCTCCTGGAGCCGGCCGGCATCGGCCTGGGCCTGCATCTGTGCCTCCAGGGCCTCCTGCAGTTTCAGCTCCTCCATAAAACCATACAGGGCGCTTGTCTTTTCCAGCACAGTCCCATCGCCCTTCAGGCCCTCCGCCAGGCGGGACAGGGGGCCCTGTACTTTCCGCCGAGCCGCGTTTACCTGAGCCAACTGATCCTGCCGCTCCTCATTCCAGGGAACGCCGTAACCATCGGGATTCTCCGCCCAGTCTGTGTCCCGGACCCACATCTGACCGTGGATCTCCCACTTCAACACATAGTTTTCCAGGCGGTCGCACTCGCCGTCCGTCAGGCCTGCCAGACCTGTTTTCAGCCAGCGGAACATATCGTCGTACTCATAGCCGTTCCCCACGGCGGCCAGCGCACCGGCCAGCAGGCTCAGCACCGGCTTTTCCAGCACATCGCTGCGGCGGCTCAGGTAGACCGGCACCTCATACCGGGCAAAGACCGTCTCGATCGTCTCCGCGTAATCGCCCATATTCCGGGCCGCTACCGTAATGTCCCGGAACCGGCAGGTCCCGGAAGACACCAGCCGCCGGATATCGGCGGCGGTCTGCTCCACCTCGGAGAATACCGTATCCGCCTCCCGGACCCGGACGGCGTTCTGCTCCTCCGGGAAGGGCACATTCTCCCCGAAGAAATAGCGCTCCACATGGTCCAGGGGCGTCACGCAGTCCCCGGGCTTCCGAATGTCCGTCACCACAGGGCAGCCCGCCCGCCGGGCCAGCTCCGTCAGCCTGCCGCAGGTCTTGAGGGACGCCTGGAACACCTCTTCCCCGCTGTCCGGTTCTCCCAGCAAAACCACCGTCACAGACCTGGCCTCCCGGAGCATGATCTCAATGGCCCGGTATTCCATGGCATTGAAATAGGTGAAGCCGTCCAGAAAAACATCCTTTCCGGCCACATACCGGGACTCCTCGAGGCCGTGACACAGCTGCTCCATACGGCCTCCGGGAGCCAGTCCTTTTGCGGCCAGCAGGCTCTCATACTCGGCGTACAGTAAACTCAGGTCATGGAGCTTGTCACCGGTGGCGCCGGTAGTCTCCCCGGCCTGGGCGCAGAGCCGCTCCGGGGACACATCATAGCTCCGCAGCTCGTCAAACAGATCCAACAACTTTTGCAGAAAGGTGGATTTCTGGGAGGGCCGCCGGTACACCTTCATGACCGGAGCCACAGTCCCCAGGGCCTTTTGCAGCAGAAGCAGCTTGCCTCCGGCGTCCAGGGATACCTGGGCAAGACCGCCGGTGATGGTCAGCACCCGGTCACTGAGCCGACGGAAGCTGAGCACCTCCGCGTGGCGGCTGGCGGTGTCTCCGCAGGCGCGGCACAGGTCGATCTCCGCCTGGTGAGAGGCGTGCTCCGGCACCAGCAGGATCTGCCGGCTGGTATCCCCCAGGTCGGCAATGCGGCGGAGCACGGTATCTGATTTTCCGGTCTTGGCCCGGCCCATCAAAATGGTCAGCATGGCGTTCTCCTTCTTTCGTTTCTGCCTGCATGATACCACATTTCCCATACCGTGAACAACCCCGGTTGCCTTTTTTCCTCCGGTATGCTATGCTGAGAAAAACGTCGAAACAGGAGGTGCGCCATGCCGCATATCCCGCAGGGGACCACCGATACCCTGACACTGGAGCTGTTTGAACCGGCCTTGGAGGCCGCTCTCCAACCCTCTCCGGACTACGATGTCAGCCGGTGGCTGTACGTCCCCAATACCTACTCCGAATACCGTTACATCCTGGGAACCCGAGGGGCAAAGCCTTTGATCTGCGTGGGCATCAACCCCTCCACCGCCGCGCCGGACGCCCTGGACCCTACGTTGCAGTCCGCCCAGCGCATTGCCCTTGCCAACGGGTACGACAGCTTTCTGATGTTCAATGTCTATGCCCAGCGGGCCACCCGGCCGGATGACATGGAAAAGGCCCTGAATCCCCTGCTGCACGAAGAAAACCGGAAAGCCTTCCGCTATCTCCTGTCCCTGTCGGAACATCCGGCTGTGTGGGCCGCCTGGGGCAACATCATCCTGAAGCGGGATTACCTGATGGACTGTATGCGGGACTTCGCCGCCGACGGTCAGGCCGTGGGCGCCAAATGGTTTACTGCCGGTCCCCTGCTGAAATCCGGCCAGCCCCACCATCCGCTGTATCTGAAGGGGGATACAAAGCTGGTGGAATTTGACATCGAAACCTATCTCAAGTGATAAAATGACGCCGTTGGGACTACCCCAACGGCGTACTTCATGATTTCAGCAGCTTTTTTGCATATTCCAGGCTGATATCCATTCTCCGGGCCACGCCCTCCTCATTCAGACCTCCGTCCCGAAAGCGCTTGGCTACCTGATCCAGGCTCTCCGCCACTTCGATGATGTGTCGGTCCGGGTCATACAACCGCACGGCCCGCTGGCCCCAGCGGTGCTCCACAGCCGGGTGTACCAGTTCCACCTCCGGATGGTCTTTCAGGTCCGTCAGAAAGGCGTCGAAGTCATCGGCCACATAATACATCTCAGCGTCGTTTCCCCCGAAACGGATATCATCGGTGGCTTTCTCCAGAAACTGTGCCCAGGTCTCCAGGGTTTGCAAAGACAATCCCCCGGTCAATACCACATTGGCGCCGAAGTCATGGACCACTTCCAGCCCCAGCACATCCTGATAAAAACGCAGAGACGCTTTCATATTCCGCACCGCGAACAGCGGACTGCCCGCCTTCAATCCCATATTGTCCTCTCCCCTAATTCCATTTTTCTCTCAGTGTCTCCCAAAACTCCACGGCCTTGAACTTCAGCACATAGCCCCGGTCCTCCTCCGTGATGAGCCGGACCTCATCCTCCGTGAAGCCCCCCGCCAGTGCCGACGCAGGCACGTCCGCCGACGCAGCGGTACACAGGGGCGGAAACACCACACACCACCAGTTCCGTCCCGCCGCCTCACCGATAAGGATGCGGAGAGCCAGATACTCCCCGGCGGGCAGGGTGAAGCCCTCGTACTCCCGGGTAGGGAATTCGGTGTCAGCCAGCTCCGCAGTGACCTCATAGTCATATCCGGCCTCCCGGACCACCGCTTCCGCCAGCCGCTCGAACTCCAGCAGCTGGCCCCGTAGCTTTCCCTCAGCCTCCGCCCGGCTGGACGTCTGTGCCAGTAGGTCCTCAGCCCGGTCCAGCACCGCGTCCCGCACCAGCAACTTCAGGGCCTGATCTTCTTCCGAATCTGAATTTGCCAGCACGTGGAGACGCACCACCTTATCGGCCAGCTCGTCCTGCGTATGCAGGGCCTTGGCCCCCGAGAGCAGGCATACTGCCACGCCCAGCAGCAGAGCGACCTCCCATATTTTCAGCCGGTTGCCGGCTTTGGCTGTTGTTTTCATGCAGGTTTCCATCCTTTCCTATGTAGGCCCTTTCGGGGCCTTTCAGGAAAGCATGGACAGTTTTTTGCGTTTTTATTCCGAAAAATCGAATTTTTTTACCGGTTCTGCCAGATAGGTCTGGGTATAGGTCGTTTTCAGGACTTCCGCCGCCTGCCTGGCAGCTTCCTTCTTCCGGAAGATACCGAACACCGTGGGGCCGCTCCCGCTCATGGCGGCATTCAGGGCTCCCAGTTTCAAAAGGCGGTCCTTGATGGCGAACACCTCATGGTATTCCTCCGGTAAAACCTCTTCAAACACGTTACCCAGGCGCTTTGCCACGCCCTCCAGGTCCCCGGCCCGGAGGGCTTCCGTCATGCCGGCGATATCCGGGCGGCGGGTCAGCTCTCCCCCATCCACCCGGGCAAAGAGGGTGGGCGTGGGAATGCCGAAGTCCGGCTTGCAGAGGATCAGCCAGCAGTCCGGCAGAGGCGGCAGGTCTGTCAGCACCTCGCCCCGGCCCTCCGCTAGGCAGGTGCCGCCATGGATGCAGAAGGGCATGTCGCTGCCCACGGCAAAGCCGATGCGCTCCAGTTCCCCAGTGGACATTTCCGGGGCATAGGTATCCCGCAGGATGCGCAAGAGAGCGGCCACGTCGGCGCTGCCGCCGCCCAAGCCCGCGTAGGCGGGCGTCACCTTGTCCAGCGTCACCCGCAGGCCCGGCACGGGCTTCCCGATGGCCGCGAAAAAGGTCTCCGCCGCCCGCTGCTCCAACGTCTTCCCTGCCGGAATGAAATCTCCGTCTGTGCACAGCTCGAAGCCCATCGCTGTTTCTTCAACAGTAACAGTATCGCAAAGCGAAATGGTCTGCATGACCATCTTCATATCGTGGTAGCCATCCGGCCGGGTGCCCAGAATATCCAGAGCCAGATTCACTTTTGCCGGTGCTGAACGTGTTCTCATAGCTGTGTCTCCTTGAAAATTGTCCCCGTGGAAGGTTCCACGGGGACAGTTTAGCATGTTCTGAATGTCCATGCAATCTTATTTGATCTTGCGTGCCTCCACGTAGTAGCGCTTATCCTGGGCATGGCCCATGGAGAAGGTCTTGCGGGGCAGCACGCCGTCGGCCAT
>CAYWYW010000086.1:0-10141 GCA_964462715.1 uncultured Oscillibacter sp.
CAAACAAGCCGGACTGTCCGCCATCGATTTGGCTTACAGTCCGGCTCCGTATCTTACGATTTTGTAAGGTTACTCCACGATTCGGCTCTCCCGGCTCAGGTCCAGCCGCACCAGAGTCCCCTGACCGGGCCGGGAGGTAAGGGAGATGGTATGGTTCAGCCGGTCCATGACCTGACGGCAGAGGTACAACCCGATCCCCGTGGACTTTTTGTCCGCCCGGCCATTGTACCCGGTGAAGCCCTTTTCAAACACCCGGGCCTGATCCTCCTCCCGGATGCCGATGCCGTTGTCGGCGATGACCACTGTGTCGCCGTCTCCGTAGATGCGGATGGTGCCGCCGGCCGGGGTGTATTTCAAGGCGTTGGAGAGGACCTGCTCCACCACGAACAGCAGCCACTTCTCGTCCGTCAGCACAGTCTTTCCGGTCTCCTGAAAATCTAGAGTGATCTTTTTCAGAATGAACATCTTGGCGAACTTCCGTACCGCCTGCCGCAGGATGTCATCCAGCGGGTACTCCCGCAGGACGTAGTCCGTGGAGTCACTGTCCAGCCGCAGATAGGAGAGCACCATCTCCACATACTGCCCGATTTTCAGCAGCTCCATCTCCAGCTCTCCCCGGTAGGGGGAGCCGTCCTCCTGCAGCAGCAGGTCCATGGCGGCGATGGGCGTTTTGATCTGGTGGGCCCAGAGGGAGTAGTAATCCGTCAGTTCCCGGAGGCGGTTCTCATTCTCCGCCGCCAGTCGGGCCCGGTCCTGACAGACCGCCCGCAGCAGCGCCTGATAGTCCTCCTCCAGCAGCCCCCGTGCGGGCGGCAGGGGCAAAGCCTTCTCGTTGGTCTGACGCAAAAGCTGCCGCAGTTCCCGGTGCCGCCGGAGAAAGCAACTATATCCTACCGCGAAGAGGACCAGCCCCAGCACCAGACACAGCACCCCGGCATAAGCCACCGCCTCCAGGGGCAGGTCGTAGAGGGCAAATACCGCCGCGAATACGCAGACGGCTCCCGCCAGCAGCAACAGCAGTTTATATTGGCGTTTCAGATAGGCCAGCAGCATCCTCAGCCCTCCACCAGATAGCCCGCGCCCTTTCGGGTTCGGATGAAATCCGTCAGTCCCGCGCTCTCCAGCTTCTTCCGCAATCGGGTCACGTTCACCGTCAGGGTGTTCTCATCCACAAAGCTGTCGGATTCCCACAGCCGGGTCATGATGGCCTCCCGGCTGACGATCTCGCCCCGGTGCTCCAGCAAGAGCTGTAAGATTTTGAACTCGTTCCGGGTCAGCTCCACTTTCTGTCCGTTGGCCGTCAAAGTCCCATCAGACACGTTCAGCACCGCGCCGCCGCAGGAGAGCAAGTGGGCGGTGCCGGCGAAGTCATAGGCCCGCCGCAGCATGGCCTGGACCTTGGCGGAGAGCACCTGCAGGTGAAAGGGCTTGGCCAGCAGGTCATCCCCGCCCATTTCCATGGCCATCACCAGATTCATGTCGTCTGAGGCAGAGGTGAGGAACAAAATGGGGACCTTGGAGACCTTTCGGATCTCCCGGCACCAATGGTAGCCGTTGAAAAAAGGCAGGGAGATGTCCAGCAGCACCAGCTGCGGGTCAAAGGCGGCGAATTCCGCCAGCACATCGTCAAACCGCTCCGCGCAGGCTACCTGATATCCCCAGCTCTCCAGATGCCGCTGCACGGCCCCGGCGATGACAGCGTCATCCTCCACCACAAGAATTCGGTACACAGGTGATTCCCCCTTTCCATCATTCTTTTATTCTGGTTGGAGCATATCATCAGAGCCGGGAAATGTCAAACCTCGAAGGCCTATCATTCATTTCTGACCCAAACTGTGGCCCAGACAGGGAACGGAGCAGGCGGCAAAAGGCCCCGAAAGCGACGGACAACAGCCCGGGCTGCGATCACCCACATGTCGGCGGGGATTGCGGAGACGTCGTTGAAGCGAGCCAGAATTCTGGTATCCTCCACAGCGGGAGAACCAGCCACGATGTGCGGGGTTTTCAGCACATCGCACGGGCGGCGGCCACATTGCCGGTCTCCAGGCCGTTGGCCCGGTCCCAGACGATGCCGGCGTTGAAGTCGCTGACATCCACGGCGCAGCCCATGAAAAAAGCAAGCTGAATCTCCTGTTTGACCGGTTTTACCGCATAGACAAGTCCCGCAGTTCCTATACCGGCGGCTATGGGACGGGAATGTCCATTGCCCCCAGCATCGCTGCCGTCCACAGGGGAAAATTGGAGCCGGCAGTCCCGTGGAACATGTCCTGACGGCATTGGTCTCCCTGCCGCAGGGATCTTTTTGCCATGTGTCCAAGGCTGGAGGCAATGGAAACGCAGGGATTTGACTGTTAACAACAGGTATAACATACATCAGCCGTCAGTCCTTGCGAAGCGTCGCTTGTTCGTTGACGACAACGGTGCAAAATTTGCTCTGCTTCTCCCGACACAGAGATAGCTCCCCTTCAACCATGTCGGCTTCTGCTTGTCTGATCGGGTGGAAAACACCAGTTTATTCGAGAGCACATAGGATAGGTTACACAGCTCCCGGCCTCCGCCGGGTCCTGTGCAATGCATCGCAAGGAGAACGATCCTATGCTGGAATTATCAGCTTATCCGGGCACCGGACAACTCCGGGTCTATGATATAGAAGCAATCTCCCTTCCTATCGTCTACAACAAATTTGGGGACCATGACCCCAACGGAATGCTGTATGTGCTGAAACAGGACTCTGAGCGCATTCAGCGGGAGGCACGAAAGCGGTTCGAGCTTCCAGTTCCCCAGCCTTATGAGGAGGTTCGGCCCCTGGTCATCCGGGCCAACGTGGGTGACACCGTTCAGATCAACTTCGAAAACAGGCTGGACCGCCGGGCGTCCATCCACGTGCAGGGCCTTTCCTACAACGTGCTGACCTCTGACGGCGCCAATGTGGGCTTCAACCCCGACTCCACCGCCAGCCGCCGCATCTGCTACACCTGGCAGGCGGACCAGGAAGGCGTCTTCCTGTTCTCCGACATGGCGGATACCCGCAGCGGAGAGGACGGCACCAACGTCCACGGCCTGTTCGGGGCCATCATCGTGGAGGCAGCCGGGTCCTCCTGGTATGATCCTGTGACAGGCGAGCCTATCGACAGCGGCCTGTTCGCCGATATCTGCCACCCGGCGAAACCCGCCTTTCGGGAGTACGCCGTGTTCTTCCACGACGAGCTGGAGATTCTGAACAAGGACAATCAGCCGCCGGTGGACCCCCACACAGGGCTCCCCAACGGCACCACCGCCATCAGCTACCGCTCTGAGCCCATGCGGAACCGGCCGCCTCTGGAGGGCCACCACACCGATCCCGCCGACACGGCAGAGGACATCTCCATGAGCTCCTGGGCCTATGGGGACCCGGCACCGCCCATCCTCCGGGCATACGTGGGAGACCCGTCCAAAATCCGGCTCATCCACGGCGGCGTGAAGGAGACCCACGTGTTCCACCTCCACAACCATCAGTGGCGGCTGGAGCCGAAGGACCCCAAGTCCACCATCATCGACTCCATCTCCATCAGCCCCCAGGAGTGCTATACCCTGGACATTCTCTACGGCGCCGGCAGTCTCAACGGGATGATCGGCGACGCCATCTTCCACTGCCACCTCTACCCCCACTTCCATGAGGGAATGTGGACCCTCTGGCGGGTATTTGACCGTCTACAGGACGGCAGCGGGACCTATCCCGACGGCACGCCCATCGAGGCCCTGATGCCTCTGCGGGACCGTCCTCTCCCGCCGCCCAGGGATGACCTGCATCCCGGCTATCCCAATTTCGTCGCGGGGACTTTCGGTGAGGAACCCCTCCAACCGCCTCTGGGCGTCCTGACGCCGGAGGGAGACGTTACCAGAGGGCCCTCTCCTCTTGAAGAAGCCAACTTTGTGGAGAATGCCGTCCCCGGGGCCCTGTACACGGACACCTGCCCCTGCGGCGCGGCGGAAAAAGTAAAGCGCTTTGACATTGCGGCAGTGCAGGCCAACGTGGTTTACAACGACTACGGCTGGCACGACCCCCAGGGGCGCTTTTTCGTCCTCAAAGAGGACATTGAAAAGGAAGGCACCCTGGACGACTACCTTGCCAAAGTGGAACGGGGCGATATTCGGCCGGAGCCGCTGGTCATTCGGGCCAACGCCGGGGAGTGCATCGAGGTGCGGCTCACCAACTTCCTGCCGGAGCGCATTGAGGCCAGTGCCTTCCAGCTGGAGACCATCACCGACATTGTGGGCTTCCACATCCATCTGGTGAAGTTCGACACCATCGTCTCGGACGGCGCGGCCAACGGCTGGAACAACATCGCCGGGGCCCGGCGGTATGAGACGCTCATTGAGCGGTTTTTCGCCAATGAGGAGCTGAACACCGTCTTTTTCCACGACCACCTGTTCGCCAACGTCCACCAGCAGCACGGCCTCTTCGGCGCCCTCATCGTGGAGCCCACTGGGGCGGAGTTCCTGGACCCCGAAACGTGGGACCCTCTGAAAAACGGCACAAAAGCAGTCATCCGCACTGCTGACGGCAAAATGCACCGGGAATTTATCCTGGCTCTCCACGACTTCGCCCTGCTCTTCGACGGAGAGGGCCGCCCATTGAACCCGCCGGAGCATCCCGGTTCCGACGATGACCCCGGCGTCATGGGCATCAACTACCGCTGTGAGCCCATGCCGGAGCGGCTGAAGCGGAAAAATGACCCCGCTCACATCTTCAGTTCCTTCTGCTATGGCGACCCGGCCACCCCTATTCTGGAGACGTACCCCGGCGAGCCCATGGTCATCCGCCTGCTGGACGGTGCCCATGAGGAACAGCATGTCTTCAACATCACGGGCCTGCCCTGGCGGAAGGAGATCACGGACCCGGTCTCCTCTCTGGTCCAGGCCCAGACCATCGGCATCTCCGAGGCCTTCAATCTCCGTATCGATGAGCCCTACGGAGCCGGGGACTATCTCTACTACTCCGGCGGCATCGACGATTTGTGGCTGGGACTGTGGGGCATCATCCGGGCCCACGCCGCGCCAAGGCCGGACTTGAAGCCCCTGTGCGGCATCCGCCCCATGGCCGCGCCCCGGACGCCGCCTCCCGGCGCGGTGGTGCGGAAATTCGAGATCGCCGCCATCCAGAAGGACCTGCGGTACAACCGCTACGGCGACCACGACCCGGAGGGCTTGCTGTTCGTCCCCCTGGAGCAGGCGAAGGATGTGCAGTGCGGACGGCGAAAGCCCATCCCCCTCATCCTCCGGGTCAACGCCGGAGAATGGGTGGAAGTCACCCTCCACAACCGCTTCGACCCCTGCGTGCCGATCCAATGGAATGACTATCCCTCCGTACCCCTGGACCTGTCCCATGTGCCCGGCAACCGGGTATCCCTGAACCCACAGTTTTTGAAATATGACCCCATTGCCTCTCCCGGCGTCAACGTGGGCTGGAACCCGGTGGAGCAGACCGCCGGGCCAGGCGAATGCGTCAGGTATCTGTGGCACGCGGACCGGGAATACGGCACCTGCCTGCTGACCTCCTTCGGGGACCTGCGGAACCACCGGCACCACGGGCTGTTCGGCGCTGTCATCGTGGAACCGGCCGGAGCAAAGCATTACAGCGGCATCTGTCCCATGGAGGAAACCTACAAGGAGGAAGCCGTTATCGCCGCGCCGGGGGCGGAGACCTTCCGGGAGTTCGTCCTGTTCGCTCACAACGGCATCCGCCTGCTGGACAAAGACGGAAACCTCATCAAGACCACGGAGCAGGACATGGAACCCGGAGACGAGGGCGGCCACGGCGCCCCTGACCATGAGGACACCGGGGAAAAGGGCTACAACTACCGCTCGGAGCGGTTCTTCAACCGCCTGCGGAAGCTCCCCGTTATCCACAAGGTGTTCGACTCCAAGGTCCACGGCGACCCGGCCACGCCGGTCTTCCAGTCCTACACCGGGGAGCGGGTCATCATCCGCCTGTTGATGCCCGCCGACAAACCCAGAAATATCAGCTTCGCCCTCCACGGTCACCGCTGGCGTGCCCAGCCCGAGGACCCCTTCTCCACCACAGTCCCTATCCAGGGAGCCGTCAGCGTAGGCAATGTGTTCAACATCGAGCCGGAGCGGACCCAGTGTCCCGGTGACTATCTCTACCGCTCCGGCTCCCTGCGTTGGGATGTGGAGTCCGGAATGTGGGGCATCTACCGGGTGCTGAGCCGGGGTATCCGGTATCACTGCGAAACCACCTGCCGGAGCGTCAAGCAGTGGTGGGAAAAGAAATGGTACGAAAAATAAGCCGGACGCGCCGCTCCGCATTCTGATAGTAATTTCCAATAAAACGATTAAATCGTTTTATTGCGCCGCAATGTGCGGCGCAATCGGAAAGCCGCTGGGAATGTTGTTCCATGCTATCTTTGCCGCCGAAGGCGGCACGGCGTTTTTCGCCGTGATAAAAACATTTTTAAATGTTTTTATCGAAGAATAGTATGTGTCTATGGCAATGCCTCTTTGTAGGCTCTTTGCGGCATAATTTCATGCCATATTCCAAAAAGGCATGGGTGCGGAAATTCCACACCCATGCCCTTTACTTTTTGCCCGGTCCCGCTGTTATCCGCGTGATCTCCGCTTTCATTTGAAGGATCAAATAGATTCCGTATCTTCAGTGATATTCCAATAAACAAGATTGATATGCCGCATTCCGCCATTCATTTCCGGCCAAACACACTTTGCAGCGTTTGGATGACCTCTTCCATATTGATGGGCTTGGAGAGGAAGCCATTCATGCCGCACTCCAGGGCCGCCTTGCGGTCCTCGTCGAAGGCGTTGGCGGTCATGGCCAGAATGGGGATACCGGCCAGCGCGGGGTTTTCCAACGCCCGGATGCGCCGGGTAGCTTCATAACCGTCCATTGCAGGCATCTGAATGTCCATGAGCACCAGGTCGTACTCGCCCGGTCCGGAGGCTGCCGCTTTCTCCACGGCTTCCGCGCCGTTTTCCGCCGTATCGATCGCGAAGCCATACTCGCCCAGGATCTCCAGCGCGATCTCCCGGTTCAGCTCATTGTCCTCTGCCAGCAGCAGCAGGCGCTTACCCTGAAAGCTGGCCGACTCATGCAGTGTGGGCAGAATGTGCTCGCTTTTGGTCTTTTGCTGGCCCAATGCAGTCAGCAAAGACTCCCGCAGGTCAGACATGAACATGGGCTTGGAACAGAACGCCGTCACACCGGCCGCCCGGGCCTCCACCTCGATATCCGCCCAATCGTAGGCGGTAAGGATGATGATGGGGGTGTCGTCTCCAAGACTCCGGATCTGCCTTGTGACTTCGATGCCGTTCATATTGGACAGCCGCCAGTCAATGATATAGGCGTGGAATGCGTCATAGATTTCGATGGACTCCTTGGCGCGGAGGACCGCCTCCTTGCCGAACAGCGTCCACTCCGGACGCATGCCCACCTGCACCAGCATCTTGGTCACACTGTCGCAGGTGTTGAAGTCGTCGTCCACCACCAGGGCCTTCAGGCCCTCCAGTTCCTTGATCTTCTCCACGCCGCGGTGCTCGGACTGCAGGCGCAGGGCCAGGCGGATGATGAATTCGCTGCCCTTGCCCTGCTCCGTCTGTAGCTGGATGGTACCGCCCATCATATCGATGATATTCTTGGAGATGGCCATGCCCAGGCCGGTGCCCTGAATGCGGCTGACGGTGGAAGTGCGCTCCCGCTCGAAAGGTTCAAAGATACGCTCCGCAAACTCTCTGCTCATGCCGATACCGGTGTCCTTGACCCGAATTTCATACAGGCCCTTGCCCTCCGGGGCACCCAGCAGCTGGGACACCCGGACAGACATGGTGCCACCCGGCGGAGTGAATTTAATGGCGTTGCTGAGCAGGTTCAGCAGCACCTGGTTCAGCCGTGTCTTATCACAGAACACATCCTCGTCGGTGACATCCATGATATCCATGTACAGTTCCAGCTGCTTGGCCTGGATCTGACCGCTGATGATGGTCTTGATATCGTGGAAGATGTCCGACAGGTTGGCCTCCTGCTCCTCCAGATGGAGCTTGCCGCTCTCGATGCGGCTCATATCCAGCACATCGTTGATAGACTCCCCAACGCATCACCACGCTCTTTAAAAGAGAAGATAGCTCCTGATCCACATGGCATCCGAAATTCTCCCGGTCCCGCTGCTCCTGTTCCCGCTTTTAAAGGCAAAGGAAACGGTCTGCGCTGAAGCGGCCGCAGAAACCGGTGCTGCCAACCATGACTTGGGCAATGTCGGCCACTTCCTTCAGCAGACAGTCACCCTCCCGTGCGCCAAAGATGTCGTTGACGAGTTTGAAGTTTTCAATGTTCGAACAGACAATACAGTAGTCCTCCTCCGGGTTTTCCAGAAGCCGCTCCCGCACCTTCTGATAAAAGAATTCCTTGCTGTAAAGCCCGGTGAGCCGGTCATACTGGAACTGGTTGATCATGGCGGCGGTCTCCCGCAGCTTAATGAGGCTGGCCACCCGGTGCAGGATGACCTGCGGGCGGTAGGGCTTGGGCACAAAGTCCGTAGCGCCGTGGCCCAGTGCGGCCACCTCGTCCATCTCGCTGCCGCTCTGGGTCATCACGATGACCGGGATCAGGGACAGTTCCGCGTCATCCTTGATCCGATCCAGGAAGGTATATCCGTCCATCACGGGCATTATGACATCCAGGAGAATCAGCGCGACGCTGTTCTTATGCTGGCGCAGGATATCCAGCGCCTCCCGACCGTTCTCCGCCTCCAGGACCTGATATTCGTCCGACAGGATTTCGCACAATATGGCGCGGTTGAGCTCATTATCTTCTATAACCAAAATCTGTTTCTTCTGTATCATCTTCGACTTCTCTTTCCTCGTATGTATATCTGCCATGGAACAGCCTGCCAAAACAGATTTTTCCGCAAGCTCAACGGAACAGGCTATACGCTTCCGCATGGCAGTGAATCGCATCCTATATGCTGTCAGTGCCGGGGATCGATCTCTCTGTTTTCAGTCTCTCTGATTCTCAACACAGCCGTCAGTTCTTTCATCAGCTCGCGTACATGGATCGGCTTGGCAAGATACCCAGCATGGACCGGCAAAGGTTTGAAACGGGGAATCTCTACTCGTCGTGCAACGGCTATTCCGACTGATGATCAGAACTCAGATAGGCACGAATAGCGCTTACTACCTCCTCATAGTCCCGCCTGACCTCTTCCAGAAGCTGGGCAGCATCCTCGGGAATGGTCCCGGTTTCCGGACGAAGCGTTTCCGTCAGTTGACTGGCAGAGGCCAGCAATCTGTCAAAGCCGAGGTTCGCGCATACGCCTTTCAGCGTATGCGCAGCCCGGAACGCCTCCTCCCGCCGTCCATCCTGCATGGCACGGCACAGCTCGGAAAAACTGCTATCATCCAGAAATTTGGTGATAAATCTTTTGACCAGGCTGACACTGCGCAGCCGCCGTTCTACCGGGGCAAAGTCCCCACCCAGTTCCTGATAGCACTCCTGGATCGTCATGTCCCGTTCCTCTTTTCTTTTTGTAATTTCGAATGACATTATGTAATGCAAATGACAAATTTTCCTGCTTTTTGCAGAATTTTATCATTTTATAGTATATCACACTCTCTCCGTATACGCAATCCAAGAATACATTTTACTGCAAAAGCGCAAGAATTTTGGTGTGGATGTAACCTATTGCTCATCTTTGATATTTGGTACAAAGGTTTGTAACAAGAAATGACATCCTGATACATCCATAAACAGCAATGCAAAACCCCCGGAAGCGCAAAAATTCCAGGGGCTTATGCAATATTTGGCATGCAAGGCTAATCCCGCCCCGGTATGGTACGGGATCACTCAGGGCCGCTCATCCGCGCTGCACGGCACATCTGTGCGTTCACCTGATACAAGATAGCACTTCTCATCCGACATCAGAATGTCCGCCCGGAACCAGGGAGCAAGGACCGCCGCCAGATCCTGGGACGGGAGCATCTCCCGGGAGACATGCTCCGCCCGGCCGGCGTGGTGTTTGCGGAGAGCCTCCAGCCCCATGCTGTGGGCCACCGTCAGCCGCCCGCCGGGCTTTACCCACCGGGCCAGACGCTTTATCAGCCGCCGCGGCTCTTCAAAATGGGGAAAGGCATTGTA
>CAYWYW010000087.1:0-7519 GCA_964462715.1 uncultured Oscillibacter sp.
ACCGCAACACCCTGGTGTACCGGCTGGAGAAGATCAAGAAGCTCACCGGCCTGGACCTGCGGGAGTTTGATGACGCCATTACATTTAAGGTCGCCCTGATGGTCAAGAAGTATCTGACCTCTCGTGGGATCGATTCCTGAGCATATTTACATTACATAGGTATCAAAAACGACGGAATGATTTCCGTCGTTTTTGATATGTTTCGGGAAACATGGGCGGTGCGGGCATCGCTCCATGAGGCTGCCGCTTTTTCTAAAACTTTCCACCTATCCTTTTTGCAAACAATTGTAAACTGCTGTTGCATTGCGGCGGAAAACCGTATATAATGTGATTAACTTTGGAATTATGTCGACCTTGCTACAAAATAGGGAATATTTTGTCAAGGTAGGGCATGTTTGATACAGAAACGTGTGAGGTGGCGGCATGATCCGTTTAAAAGATGTGGAGATGGAGTATGACAACGGGACCAGGGCGATCAAGGGCATCAGCCTGACCATTGAGGACGGAGAATTTGTCTTTCTGGTGGGACCCTCCGGCTCCGGCAAGTCCACCATTATCAAGCTGCTGACCGGTGAGGTGGAGCCCTGCCGGGGCCGTATCATGATCAACGGCTTCTCTGTCAGCAATATTTCTGAAAAGCAAATTCCTCTGATGCGCCGGACCCTGGGCGTCATTTTCCAGGATTTCCGCCTGATCGAGAAAAAGACGGTGTACGACAATCTGTCTTTCGTCATGCGGGCCGTTGGCGCCAGCCCCAAGGAGATCAAAAACCGCATTCCCTACGTGCTGCAGCTGGTGGGCCTGGAGAAGAAGGCTGACAGCTATCCCACGGAGCTCTCCGGCGGCGAGCAGCAGCGTGTGGCCATCGCCCGGGCCCTGGTGAACAACCCCAACACCATCATCGCGGACGAGCCCACCGGCAACCTGGACCCGGAACGGTCCCTGGAGCTGATGAGCCTGCTGGTGAAGATCAACCAGCTGGGTACTACTGTGGTGGTGGTGACCCATGAAAAAGACCTGGTGGACCGCTTCGGCAAGCGGGTGGTCACCATTGACTCCGGCCATGTGGTCAACGACAGCGTGGGCGGCTATGTGGGAGGGAATATCCATGGCTAAGCATGATATCGGCTATTTTGCCCACGAGGGCCTGTCCAATATGTTCAGCCACGGCTTCATGTCCTTCGCGGCGGTGGGCATCACGGTGGCCTGCCTGCTGATCATGGGTACCTTTACCCTGGTGGCGGTGAACGCCAACGAGCTGCTGCGAGACCTGGAGCAGGAGAATGAGATATTGGCCTATGTGGATGACAGCTACACGGAGACCGAGGCCAAAGCCCTGCAGAAAAAGCTAGAGGCCATCCCCAATGTGGCATCCGCCACTTACATCAGCAAGGAGCAGGCCATGGAGAACTTTGTGGCCCAATATCCGGACGAGGATATGTTCCAGGACCTGGACCCGGAGATCCTGCGGGACCGGTATGCCATCAAAATCGCGGACCTGGAACAGATCCGCCAGACCAAGGAGACGGTGGAGGGCATTCCCGGCATTGCCAGGGTCAACGCCTACGAGGAGATCGCCGGCGGCTTCATCACCGTGAGAAACGTGGCCACGGTGATCTGTGTGGCCCTGATCGCCATTTTGTTCGTGGTGTCGGTGTTCATCATCTCCAACACCATCAAGCTGACTACCTTTGACCGCCGGGATGAGATCGCCATCATGCGGATGGTGGGTGCCACCAACGGCTTCATCCGCTGGCCCTTCGTGTACGAGGGCTTTATGATGGGCCTGCTGGGCGCCGTGATCGCCTTCTTCTCCCAGTGGGGGCTGTATGAGGCGGTGACCCGGGGCGTGGACAACAACGACACCCTGCAGCTGATCCATGTGATCCCCTTCCAGGAACTGTGGGTACCGGTGGCTGTGGTCTTCGCAATAGCGGGTATCCTGATCGGCGTGGGCGGCAGCTTGTCTGCTATTCGGAAATTCCTACAGGTCTGAGGAGGCGTCTATGAAGAGAAAACATCCCTGGCGCCGTTTGGGCCGCTCCCTGCTGACGCTGGCCCTGGCCCTGTGCCTGGTGGCGGCGGATCTGGCTCCGGCCCTGGCAGTCACCCAGGCGGATATCGACAAGCTGAAAAACGAAGCGGCGGACTTAAAGACCCAGAAAAAGGACCTGCAGAAGCAGCTGGACGGTCTGGCGGACGACAAGGCGGCGGTGCTGTCCCGGCAGAAGAAACTGGATGAGCAGATCAGCAACACCAGCGCCCAGATCCGGAACGTGGAGGCACAGATCAGCGCTTACGCGGAGCTGATCGTCCAGACGGAAGCAGAACTGGCGGATGCGGAGCAGCGGGAGGCGGCTCAGTATGAGCTGTTCTGCCATCGGGTCCGGTCCATGGAGGAGCGGGGCGAGGTCAGCTACTGGTCCGTGCTCTTCGGCGCCACCAGCTTCTCTGATATGCTGACCCGTCTCAATGATATCAACGAGATCATGGACGCCGACCAGAAGGTCATCGATGACCTGAAGACATTGCAGATGGAGATCACAGAGAAAAAGACCTCGCTGGAGACCAGTAAGGCGGAATCGGAGGCGGCCAAGGCCGAGCTGGTCAGCAAGAAGAAGGAACTGGATCAGCAGCGCCAGCAGGCCATCGCTCTGGTGAAGGAGATCGAGGCCAACGAGAAGGAGTATCAGTCCACCATCGACCAGCTGGCCCAGGAGGAAGAAGATATCCTGGCGGAGGCCCTCCGGCTGTCCAAGAAGCTGGCGGAGGAGCAGGCGGCCCAGGGAAAGTCCCCGCAGTCCAATCCCGGAGGCTACATCTGGCCGGTGGACAGCCGCTACATCACCTCCACCGTGGGCGGCCGTGCGTCTCCCGGCGGCGTGGGCTCCACCAACCACAAGGGCACGGACATTGGCCGGGTGGGATATACCTCCAAGGTTTATGCCGCCAAGGCCGGGACAGTCATTGTGTCCCAGTATTCCAACTCCTATGGACACTATGTGGTGGTCTCCCATGGTGCCGGCAACACCACCCTGTATGCGCATTTGAGCAGCCGCAGTGTGTCCGTGGGACAGTATGTGAACCAGGGCGATGTGCTGGGTATCACCGGCTCCACAGGCCATTCCACTGGCCCGCATCTGCACTTTGAGGTGACGGAGAACGGCGTGCGTATCAATCCCCTGAGCCACGGTGCGGAACCCCGCAAGGGCTATCTGACGGGCTACACCTTGTCCGCCACCGCGTAATGCACATAATTCATCCTCCCGTTCCATACCATGGAGCGGGAGGATGATGTTTTATGATCGGAATGCTGATTTGGAAGGAGCCGGGAAAGCGGGAAAAAGCTGTGACTGTGAAAGAGCGGAGCATTCTTCGGGTGCGCTTTTGGTGCGCGGAGGTCCTGAGGGGACCCAGAACGCCGGAGGCCGTTCTGCGGCGGCGGGTGGCGGCGGCTGGGAAGCGCCTGCGGAAGCAGGGCGTCACCCGGGTAGTGCTGCCGGAGGGCTTCGCCTATGGCCCGCAGCTGGAAAAATGGGACCTGCATCCGGTGTCCACCCTGGGGCTGCGGCAGGCTATCGCGGCGGACTGGGTCCGCTGGCTTCTGACAGAGCAGGGGGCCCCGGCAGCGGGGGCCAGGGTGGCCGTTTCCGCGGCACGGCTGTCGGGAGAGGTGGTGCGGACGGTGACGGAGCTGTCCCTGCGGCACCGCTATGTACTGCTGGACCTGCCCCGGGGCGGGGAGGAGCTGTGCCGCCAGCTGCGGCGGGAGTACGGCGTGTCGCTGCTGCTGGGACCGTCCAAAGAGCAGCTGGAGGAGGCGGAGGCCCTGGTGCTGTTTGACCCCAGGGAGGACTGCCATAGCCGCCGCGTGCTGGCGCTGTATGACGAGACGGGACCGCTGCCGCCCTTGCTGCTGCCGCCGGCTTTGGAGAAGAAGCTACCAAAGGGCTGTGACCGGGGACAGCTGCTGGCGGCTCTGCGGGAGCAGGGGGCCCTGCGGCCGGGCCAGATCACCGTGGGAGGTGGGATTTCCGCGAAATAAGGGCGTTTTTTGCCTTCCCAGCCCCCTTGACATTCTGAAAACCAACCTCTATAATACTAGACTGTCACAATATAATATAGAATAAGTATCCACAGGGAACTTCCCTTCAAAAGATATCGGAAAGGATCGTTGACATGGAAAAAGAATATAAAATGAGTGCTGCCCGCGCTCAGGAACTGCAGGACGAACTGAATTACCTGAAGACCACCCGCTCCGACGAGGTGGCCGAGCAGATTAAGATCGCCCGCGGTTTCGGCGACCTCAGCGAGAACAGCGAGTATGATGAGGCCAAGAACGAGCAGGGCAAGCTGTATTCCCGCATTGCCGAGCTGGAGGAGATCCTGCAGCATGTGGTGATCGTGGACGAGAACACCGGCGCCACCAACGAGGTGACCATCGGCTGCACCGTCACTGTGGCCGACGCCAGCGGCAAGACCCTGCCCGCCTATAAGATCGTGGGCTCCCAGGAGGCCGACCCCATGCACGGCATCATTTCCGAGGAATCTCCCTTCGGCAAGGCGCTGCTGGGTGCCAAGGAGGGCGACACCGTTACCGTGGAGGCTCCCCGGGGCGCCATCACCTACACGGTGCAGAAGATCGAGCGGTAAGGAGAAGCTGACATGTCTGAACAGAAGAACAACCAGCAGGCTGCCCCTGAGCAGGACCTGAACCAACAGCGGAAGGTCCGTCGGGAGAAGCTGGCCGCCCTCCAGGCCGAGGGCCGGGACCCCTTCCAGCAGACCCGTTTCGACTGGGACCACACCTCCCAACAAATCAAGGACGATTTTGACGCTCTGGAGGGCCAGGCCGTGAAGGTGGCGGGCCGCCTGATGAGTAAGCGTGGCATGGGCAAGGTCAGCTTCTGCGATCTCCAGGACCGGGACGGCCGCATCCAACTCTACGCCCGTCAGGACGAGATGGACGAGGAAGTCTACAAGAAATTCAAGAAGTACGATATCGGTGATATTGTCGGCGTGGATGGCGAGGTGTTCCGCACCCAGCGGGGCGAGATGAGCGTCCGTGCCAAGAACATCACCCTGCTGTCCAAGTCCCTGCTGCCCCTGCCGGAGAAGTTCCATGGCCTCCAGGACAAGGAACTGCGGTTCCGTCAGCGGTATGTGGATCTGATGGTGAACCCCGAGGTGAAGCGGAATTTCGTGGTCCGCTCCCAGTTCATCAAGTTCATGCGTGAATATCTGGACAACATGGGTTACATCGAGGTGGAGACCCCGGTGCTGAACACCATTGCCGGCGGTGCCGCCGCCCGGCCCTTCATCACCCACCACAACACCCTGGACATCGACATGTACATGCGCATCGCCACGGAACTGCCCTTGAAGCGGCTGATCGTGGGCGGTATGGACCGGGTGTATGAGATCGGCCGCATCTTCCGCAACGAGGGTATGGATCCCAAGCATAACCCCGAATTCACTACCGTGGAGCTGTACCAGGCCTACACTGATTTCCACGGCATGATGGACATTGCCGAGGGCATTATCTCCGGCGCCGCCCAGAAGATCCTGGGCACCTATGAGGTGGAGTGGCAGGGTGAGAAGATCGATCTGACTCCCGGCTGGCGCCGCCTGACCATGGTGGACGCTGTCAAGGAGTATGTTGGCATCGACTTCGGCGCCATCACTGACGACGCCGAGGCTGTGGCTGCCGCAAAGGCCAAGGGCGTGGAGCTGGCAGACGCCGCCGAGAAGACCTGGGGCAACGCCCTGTACGCCTGCTTTGACCAGCGGGTGGAGGAGAAGCTGATCCAGCCCACCTTCATCACCATGTACCCGGTGGAGGTCTCTCCCCTGACCAAGCGCAGCCCCGCCGACCCCCGGCTCACTGAGCGGTTCGAGCTGTTCGTCTGCCACAGCGAGCTGGCCAACGCTTACTCCGAGCTGAACGACCCCATCGACCAGCGCCAGCGCTTCGAGAAGCAGGTGGAGCAGCGGGAGCGGGGCGACGACGAGACCGAGATGCTGGACGAGGATTTCCTGAACGCCCTGGAATACGGTATGCCTCCCACGGGCGGCATGGGCATGGGTATCGACCGCTGCGTCATGCTGCTGACTGGCGCCGATACCATCCGGGAAGTCATCCTGTTCCCCACCATGAAGCCTCTGGACTGATATACCCATCAAGCGGGCGGCGGAAGCCGCCCGCCGATGACTACTCACGGAAAGGAGCCGGCCTATGGAGACCATCACCAGCCGCACCAACCCCCTCTGCACCCATATCCGTAAGCTGGCGTCCTCCGCTTCCTACCGCCGCAGCAGCGGCGAATTCCTCTGCGACAGCCCCAAGCTGCTGGAGGAGGCGCTTCTTCGCCATGGCGACCTGCACACAGTGGTGTGTACCGCCGACGCGGCGCTGCCGCCCATCCCGGCGGGCGTGCGGCTGGTCCAGGTACCCGCCGATGTGATGAAGACCCTGTCCCCGGCCCAGACGCCCCAGGGAGTCCTGTCCGTCTGCGGCATGCGTCCCCCGGTGTTGCCGGAGAAGCTGGAGGGCAAACGCTATGTGGTGCTGGATGGCGTCCAGGACCCCGGCAACGTGGGGACCATTCTCCGCACCGCTGACGCCTTTTCCGCCGATGGCCTGCTGCTGGTAAATGCCTGCGCGGACCTCTACAACCCCAAGACGGTCCGGGCCACCATGGGCGCGGTGTTCCGCTGCCCGGTATGGACCTGTGATGTGCCTGCCCTGCGGGCACTGCTGGCGGCCTCCGGGCTGCCCCTGTACGGCGCCGCCCTGCGGACCGACACCGTGGACGCCAGGCAGGTGGATTACACGCGTTGCGCCGTGGCCATCGGCAGTGAGGGAAAGGGCCTTTCCCGTGAACTGCTGGAATGCTGCGACCGGACGGTCCTGATCCCCATGCGGGCCCACTGCGAATCCCTGAACGCGGCGGCTGCCGCCACGGTGCTGCTGTGGGAGGCGGCCCGGAACGACTGAGTAAGGAGGCGGCGCCATGTCGGCATTGAAATACTGGCTGTGGCTGACAGAGCTGCGGGGCCTGAAAAATCAGACCCGGCTGGCGTTGCTGCGCCACTTCGGAACCCCGGAGGACGTGTTTTACGCCGATGCCGGGGAAATTTTGCTGACTGAGGGGATCACCCGGGAACAGGCTGCCATTCTGGAGGACCACCGTCTGGACGCGGCGGACCGTATTCTGGCGGACTGCCAACGGCTGGACCTGCGGCTCCTGACCATTCAGGACGCGGAGTATCCAGGACGACTGAAAAACATTTACGACCCACCCTGCCTGTTATATGTGAAGGGCCGCCTGCCCGCTTTTGACGAGGAGGTGGCCGTGGCGGTGGTGGGCACCCGGGACGCCACGCCATACGGCATTTCCAGTGCCGAGAAGCTGGGCTACGGCCTGGCCAAGGGCGGCGCCGTGGTGGTCAGCGGCCTTGCCAAAGGCATTGACGCCGCAGCTACCAGAGGAGCGCTCCGGGCCGGCGGTATCACTGT
>CAYWYW010000087.1:7619-9850 GCA_964462715.1 uncultured Oscillibacter sp.
AAGGCATTGACGCCGCAGCTACCAGAGGAGCGCTCCGGGCCGGCGGTATCACTGTGGGCGTAGCTGCCAATGGACTGGATGTCCGCTATCCCTGGGAAAACTGCTATCTCTACGAGGACGTGGCCGCCGCGGGCGTGCTGCTGTCCGAATATCCGCCGGGCACGGAGCCCTTGAAGACGAATTTCCCCGTGCGGAACCGCATCCTATCCGGCCTCTCGCTTGCCACGCTGGTGGTGGAGGCCCCGGAGCGCAGCGGCGCCCTCATCACGGCGGACACCGCCGTGGAGCAGGGACGGGACGTGTTCGCCGTTCCCGGCCCCATCGACGCCCCCAACAGCGTGGGATGCAACCGGCTGATCCATGAAGGCGCGGTCCTGACGGCGGACGCCTGGGACCTGCTGCAGGAATACGAGGCCCGGTTTCCGGACAAGCTGCGCCGTGAGGAGGCCCGGAAGAAGCCGGAGAAGCTGGGCTATGAGGCCCGGCAGAAGGAGGAGCCCAGACCGGTGCCGCCGTCCCTGCGGCTGTCGGACCCAGCGGTCAGCCTGACGGACGACCAGATCGCCCTGCTGCGGGCCCTCTCTGACGAAGAACCCATCCAGGTCGACGACCTGATCGAGCAGACCGGCATCCCCACCCGGCGGGTGCTGTCCGCCCTGACCTTACTTGAGATCGAACAATACGTTCAACAGCACAGTGGAAAGCATTACACCCGTGCCGTGACGCTGACAGAATAAATTTGCGCGCCGCTCCGGAGAGCGGCGCCTGGAGGTAACTATGGCAAATCACAGTCTGGTCATCGTGGAGTCTCCCGCGAAGGCAAAGACCATTGGCAAATACCTGGGCAAGGATTTCGAGGTGAAGGCCTGCATGGGCCACCTGCGGGACCTGCCCAAAAGCACCATCGGTGTGGATGTGGAGAAGGACTTTGAGCCGGTCTACAAGCCCATCAAGGGAAAAGAGGACATCATCAGCGACCTGAAAAAGTCCGCCAAGGCGGCGGACACCGTGTATCTGGCAACCGACCCGGACCGCGAGGGCGAGGCCATTTCCTGGCATTTGAAGCAGCTTCTGAACCTGCCGGACGACAAGGCGAAGCGGGTCACCTTCAACGAGATCACCAAAAAAGTGGTGCAGGAGAGCATTCAGGAGCCCCGGGAGATCGACCAGAACCTGGTGGATGCCCAGCAGGCCCGCCGCATCCTAGACCGCCTGGTGGGCTATGAGCTGAGCCCCCTGCTGTGGAAGAAGATCCGCCGGGGCCTGTCCGCCGGCCGTGTCCAGTCCGTTGCCACCCGCATGGTGGACGACCGGGAGCGGGAGATCGAGGCCTTCCAGCCGGAGGAATACTGGACCCTGGACGCCAACCTTCTGGGCAGCGACGTGAAGAAAGTGCCCTTCGCCGCCCGGTATCACGGCAAGAACGGCAAAAAGGCGGAGCTGAAGTCCGCCGAAGAGGTGGAGGCCGTGGTGGAGGAGACGAAAAACGCCCCCTTCACCGTCAAGAGCGTCAAGCGCACCGACAAGCAGCGCAGTCCCTCCCCGCCCTTCACCACCTCCACCATGCAGCAGGAGGCCTCCCGCAAGCTCAGCATGACTCCCCGCCGCACCATGGCCATTGCCCAGCAGCTCTACGAGGGCGTGGACATCGAGGGTGAGGGCACCGTGGGCCTCATCACCTACATGCGTACCGACTCCCTCCGCATCAGCGAGGAGGCCCTGGCGGACGCCAAGACTTTCATCCTGGGCCGCTACGGCAAGGAGTATTATCCTGCCCAGACCCACCGCTACAAGGCTAAGGCCAACGCCCAGGACGCCCATGAGGCCATCCGTCCCAGCAACGTCAACTGGACCCCTGAGATGCTGAAAAAGGACCTGACCGGCGAGCAGTACCGGCTGTACCGCCTGATCTGGAGCCGCTACGTGGCCTGCCAGATGGCCAACGCCGTCTACGACAGCGTGGCTGTGGAGATCGAGGCCAACAGCCACAGCTTCCGGGCCAGCTCCTCCAGCCTGAAATTCTCCGGCTATACCGCCGTGTACGAGGAGGGCAAGGACGAGGAAAAGGAGGAGAAGGAATCTCCCCTGCCCGCCCTCCAGGAGGGGGAGACCCTGACCCTGAAGGATTTCTCCAGGGACCAGCACTTCACCCAGCCCCCCGCCCATTACACCGACGCCACCCTCATCCGGGCCATGGAGGAGCAGGGCATCGGCCGCCCCTCCACCTACGC
>CAYWYW010000088.1:0-9751 GCA_964462715.1 uncultured Oscillibacter sp.
CTCCTCCTGGGAGAAGGCGTCGATGGGTTTTTCCAGGGTGATGCCGTTCTCCTGGCAGAAATCCTCGATCAGCTTGTCAGCCCGGAAGCGCTCCTTGCACTCCTTGCAGTCCATCAAGGGATCGGAGAAGCCGCCCAGATGGCCGGAGGCCACCCAGGTCTGGGGGTTCATCAGAATGGCGGAGTCCTGTCCCACGTTGTAGGGGTTCTCCTGGACGAACTTCTTCCACCAGGCCTTCTTCACGTTGTTCTTCAGCTCCACACCCAGGGGGCCGTAATCCCAGGTGTTGGCCAGGCCGCCGTAGATCTCGCTGCCGGCGAAGATGAAGCCCCGGTTTTTGCACAGGGCCACGATTTTTTCCATGGTCTTTTCGGTGTTTTTCATGTCTTTCGTCTCCTTTTCTGGTTTGGCTCAAGACGAAAAAAAACGCCCTGAGCCGGTTTTCGGCTCAGGGCGAATCAAAATCGATCCGTGGTTCCACCTGAATTCGTATCTGGCTGATACGCACTCTGTCCCGGTAACGGCGGGGGCCGGCGGAGCATTTCCGCTCCGCTGCTCAAGGGTGCCTTCTCCCCCTTCCCGACCGAGGCTTTCACCAGCCGCCTCTTCTCTGAACCCGGGTACCGGGGATACTGTTCCCTGTCAACACAGTGTCCACATTCTAGTATAAATCTCCTGAAATGTCAAGAAAAATTCGCCTGAAAGGTGATTTCAGGCGAATTTTTCGGTGGATTATCCCACCGTGATACCGGCGGGGCCGCCGTAGTGGAGACTGCTGCCCTCCGAGTCCTTCACCGACAGGATAATACAACAGCAGGGACGGTTTTGTCACAAAGGAGAAAAAAACTGCCCGGAAAACTCCAGGCAGTTCTGATGAGATTCACTTCTTGTCTCTGTCGTAAGCCACGATCACGCGGCGGTTAGGGTCCACGCCGGTGGAGTAGGTGGTAACACCGGGCACATCCTGCAGAGCGGTGTGGATCACATGGCGCTCGTAGGCGTTCATGGGCTCCAGGGTCACGCTGCGGCGGTACTTGACAACCTTGCCGGCCACCTTACGTGCCAGGTTCTGCAGGCTCTGCTCCCGCTTCTCCCGGTAGCCCTCGGCGTCCAGTTGGACCCGAACACGGCCGCCGGTACGGTTCACGGCGTAGCTGGTCAGCTGCTGAATGGCGTCCAGGGTCTCACCCCGGCGGCCGATCAGGGCACCCAGGTTATCGCCCACCAGGAACACCTTGTAGCGGCCCTTTTCGGGCTGGTAGACCTTCACCTCAGCACTGCTTCCCATCTGGGCCAGCAAGCCGGTCAGGAAGGTCTTGATGGCCTGGGCCTTCTCGTCATCCACTTCCTCACCCAGGTCCTGAGGAGGAAAGGCGGGGGTCTTTTCCTTCTTGGGGGGATTCTCCTTCTTGGGAGCGGGCTTTTCAGCCTTTTTCTCCGGTTTCTTTTCCGGAGCCTTGGGCTTTCTGACCGGCTCAGCGGTCTCCGCCTTCTCGGCCTTGGGCTGGGGCGCGGGAGGAGTCAGCTCCTCCTCTTCCTCCGGGCCGTAGCTGACACGGACCTTGGCCGGGCAGCTGCCCAGGCCCAGGAAGCCGGATTTGGCGCGCTCAAGAATCTCAACGGACACATCGTCCCGGTCCAGGCCCAGCTGAGCCAGGGCCTTGCTGATGGCCTCGTCCTCGGTCTTGCCCGTTACGTCAATATACTCTCTCATAACGGCTCCTTATTCCTTATCGTCATAGCGGTCGGCCTTGTAGGCGCGTCCGCGGGCATAGGGGCGGTTGCCCACGCGGCCCGCCTCCGTGGTGCTGACGCCGGCCTTGGCCGCCTTGGCGGCTTTAGCAGCCTGCGCGGCTTTCTGCTTTTCCTTCAGAGTCTGCTTACGCACTTCCTGATTCTTGCGTTCTTCCTGCTGCTTCCGGCCCTCCTCCATGCGCTTCTGGCGCTCGGCCTGGCGGGCCTCATAGAGGGCGTTCTCCTCATCCTCGATCTTCTTGTTGAAGAACTTGGTCATGATGACCTCCTGGATCAGGGAGAACACACTCTGGGCAATCCAGTACACGCCCAGGGCGGCGGGCATAATAAAGCCGATGTACACACTCATCAGGGGCATCATGTACATCATGCTCTTCATGGAAGCGCCATTGGCGCCCTGCTGGGGCTGGTTCTTCATCATGTAGACGCTCATCAGCAGCTGGAAGCCGCCGGCCAGGATGGGGATCAGGATCAGGCCGATGACGGCGGCGCTGAAGGTAAAGCTCTTCACGGCCTCCCAGGGGGTAGCCGTCAGGTCCATCCCCAGGAAGTTGTAATTCAGATGAATCCAGCCGTCCACACCTTCGACCACTTCGGGGCACTGGGAGGTGATGGCCTTCACCAGGCCGATCTGGCCGTAGGAAGAGAACTGCACCGTGTCCTTGGTGGTCATGGTCAGGGCGCTGATGTCCACACCGGCGGCCGCGGCCTTGTCCAGCAGACCCAGAGCAGTTTCCTTGGAGATCATCATAAAGTGGGTGATGGGCTGGCGGATGATGGAATACAGGGCGATCAGAATGGGCAGAGGGATGAAACTCCACAGGCAGCCGCTCATGGGGCTGACGCCCTCTTCTTCATAGAGCTTCTGCATCTCCTCATTCATTTTCGCCTGGTTGTTGGCGTACTTCTTCTGGATCTCCTGCATCTTGCCGGACATGCGGTTCATCCGGATCATGCTCTTCTTGGACTTGATCTGGAAGGGCAGCATGATGAGCTTGATGGCAATGGTGAACAGAATGATAGCCACGCCGTAGGAATTGGTCAGGTTGTAAAACAGCTTGACCAGCGCGGCGAAGGGGATACAAATGTAGTATCCAAGGGTTGAAAACATAAACGTTTCCTCCAATTAAAGATGGGGCCGAGGAAGGGGTCTAGGGGAAACCATCGGTTTGCCCAGTTCTTTTGCCAAAGGCAAAAGAAGCAAATAAAATCATTTTCGCCGCGACATGTGCGTAGCAAAAATACCTCGACCCAAGCGCCTTGGGCGCGCTCACCAGTGACCGACGTCACTGGTGGTGGGGGAGTTCGAGGGGGAGCCTGCTCCCCTTCGATTCAAGGAACGGGGTCATATCCACCTTTATGGAACGGATTGCAGCGGAGAATGCGCTTGAACGCCAGCCAGCCGCCCTTGAGGGCGCCATACTTCTCAATGGCCTCCAGGGCGTACTGGGAGCAAGTTGGGATATAGTTGCAGCAGCGGGGCCGGTAGGGCGAGATAGCCCTCTGATAAAACCGGATCAAAGCTTTCAGCAGGTGCTTCATGGCTTGTCCTCCAGCAGCTCCAGCTTCCGGCACAGCTTCACGAAGGTGTCGTTCAGCTCCTGCCAGGAGACTTTCACCGTGCGGGTCCGGGCCACCAAGATGATGTCATATCCCTGCTTCAGCTCCGGACTGTGGAGGCGGTAGACCTCCCGCAGGCGGCGCCGCGCCCGGTTGCGCACCACGGCGTGGCCCAGCTTGGTGGAGGCGGTGAGACCAAGGCGGTTGTGGCCCAGCCGGTTCTTCCGGCAATACAGGACCATGCCGCCGCCCACCGCCGACTTACCCTTCTGGTAAAGCCGCCGGAACTCATGATTCTCTTTCAGCGTAACCGCTCGCTTCATACTGCTCCCTCTTGCCTTTGGACAGAAACCCAAATAGGGACGGAGGGATCTCGCAAAATCCCCGCCGTCCCAAAAGGCGTCTGTTCAAGTGTCTCCCGCGCTTCCGTCTCCGTATTAGTAGGACAGACGAGCGCGGCCCTTGGCGCGGCGGCGGGCCAAGACCTTGCGGCCGTTGGCGGTAGCCATTCTCTTGCGGAAGCCGTGGACCTTCTGGCCGTGGAGCTTCTTGGGCTGATAGGTACGTTTGGTAGCCATGCTGAGACACCTCCTGTCAGATTTCCGGTCATGTTTCCATGACGCTTACTCGACACCGTTTCCATGGAAAACAGCGCAGTAAATGATTTCAGGCGTCTATCGACGCGTGGATTAGTATAACATATTTTCACAAAACATGTCAATAAAAACTTGAAATTTCAGAAAACCTCCTGTTTTTTTCCGCTTTTAATCGGACAAAATCAAAATATGGTGGTTTTTTTCTTAATAGTCCCTATATCTGGTCATGCCTTTTCTCTGGAAATTCCAATTCTTATTATTAGAATATGTATTGCGTCTCTTTGGTTTTTTTGCTATAATAAGTGTGTATTGTTTTGTCATGATTCACTATTTACTAGAGAGAGGTGCATCTTTTTGAACTCAGTCGCTGACGTGTGGGCCATTGTCCTGCAACAGCTGAAAAAAGAACTCTCGGAGACCACCATCGCCGCCTTTTTCGACGAGCTGGAAGCGGTGGACATCCGGGGCAACACATTTATTCTCCATTGCGCAAATGATTTCAAGAAGGGTTACATCGAATCCCTGTATCTGAAAAATATCAAGGACTGTCTCCACGATATCTTCTCCACAGACTTTGAGGTAAAGATCCTGGATGACCTTTCCTTTGCCGAGTTTAACGGCGGCAGCGTCCGGAAGCAGAGCGACCGCTTCACCTCCGACGAATTCACCTTTGAGACCTTTGTGGTGGGTCCCTCCAACAAGCTGGCCTACGCCGCCTCCCAGGCCGTGGCCGAGCATCCTGCCCAGAACTACAACCCCCTGCTGATCTACGGTGACTCCGGCCTGGGTAAGACCCACCTGATCTACGCCATCGCCAATGTCATCCGCCGCAACGATCCCCGGTCAAAGATCGCTTACGTGAAGGGCGACGACTTCACCAATGAATTGGTGGACGCCATCCGGGAGGGCAAAACCGCCGAGATGCGGGAGAAATACCGGCAGGCGGACCTGCTGCTGGTGGACGATATCCAGTTCATCGCCGGCAAGAAGCAGACCCAGGAGGAATTCTTCCATACCTTCAACAACCTGTACGAGTCCGGCCGCCAGATCGTGCTGACCAGCGACCGTCCACCCTCTGAGATGACCCAGCTGGAGGACCGCCTCCGCACCCGGTTCGAGTGGGGCCTGCTGGTGGATGTGGCGCCCCCGGATTTTGAGACCCGCCTGGCCATCGTGAAGAACAAAGCCGCCCTGCTGGGCATGGAGCTGCCCGACAAAATTTCTGCTTACATCGCGGAGAACGTCACCGCCAACGTCCGCCAGCTGGAGGGCACCATCAATAAAATCCTCGCCTACAAGGACCTGTTGGGCAACGACGCCGACGAGGAGACCGTCACCCGGGCCATGCAGGACATCCTGAAGCGCAGTAATGAGTATATCCCCACCCCCGAGGCCATTCTGGAATACATCAGCAAGTATTACAGCCTGGAGGAATCCGTCATCCGGGGACAGCAGCGCATTCGGGACGCGGTACAGGCCCGCCAGATCGCCATGTACCTGATCCGGTCCATGACCAACCTGAGTCTGGACGACATCGGCAAGGTTTTCGACAACCGGGACCACTCCACGGTCCTCTATTCCATTCAGCAGGTGGAGAAGAAAATGAAGAAGGAACCGGCTTTTGCCGAGACCGTCAAAGAGATCAAGACCAACATCAACTCCAAGCGATGATTTTCCACGAACAGTGTGGAAAAGGAAAACTTTCCTGTGGAAAACAGTTTTTCTGAAAATACTGTTGAAAAACGCCGTATTTTTTCCACATAGACTGTGAAGGCTCAAAGTCCTGCTGTTTCAAGGATTTTCCCCTTTTTCCACATTCTTTTGTTCTACGACTGCTTTTTCTAAAAACTGTTGTTCTTTTCTTTTGAAAAGCGACACACTCCATACAGAGAGGAAGTCTACTATGATCCAATTCAGCTGTGAAAAGGTCCTGCTGCAGAACGCCATCACCATTGCCAGCAGAGCCGTGGCCCAAAAGAGCTCCATTCCCGCACTGGAGGGTCTGCTGATCCATGTCGACCACCAGCTAACCGTATCCGGCTACAATATGCAGACCGGTATCCGCACCAAGGTGAGTGCAAACGTCATCGAAGGCGGCGATATCGTGCTGAATGCCCGCCTGTTCGGTGACATTATCCGCCGGATGCCTGACGATGTGGTTTCCTTTGTTTCCGATCAGAAGCAGATGGTCCACCTTTCCTGCGGTGACGCGGACTTTGAAATTCTGGGACTATCCGCCGCCGACTATCCCGACCTGCCGGATGTGGAGGACGAGTTTTCCGTCTCCATCCAGCAGAAGACCCTGCGGGCCATGATCGAGGAGACCGCTTTTGCCGTCTCCACCAACGAGAGCCGCCCGGTCCACACCGGTGCCCTCTTTGAGATCAACGACAAGGGACTCACCATGGTTGCCGTGGACGGCTTCCGTCTGGCGGTCCGCCGGGAGCCCCTGGAAAAAATTGACGGCGGTGCTTTCTCCTTCGTGGCACCTGGTGCAGCCCTCAACGAGGTAAAAAGCATCTGCGGCGACACGGAGGATTTGGCGGCGGTGACTCTGGGCAAGCGCCACATCCTCTTTGAGGTGGGTGACACGGAGTTGATCTGCCGCCGGCTGGAGGGTGAGTTCCTGGATTACAAGAACGCCATCCCCCGGAAGAATCCCATTTCCGTCATTGCCGACACCAAATCCCTCATTCAGAGCATCGACCGCGTGTCCGTGGTGATCTCCGAGAAGCTGAAGAGTCCCGTCCGCTGCATTTTTGACCATGACAAGGTACTGCTGTCCGCAAAGACCGGCAACGGCGAGGCCAAGGACGTCTGCCGCGTCTCCGGCGACGGCGACGGTCTGGAGATTGGCTTTAATAACCGTTACCTCATGGAAGCCCTGCGGTTCGCCCCGGCGGATACGGTCAAGATCGAGCTGAACACCGGCGTTTCCCCGGCAGTCATCGTCCCTGTGGAGGGAGAGGAGAACTTCCTTTACATGGTACTGCCTGTCAGACTGAAAAGTGCGGAGTAAATGATGAAAACGATCAAAATTACCACAGAATTTATCAAATTGCAGGACCTTTTGAAGTTTGCCAACCTGGTGGAGACCGGCGGCATGGCGAAGGAGTGCGTCCAGTGCGGTGAGGTCTTGGTCAACGGCGAGGTCTGCACCATGCGGGGCAAGAAGATCCGTCCCGGGGACGTGGTGTTCTTTGAGGGACAGGAGCTGACAGTCGCCTATGCGGATTGACCGCCTGGAACTGGAAAACTTCCGAAATTACGGCCGTCAGGCCGTGGACTTCGACGCCCGGTGCAACGTGATCTTCGGCGAGAACGCCCAGGGCAAGACCAACCTTCTGGAGGCGCTGGTGTACCTCTCCTGCGGCAAGTCTACCCGGGCCAGGACCGACCGGGAAATGATCCGGTTTGACGCCTCTTCCGCCCGAATGATTGCCAAGGTGTTTGGCCGGAATCGGGATTTTACGGTCCAGGTGGACCTGTTCCGGGACCGGCGGCGGAAGATGTCCGTGAATCAGGTGCCCGCCAAAAACAGCGCGGCTCTCAGTCAGGTCTACAACACCGTGTTTTTCTGTCCGGAGGACCTGTTTCTGATCCGGGAGGGGGCTGCCGCACGGCGGAAGTTCATGGACACTGCTTTATGTCAACTACGGCCCCGGTACGCTGCCGCCCTGGCGGAGTATAACCGGGCCTATGACCACAAGACCCGTATCCTGCGGGATGCCGACGAGCGGCCGGACCTGCTGGCCGCCCTGCCGGAATTTAATGAGCAGCTGGTGCGCTTCGGTGCGGTGCTGGTCCACTACCGCCACCAGTTCGCCCTGCGGCTGCGGGAATACGCCGCCGCCAATCACCTGGAGTGCTCCGGCGGCAGGGAGCAGCTGGATATTCAATACCAGACTGTCTCCTCCGTCACGGATTCCGGGGTAGATGTTGCAATGCTGACGGAGCAGCTGCGGGACCACATGGAATCCCACCAGATCGCGGAGCGGTCCTCCCGGCTGTGCCTGTCCGGGCCTCATAAGGATGACCTGCTGGTCACCATCGATGGTCGGGACGCCAAGCAGTATGCCTCCCAGGGCCAGACCCGGACGGCGGCCCTGGCACTGAAGCTGGCGGAGCGGGAGATCTATAAAAATGTCACCGGAGAATATCCGGTGCTGCTGTTGGATGATGTCCTCAGTGAACTGGACCCCCGGAGGCAGGAGTTTGTACTGAACCGTATCAACGGCGGGCAGGTCTTTATCACCTGTTGTGAGGATGACAGACTTCCCCAGCTGCTGGGCGGCAAGGTGCTCCATGTCCATGGAGGCGAGCTGGTTTGAAGATTACGCCGTCTGCGGGCGGCGTGGGGACGTGTGGCTCCGCTGCGGGGCCAGAAGCGTGCCAAATACGACGACCACCACGAAAGCCGGATCCATGCCCCCAAATGCGGGGAAGCACTTCTCTGTTTTGACGGAGTGTAGCGCACTCGGTACGGGCTCGCAAGTCTGCACCGCACCGGTCACGACAACTCCCGTATTTGTGGCCAACTTGACACAAGCGTGTCAAGTTGAGCCGTCCCAGCGCCTTTTTCTTCCACCGGGCGCGGCGCATTCCCCCCGTTCCCCCTGTCAGGGGACCACCTCAGAAAGGAGATCACCTATGGAACCCATCCAATATCTCTGGAAAGACCGCAAGCGTCACTTTGGCATCCCCCTGTCTTTCACCCGCTACCGTCTCAGCGATGACCGCCTGTTCTGCGAAAAAGGCTTTTTCAATATCAAGGAGGACGAAGTGCTGTTGTACCGGGTCCGGGACCTGCAATTGAATATGTCCCTGGGCCAGCGTATCTTCGGCGTGGGCACCATCTGTGTGGTGTCCTCGGACAAGAGTGTGCCCCATCTGGACCTGAAGAACGTGAAGAATCCCCGGGAGGTCAAGGAGCTGATCCACCAGAATGTGGAGGCCGCCAAGGACAAACGCCGCATGCGCACCACAGAGATCATGGGAGACATGGACGGAGACGATTTCTCCCATGACTTTGACGACGGCGATCTGGACGGCATGCACGGCGTGGAGTAAGACCATGTATCTGCATATCGGTCAGAATGAGATCATCCAGGAGCACCGGATCATCGGTATCTTCGACCTGGACAAATGCTCCACCAGCAAGCGGACCCGTGACTACCTGTCCGCCGCCGACAAAGAAGGCGTGGTGCTGGACATCTCCGGCGACATCCCAAAGAGCTTCGTGGTCTGCGACCACCCCTACCATGAGCAGATCGTCTATCTGAGCCAGCTGAACACCTCCACCCTGAAAAACCGGGCGGAGAGCAGGAAGCTGGAATTGTAACAAGTATTGTTTCAGGGCAAGGAGAAACGGGCCGGAAATGGCTCCGGCCCGGCTCTTCTTGCCTTGTGTAAGGAAAACGACCCCTTGAAAGGAGAAATCACATGGCAGAAAATGAAATTTTGAATTCCACGGCAGTCAATGCGCAGAACGAGTATGACGCCTCCGAGATCCAGGTCCTGGAGGGCCTGGAGGCTGTCCGGAAGCGTCCCGGCATGTACATTGGCTCCACCTCTACTTCCGGTCTCCACCATCTGGTGTACGAGATCGTGGACAACGCCATCGACGAGGCCCTGGCGGGCTACTGCACCGAGATCCAGGTGACTATCAACGAAGGTGACACCATCACTGTGGTGGACAATGGCCGCGGCATTCCCGTGGACATCCAGGCCCAGACTGGCAAGCCCGCCCTGGAGGTGGTCTACACCGTCCTCCACGCCGGCGGCAAGTTCGGCGGCGGCGGCTACAAGGTCTCCGGCGGCCTCCACGGCGTGGGCGCCTC
>CAYWYW010000089.1:0-9542 GCA_964462715.1 uncultured Oscillibacter sp.
TGGACAACAGCGCCTATAAAAAGCAGTTCCACACCAAGGCCAAGATGCTGACCCACGAGGAGGCCCACACCCTCATCGGCCACGACGTGGGCGGCGTGTGCCCCTTTGCCCTGCCGGAAAATGTAAAGGTGTATCTGGATGTGTCCCTGAAGCGGTTCGAGACCGTGTTCCCTGCCGCTGGCAGCGACAACAGCGCCATCGAACTGACCTGCGAGGAGCTGGAGAAATACTCCTCCAACTTCGTGGAGTGGGTGGACGTTTGTAAAGGGTGGAAACCTGAGGAGGGCTGAGATGCTCAAATTCATCCACGCCGCTGATTTTCATTTGGACAGCTCCTTCGGCGCCCTGACTGCCCGGCAGGCGGCCACCCGCCGACAGGAGAGCCGGGAACTGGCCTTTCGGCTGGCAAATTACGTCAACCAGCAGGGCATCGGCCTGGTGCTGCTGGCGGGAGACCTGTTTGACAGCAACAGCGCCTTCCGGGAGACCGGGGAGCAGCTGGCCCAGGCCTTGGGGCAGATGCGGGCCAGGGTGTTCATCGCCCCCGGCAATCATGACTGGTATGGTCCCGGCAGCCCCTGGCTGACGGTGGACTGGCCGGAGAATGTGACGATCTTCCGGGAAAACCGCCTGACGGCGGTGGACCTTCCGGAGTGGAATCTCACCATCCACGGCGCCGCTTTCATCGGCGACCAGCAGGCCGAACACCTCCTGGAGGGCTTCACCGCTCCGGAGGACGGCAGGACCCACTTCGGCCTGCTGCACGGGGAGGTGGACCCGGCGGAGGACCGCTACGGCCCTATCCGCCGGGAGGAGATCGCCGCCAGCGGCCTCAATTATCTGGCCCTAGGCCACATCCACAAGCGGACCGAGCCCTTCCGCTGCGGCGGGACCCTCTGCGCCTGGCCCGGCTGCCCGGAGGGCCGTGGCTTCGACGAGCTGGGGGAGAAGGGCTTTTACCAGGGCACCCTGGAAAACGGGACCGTGTCCCTGCAATTCATCCCCTTTGCCCGCCGCCGCTATGAGATCCTGGAGGTGGACGTGACAGGGAAAGACTCTCGTGCCGCACTGGAGGCGGCCCTGCCGCCGGACACGGCCCAGCACTTGTACCGCATTCTTTTGACCGGAGAGACGGGAGAGGGCGGCGTGAACGCCCCGGCACTGCAGGAGTCCCTGGCGGACCGGTTCTACGCCCTGGATATCCGGGACCACACCCGTATGGCGGAGGACGTCTGGAAGCGGGAAAACGACGACTCCCTCCGGGGCCTGTTCCTGCGGGAGCTGCGGGCTAAATGGAAGGCCGCCGACACAGAGGAGGAGCGGGAGACTGTCACCCGGGCGGCCCGCTTCGGCCTTGCGGCTTTAGACCATCGTGATTTAGGGTGAAGTATATGAAAAAGGTGTTACTGATCGGCACCGGCGGCACCATCGCGTCGGACGTGACCGCCAACGGCCTGGCCCCGGAGCTGACTACCGAGCAGCTGCTGGCCCAGATCCCGGCCATTTCGGAGATCTGCGACGTGGACTGCGTGCAGCTTCTGAACCTGGACAGCACCAACATGGAGCCCAGGCACTGGCTGATGATCGCCAAATGCATCCGGGAGCACTACGGGTCATACCAAGGCTTCGTGGTGACCCATGGCACGGACACCATGGCCTACACGGCGGCGGCCCTCAGCTATCTGGTGCAGGGCAGCCCCAAGCCAATCATCCTCACCGGAGCCCAGAAGCCCATCGGCTTCGACTCCACGGACTCCAAGATCAACTTGCAGGATGCCTTCCGGTGCGCCGCGGAGGATCTGCCGGGGGTCTCCATCGTATTCAACAACCAGGTGATCCTGGGGACCCGGGCCAGAAAGACCCGCTCCAAGAGCTTCCAGGCCTTTTCCAGCATCAATTATCCCCATCTTGGCGTTCTGCGGGACGGGGTCCTGCTGCGGTATATCCGCCAGGACTGCGGCGCGTACCCGCTGTTCTATGAAAAGCTGGACACCAAAGTGGCCCTCATGAAGCTGGTGCCCGGCGCGGACCGGGCCCAGGCGGACTTCCTGCTGGAGCGGAACGACGCCCTCATCATGGAGAGCTTCGGCGTGGGCGGCCTGCCGGAGAGCAGCGGGTTTTACGACTGCATCCGGCAGTGGATGGACGCGGGGCGGGTGATCGTGCTGACCACCCAGGTGGCCAACGAAGGCAGCGATGTAGGGGTATACCACGTGGGGCATGCCCTGAAAAACCAGCTGAATGTGCTGGAGGCCTACGACATGACCACCGAGGCGGTGGTGGCCAAGCTGATGTGGATCTTGGGGCAGACCCATGACCGCGGAGAGGTGGAGCGGCTGTTCTATACGCCCATTGCCAAGGATATCCTCTGGACGGCGGAATAAACCGGGGGTCAGAGAGAATGGGCAGGAAATCTCTCTTGACACCTTCGGCGAATCCTGCTAATATACTAGGGTATCTTGAATAGCGTGATGATTGGGAAGAGTACCAGTTTACCCGAAGGGCAGAGAGGGCGCGTCACCGGCTGCAAGCGTGCCTGCGGAGGGGGCTTGGGAAGTGCGCCCAGGAGCGCGGGGGATGTGGAAGCCCTCCGAGTGGCCTGCGTCAATGGCCTTCCTTGAGTGATAAAAGAGAGTGGAACCGCGATTCGTCGCCTCTCGTACTTTGGTACGGGAGGCGCTTTTTTTGTCTCCCAACCGACACAAGGAGTTTATTTCTATGGCAAGAGAAACCCGTTTGGGCGGCCTGCTGGCCGCCTATCAGCGCCGGGACCCCGCGGCCCGGAGCAAGCTGGAGATCTTTCTCCTCTATCCCGGCGTGCACGCCGTCATCTACCACCGTATCGCACACTGGTGCTACTGTCACCACCTGAAATTCCTGGCCCGCTGCGTCTCCCAGTGGAGCCGCTTCTGGACCGGCATCGAGATCCACCCCGGCGCCAAGATCGGACACCGTCTGGTCATCGACCACGGCATGGGCATCGTCATCGGCGAGACCGCCGAGGTGGGCGACGACTGCCTGATCTATCACGGCGTCACCCTGGGCGGAACCGGTAAGGACCAGGGCAAACGCCATCCCACGATTGGAAACAATGTGCTGATCTCCACCGGTGCCAAGGTATTGGGCCCCTTCAAGGTGGGGGATAATGCACGTATCGCCGCCAACGCCGTGGTCCTCTCTGAGGTCCCGGAGGACGCCACCGCCGTGGGCATTCCCGCCCAGGTGGTCCGCATTGCGGGCAAAACCACCCACTACGCGGACGATGTGGACCAGATCAACGTGAAGGATCCCGTCCTGGAAAAGCTGGCCGCCGTCTCCTCCCGTCTGGAGTTGTTGGAGAAGCTGATGGACGATCAGTATCTGAAAAACAATCAGCAGGGCGAGGTCCCTGCCGGATCGGAAGAATAAAGGAGTATTTGATATGTATCTGTATAACTCTGCCACCCACAAGAAGGAAGAATTCAAGACCCATACCCCCAAGCACGTGGAGATGTACACCTGCGGCCCCACCGTCTATCACTTCGCCCACATCGGCAACCTCCGCAGCTATATCATGGAGGACGTGCTGGAGAAGTACCTGCGCTATGCGGGATATGATGTCAACCGCGTCATGAACATCACCGACGTGGGCCACCTGACTTCCGACGCCGACGAGGGCGAGGATAAGATGCTGAAGGGCGCCCGGCGGGAGCACAAGACCGTCATGGAGATCGCTCAGTACTACACTGATGCGTTCTTTGATGACTGCCGCAAGCTGAATATCAAGACCCCCGATGTGGTGCAGCCTGCCACGGGCCTGATTCCCGAGTTCATCCAGATGGTCAGCGGCCTGCTGGAGAAAGGCTATGCCTATCTGGCCGGCGGAAATGTGTATTTCGACACCTCCAAGCTCAGCCACTACTATGTCTTCAACGACCACGACGAGGAGGATCTGGCCGTGGGTGTCCGGGAGGGCGTGGAAGAGGACACCAACAAGCGCAACAAGAACGACTTTGTGCTGTGGTTCACCAAGTCCAAGTTTGAGGACCAGGCCCTGAAGTGGGATTCCCCCTGGGGTGTGGGCTATCCCGGCTGGCATATCGAGTGCTCCTGCATCTCCCTGAAGTACAACGGCGAGTATCTGGACCTCCACTGCGGCGGCGTGGACAACGCCTTCCCCCACCACACCAACGAGATCGCTCAGTCCGAGAGCTACCTGGGCCATACCTGGTGCCCCCAGTGGTTCCATGTGGCCCACCTGAACACCAACGACGGCAAGATGTCCAAGTCCAAGGGCGAGTTCCTGACGGTCTCCCTGCTGCAGGAGAAGGGCTACGATCCCCTGGCCTACCGTTATTTCTGCCTCCAGAGCCACTACCGCAAGGCCCTGGTGTTCACCTGGGAGAACCTGGACAACGCCGCAGGAGCTTATGTGAAGCTGCAAAAGAAGATCGCCGCGCTGGACCCCAATGACGGGACGGTGGACCAGGCGGTGTTCGACGAGTATAAGGCCAAGTTCGTCCAGACCATGGGCAACGACCTGAACACCTCCATGGGTGTGACGGCCATCTTCGACGTGCTGAAGGCCAAGACCAACGACGCCACCAAGCTGGCCCTGATCGGGGACTTCGACCAGGTGCTGAGCCTGAATCTGCTGGAAGCGGCGGCAGCATTTCGGAACGCCAAGCCAGCTCAGGTAATCGCACAGCATGACGGCGTATATATCGTCACCGGCGAGGGCGACCCCGCCATCGACGCCCAGGTGCTGGCCCGCTACGAGGCCAAGAAGGCCAAGAACTTCGCGGAGGCGGACCGCATCCGCGACGAGCTGAAGGCCCAGGGCATCGAGATCGTCGATGTCAAGGGCGGCGCTACCTGGAAGCGGGTCTGAAACCAATAACAGACGCGGGAGCCTTATGGCTCCCGCGTTTTCTCATTCCAATTCTTCCAGACGGTCCAGCACGTCGTCCACCAGGTCCTCCAGGTCTTCGTGGCGCTGGCCCCAGTCCTCGTATGCCTCACTCTCCATGTCCGCCGGCTCCGCCTCGTCCAGTTCCGCGATCTGCCCGCGCAGAGTTCCCAGAAAAGCCTGTAACTCCGTCTTGTCCATATCCGCCGGGTCCCGGTATGCGCCGAAGTCGATGATATCTGCCATGAGCGTCCCTCCCGTATTTGAATGGGTTCATTGTACCAGTCTTCGGTGTGGAAAACAATCCCGCGGCCTTGACAAATTCTGCTAACTCCCTTACTATAAAAAAAGAATTTATCAATATATTGGCTTTTTAGCAGGAGGCTGGCTGGTATGGAACTGAACCGGGCCGTGGCGGAGAACATCAAACGTATTCGGAAGAGCAAGAAGCTCAGCATGGAGCGGCTGGCGGCGGAGGCCGGCGTGTCCCGCAGCATGCTGGGGCAGATCGAGCGGGGGGAGGCCAATCCCTCTGTAGCTATCCTGGGCAAGCTGGCGTCGGCCCTGAAGGTGCCCGCCGAGGTCCTGTTGGAAAATGACGACTTCGTCACCCTGGCGGAGTACCCGGAGGTCAGGACCAAGCCTACCCGTCTGGACGGAGGCAAGGCGGTCCTGCGGGAGAATTTCCCCTATGACGAGGTCACCCGGCTGGAGAGCCGCTTCCTGGACCTGTACATCAGCGCCCGATATGAGCCGGAGCCCTCGGTGCCCGACTGCGTCTGCTATGTGACCTCCATGTCCGGCACCGTGAGCCTGACGGCGGAAGGGCAGAGCTTCCGTCTGCTGGAGAGGGATGCCATCCGGTTCGCGGCGGACCAGCCCTACTGCTTTGAGAACATGACCAACGCCACGGCCCGTCTGCTGCTGGTGTACCAATATCTGAAATAAGGAGCGCATTCCCTATGCATATTCGCACAGCTACCATGGCGGACCTAGCCGCCATTACCGCGGTGGAGGCCGCCTGTTTCCCGGCGGCGGAGGCCGCCACGGAGGCGGATTTTAAAGCCCGTCTGGCGGTCTATCCGGACCATTTCTGGCTGCTGGAGGACGAGGACGGCACCATCGTCTCCTTTGTGGACGGCCTGGTGACCGACGAGCCTACCCTCCGGGATGAGATGTACAGCGATGCCTCTTTTCACAATGAAAACGGCGCCTGGCAGATGATCTTCGGCGTCAACACCCTGCCTTCCCACCGGAGGCAGGGGCTGGCCGAGCAGGTCCTTCGCCGTGTCATCGCCGACGCCAAAGCCCAGGGCCGCAAGGGCTGCGTCCTCACCTGCAAGGACAAGCTGATCCACTACTACGGAAAGTTGGGCTTTGTGAATGAGGGGGTGTCGGAATCCGTCCACGGCGGCGTGGTGTGGTACGACATGCGGCTGACCTTCTGAGTCTCATGACAGCAAAAAGAATCCCCGTCCGGTATCGGTATCGGACGGGGATTCTTTATCGCCTGTATTACCGCAGGAAGCCCTTGACCCGCTGGCTCAGCGTCACCGCCAGCACCAGCTTCAAAAGATCCGGAATCACATAGGGGAACACGCACCAGCCCAGGGCGGTCATGACGCCGATAGGGCCAGTGGCACGGCTGTAGACCACCATGAACCAGGCGGTTCCGAAGGCGTAGCACACCGCCAGACCCAGCACACAGGCGGCGATGGACATCGGCAGGGATTCCCCCAGCTTCGCCGTCATCAGCCAGTAAATCAGAGCGATACAAAGAAAGCCCACGATATAACCTCCGGTGGCGCCCAGCAGCCATCCCAAGCCACCCTGGAAGCCAGCGCCAACTGGCAGGCCCACGGCGCCCAGCAGCAGGTAGACTGCCACGGCGTAGGTGCCCCGGCGGCCTCCCAGGGTCGCCAGCGCCGCGAATACGGCGAAGATCTGTAGGGTAAAGGGCACCGTCATAGGAATGGTGATCCAGGCGCAGACTGCCATCAGCACCGCGAACAGGGCGATGTAGGTCAGGTCACGGGTCCGCAGGCGAGTAGAAACAGTGGAAGTAGTCATGGCAGAGGCCTCCTTGTCAAATTCTGCGTTTGAGGATACAGCAGACAGGCCGGACTGTCAAGGGGCAATTTCCATAAATATGCAAAGGTCAGCGGGAACTGCATGCCCGCTGGCCTTTGCCGAATCTCATTCGCATAGCTCCCGGTACTTGGCCTGGATGGCCTTCAGGTCCTCAAAGGTGTCCGGGCGTTTGTTTACGTCCCGCAGCAGGGCCGCCGGGTGGTAGATGGCGGTCATCTGCACGCCGCCCCGCTGGAACCACTGGCCGTGCTCGGTGGTGATCTTGAAATCCTCCTTGATGATGGCCTTGGCGGCGATGCGGCCGAGACAGACGATGATCTTGGGCCGCAGCAGGGCTGTCTGGCGGCGAAGGAAGCCGATGCAGGCGTCCTGCTCCACGTTCAGCGGATCCCGGTTCTGGGGCGGACGGCACTTGACGACGTTGGCAATGTAGACCTTGGTGCGGTCCAGGCCGATGATCTCCAGCATGTCGTCCAGCAGCTGTCCCGCTTTGCCCACAAAGGGCACGCCCTGCTCGTCCTCGTGCTGGCCGGGGCCTTCGCCGATAAATAGGAGCTTGGCGTCTTCCGCACCGTCTCCAAAGACCACGTTGGTCCGGGTCTCCGCCAGGGCGCAGCCCCGGCAGGCCATGCATTCCTGTTTCAGCGCTTTCCAGCTGTCCGCCATGGCGCACCTCCCGCAATTTTGATAAGACCATGCTACCACGAAACCGCGTCCCGCGCAACCGGGAATCAAAGTTTTCCCCCGGGGAACACTGGAACGGGAGGGATGCGGATGTGGCTTTGGTATTTTTGGATATACAGCTTTCTGGGCTATCTGCTGGAAAAGGTATTCGCCAAGGTGACCCATGCGGCGCAGCAGGGACGCAAGTGCTTTCTGCTGCTGCCCCTGTGCCCGGTGTACGGCCTGGGAATGCTGGCGGTGCTGGCTTTGCCGCCGGTTTGCCGGGAGGGGCTTGAGCTGGTGGTGTGGGGCGGCCTGGCGGCTACTGCTGTGGAGTATGCCGTCCACTGGGCCTATGATACCTTTCTCCATGTGCGGTTTTGGGACTACTCCCGGGTGTGGGGAAACCTGCATGGCCGGGTGTGCCTGCCCTTCACGGCGGCCTGGGGCCTGCTGACGGCTCTGGCGGTGTGGTGGGTCCAGCCGGGGGTGGAGGCCCTGGCGGCACGGGTGCCGGGGGAGGTCACATATTTGTGCCTGCTGGTGTTTACGGCGGACGCCCTGGTGTCCGCCCGGCTCCTGTGGGTGACGGGGAATGTGGAGCTGCTACGGGCGGATATGGGATGAAAACCGTACTCTGTCAACCGGCTGTTGACAAAATGACAGCTTCGGCCGCTTGTCAACTGGCAGTGTCTCGGGTATGATGAAGGAAAAGGAGGGATGCCGATGGAACTGAACGAGCGGATCGCCGTGGTCCGCAAGGCCATGGGCCTGACCCAGGAGCAGCTGGGAGAGCTGGTGGGGGTCAGCCGCCAGGCGGTCAGCAAATGGGAATCCGGGCTTTCCCTCAATTAAGGATACTTCTACAACAACCCAAACCTACGCTTACAAAACACTTTGCTGAAAATCATATCTGAATGGCAAAGAGACCATATCCGCCCGCATGGGCTGGGTATGGTCTCTTTTGCTATCTGCGTTTCTTTTTGCCTTTTCCGTGAGGTAACTGCGGTCGTGCTTTCCCCCGCTGGCTGATAGGGCTTTTCATGTGCTTTGATAGTTTAAGTACTTCAATTAGCGTGACAAACTGCTCTTTCGAGAGCTTGTCATAATCAATGCCCAAAGTGGCAAGAAACGAACGGGCTTTCTTTTCCTCGGAACTGCCCTCAAAATTCATCGCATCCTGCAACTGACCCTGTACGGTTGCTACGAGGGAGCTTTCATCCGCAGTCATAGTGTCGGGGCGATGCTGCTCTCGAATGTCACGGAGAATGACTTTTAGGTCATCCGCAATCAGGCTTCCGAAATATTCATCCTCTCTGATCTGCGCGACTTCCAGCGTCCGCAGGTACAGGTCGTTTGCATCGCCGCCGTTTTTCATCAATGCCATCTGTCGAACCGCTTCCAGCACGGCGTTCATATTGTTGACGCGCATATCCGCGATTCGGTCAACATAAATCTCGGCGTCCAACATGAAACGCTGGAAACCCTTGTGACAAATCAGCTCCGACAGCAGCCGGTGGTTGAATTTGCCCGTTTTCAATACATCGATTGCATCATCACCCAAATGCAGAGCGTCCAGCTCTGTGTTTGGGTGATTTTTTTGTTCTGTCAGCCCCAGCAGATAGTCGGTGGACACGCCGTAGAACTTTGCCAGCTCCACCATACTGAACGGGCTGATGTCCTTGAAATCGTCGGCTTCATATTTTCCCAGCGCGGACTTTGAAATACCTGTTTCCGCAGAAAGCTGTTCCAGTGTCAGACTGCGCTCTACGCGCAGGTCTTTAAGCCGTTCCTGAATGGTGAGTTTTGGCTGCATAGCGGTGTCCTCCCTTCAATTTTCTGCCCTTTCCGGTCTTGTCCATAAGCGTGGAAATCTGCGTTTTTCGGCGCGTTTTCCGAC
>CAYWYW010000090.1:0-9500 GCA_964462715.1 uncultured Oscillibacter sp.
GCCGAGATCGCCACCGAGATGTTCTCCTACTGCGACGGCTTCACCATGTCCGCCAAGAAGGACGGCCACGCCAACATGGGCGGCATGCTGGCCTTCCGCGACAAGGGCCTGTTCTGGAAGAACTTCTCCGACTTCAACGAGGACGGCACCGTCAAGACCGACGTGGGCGTTCTGCTGAAGGTGAAGCAGATCTCCTGCTACGGCAACGACTCCTACGGCGGCATGAGCGGCCGTGACATCATGGCTCTGGCCGTGGGTCTGTATGAGTCCTGCAACTTCCACTATCTGGACGAGCGCGTGAAGCAGTGCGAGTATCTGGCTCAGGGCTTCTACAAGGCCGGTGTCAAGGGCGTCGTGCTCCCCGCTGGCGGCCATGCCGTGTACATCAACATGACCGAGTTCTTCGACGGCAAGCGCGGCCATGAGACCTTTGCCGGCCAGGGCTTCTCTCTGGAGCTGATCCGCCGCTATGGTATCCGTACCTCCGAGCTGGGCGACTACTCCATGGAGTATGACCTGAAGACTCCCGAGCAGCAGGCCGAGGTGGCCAACGTGGTCCGCTTCGCCATCGACCGCAGCCGCCTGACCCAGGAGCACCTGGACTATGTCATTGCCGCTGTCAAGGCCCTGTATGAGGATCGTGAGAACATCCCCAACATCCGCATCGTCTGGGGCCACAACCTGCCCATGCGTCACTTCCACGCCTTCCTGGAGCCCTATCCCAACGAGGAGAAGTAATCAGCTTCCCCTTCAGCTCCGGCCCGTGCTATGACGCGGATCGCGGAAGAATATAATTTTGCGTAACCCGTGCCGCGTGGAAAGAGCACGGGAGGAAAATGTGTGTGAAAAGGCGGCGCCCGCGAATTGAATAAATTCCGCGGGCGCCGCTGATTTTTTGAGAAAGATAAGGAGTGTCAAACGCATGAGCAATCAGACTCTGGAACAGCGCGACGGCTTTAAGAGCAAATGGGGCTTTATTCTGGCCTGCATCGGCTCCGCCGTCGGCATGGGCAACATCTGGCGCTTCCCCATCATGGTCTCCAAATTCGGCGGCCTGACCTTCCTGATTCCCTATTTCATTTTCGTCGTCCTGATCGGCGCCACCGGCGTCATCGAGGAATTTGCCCTCGGCCGCTGGGCTGCTGCCGGCCCTGTGGGCGCTTTCGGTAAGTGTACCGAGGAGCGCACCGGCAAGAAGGGCGTCGGCGAGGCGATCGGCGCCATCCCCATCATTGGCTCCATGATGCTGGCCATCGGCTACACTGTGGTCATGGGCTGGATCTTCAAGTATTGCTGGATGGGTATTTCCGGCAGCCTGTATGCCCTGGGTACTGAGATGCCCGCCATCGGCGGCGCCTTCGGCGCCACTGCTCCCGAGGCCGCCACCCTGGGCGAGGCCATCGGCATGATGACCAGCAACGGCATCTTCGGCATCGGCAACGGCGTGTGGCAGATCATCGGCCTGGTGGTCTCCCTGGTCATCATGGCCATGGGCGTGGCCGGCGGCATTGAGAAGGCCAACAAGGTCATGATGCCTGCTCTGTTCTTCCTGTTTGTGGCTCTGGGCATTTATATTGCTTTCCTGCCCGGTTCCTCCGACGGCTACAAGTACATCTTCACCCTGCAGCCCGCCGGTCTGCTGAATCCCCAGGTGTGGATCTTCGCCTTCGGTCAGGCTTTCTTCTCCCTGTCCGTGGCCGGCAACGGTTCCGTGATCTACGGTTCCTACCTGCCCAAGAACGAGGACCTGCCCTCCTCCGCCCGTAATGTGGCCCTGTTCGACACTCTGGCCGCTCTGCTGGCTGCCTTCGTCATCCTGCCCGCCATGGCGGCAGGCGGCGTGGAGCCCTCTGCTGGCGGCCCTGGCCTGATGTTCGTCTATCTGGTAAACGTGTTCAACGGCATGCCCGGCGGCCGTATCGTCGGCATGATCTTCTTCATCTGCGTGCTGTTCGCCGGTGTCAGCTCCATCGTCAACCTGTATGAGGCTCCCGTGGCCTTCCTGCAGGAGAAGCTGAATCTGAAGCGTATTCCTTCCGTCGCCATCATCGGCGTCATCGGCCTGGTGGTCTCCATCATGATCCAGCCCTGGACCTCTCAGTGGATGGACCTGGTCTCCATTTACATCTGCCCCCTGGGCGCTCTGCTGGCCGGTATCATGTTCTTCTGGGTCCTCAAGAAGGAGACTGCTCTGGACGCCGTCCACCAGGGCCGCACTGCCGGCAAGGGCTCCATTGGCAGCTGGTTCTATCCTCTGGGCAAGTATGTCTACTGCATCGCTGCCCTGGTGGCCCTGGTCGCCGGCGCTATGCTGGGCGGCATCGGCTGATCCCTTGCCGAAACACATCGCTCTATCACTATGACAAGTGCCCCGCTTTTCAGCGGGGCGCTTTCCTTTTAAAGCGGTAAAAAAGCACCGCGATTTTGTGCGGATTCCCCTTGCATCTTCTCGGAAAGGGACTACTATGTAGACATCAAGAGCGAAGAATGACATGAGGGCAGAGGGACTGCCCAGCTGGAAAGGGAGCTTTGGGCAGTGTCCTAACATTATCTACTGGAGCTGGCACTGATCCTGCTGAATACCAGGCTACTGGGGATACTGACCCAGCGGTTCCAGATGCCCCAGGTGGTGGGTGCCGGCATGGCCTTCCGCAGCAGGACGGAGCCCGCTCTGCGGGAAAATGGCCTGGGTCACCGCTGCCGGGAGGCGGAACAGCTGGAGTATGTGTCTGAGCAGCTTCTGCAGCAAAAACGGGAGCTGGTCAAGAAAAACAAGACGAATACCTGAACGGCAAAAAAGAGGACGCGAAAGCGTCCTCTTTTTGCTGTGGTTATTCTGCCTGTTGCCGCATGAGAGCGATCTCCCGGGCATATCCGGGCAGCTCGTTGGGAGTCTCCAGACAGAAGGGCAAGGTCCTCAGCGCTGGGTGGCGCGCCACCCGGGTCAGGGCCTCCAGGCCGATGCAGCCCTCTCCAATGCAGGCGTGGCGGTCCTTCCGGGCACCGGTGGGATTTTTGCTGTCGTTGAGGTGAATGGCCTTCAGCCGATCCAGTCCGATCACTTTGTCGAACTCCGTCAGCACCCCGTCCAGGTCGCCGATGATGTCGTATCCGCCGTCGGAGACGTGGCAGGTGTCCAGGCATACCCCCATTTTGCCGGAGAGCTCCACACGGTCCAGAATTTCACGCAGCTCCTCGAAACGGCCGCCCACTTCGCTGCCCTTCCCTGCCATGGTCTCCAAGAGAACGGTAGTGGTCTGGTCTTCCCGCAGGATGGCATTGAGGCCCTCGGCGATGTAGGCGATACCGGCGTCCATCCCCTGCCCCACATGGCTGCCGGGGTGGAAGTTGTAGTACTGTCCGGGGATGTGTTCCATGCGCCGCAGGTCGTCGGCCATGGTTTCCCGGGCAAAGACGCGGTTCTTTTCCTCCGCGCCGCAGAGATTCAGGGTGTAGGGGGCGTGGGCAATGATGGGCGCGAAGCTGTGCTCCGCCATCAGGGACACCAGGGCGGCGGCGTCTGCCGGGTCCAGGTCCTTGGCTTTGCTTCCCCGGGGGTTCCGGGTGAAAAACTGAAAGGTATCCGCGCCCAGCTCCAGCGCTTGCCGTCCCATGGCGGTAAAGCCTTTGGAGGAGGACAGGTGACAGCCGATATGCAGCATAGAGAGCCTCCTGATTTTTTGTTATAGTATACCATATATTTTCCCGGCTGTCGGTGGGAATTGCAACGATCTTTTGGTATGGCGTGATGGTCAGGCGGACTCCGGAGTTTCTTCCGGGATGCTCAGGTACAGGTCCTCGGCTTGCTGCTGGGCAGCGATGAGAGTTTTCCGCAGCTGATTCAAGGTCTCCTCCGCGTCGGAAATGGCGTTGAACAGCAGCAAATACTCTTTGGGAATAGACTTCATGATAGGCATTCCTTCCTTCCTTTTTCGCCACACACAAAATATTGGTGGCTACGTCTTATCATACACAAATTCTTGGTCATATGCTGTCTGAATCTGTCGAGTGCTTTGGAAAATAGAAAAAACGGGGAGAGCAGTGACGAAATCCAACATTTTTTTGCGGAAGGGGTTGTCCGGTCACCGGAGAAAATGGTATGATAACGCCATGAGTGTGCAGAAAACAACAATGGAATACCTGCTGGACCAGTGTGAACGGTATCCGGCTCTGGAGCCCGGCGATCTGCTGAAAGGGCTGCACCAGAGCGTCTTTGGCTGCGGTCATTTTGTGACGGACCGGGCCGCCGGCCTGGGGCTGCTGCGCCGGGAGCTGGAGGCTCCGGACCTCCGGTCAGACGTGGAGCCGCTGGACGGCCCCTACTGCCGGGTCCACCTGGGATATCTGAAAGAGACGGGCCTTGCGCCGGAGACCCTGTTTCGGCTGTTCGCCCTGTCGGCGGAGGCGCCCTCGGGTGACACATCGGCTCTGGAGGAAAAGCTGACGGTCTTGCTGGCACTGGCGGAGGAGGACAAACTCCCCTTCCCGTTGGAGGAAACAGCGGCGGCTGTGGAGACCTGGCGCGGGGCGGGCTTTCCCGCCTGCCACCACTCGGAGTGCTTCCGGGCGGCATACCACCCGGCCTACCGGGTCATTGGACGGGAATTCGTCTGGCTCCTGCCTCTGCTGGCGGCTATCGACGGTCAGCGGGCGGTGCGGGACCGGGTGACCGTGGCCATTGAAGGCGGCAGCGCCAGCGGAAAGACCACCCTGGCGGCTCTGCTGGCCAAGATTTACGACTGCAATGTGTTCCACATGGATGACTTTTTCCTGCGGCCGGAGCAGCGGACGGCGGAGCGGCTGGCAGAGTCTGGCGGCAACGTGGACCGGGAGCGGTTTTATGAAGAAGTGCTGCGGCACTTGACCGAGGGCCGGGAGGTCCAATACCGCCGCTACGACTGCCAGACCCAGAAGGTGCTGCCTCCTGTCACCATGGCGCCCAAGGCGCTGAACATCGTGGAGGGGGCATACAGCATGCATCCGGCTTTGGCGGACAGCTATGACTTGTCGGCTTTCCTGCGCATTTCCCCGGCGCTGCAGCGCAGCCGCATTCAAAAGCGCAATACCCCGGACTTCGCGGAGCGTTTTTTCAATCTCTGGATTCCTCTGGAGCAACGCTATTTTGAGAAAACGGACACGGCGGCCCGCTGTGATCTGATCCTGGAGGTGGAGCCATGAAAGTAGTGGTGATCGATGGGCAGAGCGGCCGCATGGGTCAGCTGTTTATTGAGCGGGCCAGGGCGGCGGAACTGCCCTGCGAGATCGTGGCGGTTGGCACCAACGCCATCGCGACCGCCGCCATGCTGAAGGCCGGCGCCTCCGCCGGCGCCACCGGGGAGAACCCGGTGCTGGTGGCCTGCCGTACCGCGGAAATCATCGTGGGGCCCATCGGTATCCTGTCAGCGGACTCCCTCATGGGGGAGGTCACCCCCGCCATGGCGGTGGCCGTGGGCCAGAGCGCCGCAAAAAAGCTGCTGCTGCCGGTGAACCAGTGCAGCAACATCGTGGTGGGGACCCAGTCCCTGACGCTGTCAAAGCTCATGGAGGAAGCGGTGGACCTGCTGCGCTCCCTGTGTGAATAATCCCTCCGGTCAAGCCGGAGATATCCCTCAGCATATATTCGAAATCGTATCTCAAGGTACGGCCTCCCGTTCAAGACGGCAAACTACTTTGAAAGGGAGAAACCCAACGTGAAAACCAATGTGAAAACCAATGTGAAAACCAGCCCCATCCTGCGCATGACCTATGCGGCGGTCTGTCTGGCCCTCTGCATGGTCCTGCCCTTCCTGACGGGCCAGATCCCGGAGATCGGCAGCGCCCTCTGCCCCATGCACATCCCTGTTCTGCTGGCGGGCTTCCTCTGCGGCCCCTGGTGGGCTCTGGCGGTGGGTGCCGTGGCGCCGCTGCTGCGGTTCGCTCTGTTCGGCATGCCGCCTCTGTTCCCCACCGGCACCGCCATGTGCTTTGAGCTGGCGGCTTACGGCCTTGTGAGCGGTATCCTCTATCGGAAGCTGCCCAAGAAGGCCGCCAACGTCTACGTATCCCTTGTCCTGGCCATGCTGGCGGGCCGCATCGTCTGGGGCATCGTCATGGTGGCGCTCATGGGCCTCAGCGGCTCTGCCTTCACCTGGGCGGCCTTCGCGGCGGGCGCTTTTATCAACGCCGTCCCCGGCATCATTGTCCATATCATTTTGATCCCCATCATCGTACTGGCCCTGCGGAAAGCGGGCCTGATCCATTGAAGCACCCACGGACACGGCCCAAGGCCGTGTCCGTTCTTTTCATAATAGAGGAAGCGCCTCCCGTATACCGGAAGGCGCTTTAAATCATTCACTTTTCCTCGTAGAGCTCGATGATGGCGTCATCCTTGACGATAAAGGCCAGCCGGACGGTGTCGCTCAGCACCTCAGGCCCAAAGATGACACGGTCAGCGTCCGCCAGATAGGGGTCGGCGTTGTCCACCTTGTAGGCCACATGGGGCTGCTTGGAGAGGATCTCCGGGAAGCGGGTGCCCTCTTCAAACTTCAGGTACTCGATCTTGTAGTCGTAAGCGTCCACGCTTTCGTTGACCCAGAACTTGCCCCACTCGTTGTAGACCATGCCGGGCTTCTTGTTGAGGACGGGGATACCGATGTGCATATATTCAGCTGCCATGGGGGACCCTCCTGTTTTTTGTTATTTGGAAGCCAGCTCCTGATAGAACTGATAGGCTTCCTTGTCGGTGAACTTCTCGTGTACGATCTTTGCCACCGCCTGGCACATGGCGGCGGGGTGCTCGCTCTGGAAGATGTTGCGGCCCATGTCCACGCCCCGGGCACCGTCGGAGATGGCCCGGTAGGCCATGGTCAGGGCTTCGTCCTCCGGCAGCTTCTTGCCGCCGGCGATGACGATGGGCACGGGACAGGCGGCCACCACCTTCTCAAAGTCGTCGCAGTAGTAGGTCTTGACGAAGGAGGCGCCCAGCTCCGCCAGAATGCGGGTGGCCAGCAGGAAATACTGGGTGGTGCGGGCCATCTCCTTGCCCACGGCGGTGACGCCCAGAACGGGGATGCCGTACCGCTCCCCGGCGTCCACGGCCCGACAGAGGGTCTCCAGGGACTGGGCCTCGCCCGCACCGCCGATGAAGCACTGCATGGCCACGGCGGAGGCGTTCATGCGGATGGCGGCCTCCATGTCAGCGCCGATGCCGTTGCCGGTGCTCATGTCGTCGATGAGCACGCTGGCGTCGTGGGTGGCCCGGAGGCAGATGGCATTATGAACCGTGGGGGGGATGCAGGAGCGGATGGCGCCCCGGGTGCCCATCAGCACGTCGGCGTACTGGCACAGGGGAGCGATGGTCACGTCCATACGCTCCAGGCCCGCGGTGGAGCCCATGATGTAGCCGTGGTCAAAGGCCAGCATGACCGTGTTGCCGCTCTTGGGATTGAACAGCCGGGAGAGGCGGTTCTTGGCGCCCCAGTCGCCGTGGCCCAGGCCCTTGGCGAAAAAGCCCTGCTCGGGGGCAGAAACGTCGAAGTGATAATCCTTTGCGGCCTTGTTTCCAATCGCGTCTGCCATAGCAATTACTCCTTACTGTAAGCGGGGGTGTGGCAGGGTGTATTCCACAGGCGGAGGGTCTCGTCATCCCACTTGGCGATGTTCATCTGGAAGCCCGCGGCCTCCTGGACGGTGAGGATCTCGCCCACCATGCTGGCGACCACCTCCACGCCCTTGGCCTTCAGGAACTCCACGGTGTCCTTGAACAGCACCAGCATTTCCATCATGGTGGTGGCGCCGCAGCCGTTGATCATGACGAAGGTCTTGTCCCCTACCTTCAGATCCAGATTCTTGCACAGGGCCTCGGCCACCGTCGCCACGGTCTCCTTGGAGGACATCATGGGCACCCGGACGCCGCCGCCCTCGCCGTGCTGGCCGGCGCCGATCTCCATGAGGTCGGTCTCACCTAGGTCGCCGAAGGACATGCCGTTCTGGGGATGGGTGGCGTCGGTGGACTTGACGGTGATGGAGGCCATGTTGTCGGCATAGTGCTGGGCGATCTCGGCCACCTCGTCCAGGGTCTTTCCCTCCCGGGCGGCCGCAGCGGCAACGTGGTACAGGGCCACGGCGCCCGCCAGGCCGCGCTTGTTGTCTTCGCCGTTGGGGTCGAACTGGATCTCCTCGCCGGTGACCACCTGGCGCACGTTGAGGCCGGCCTTCTTGGCCAGCTTCATGGCCTGCTTGCCGGCAAGCTGGTCACCCGCGTAGTTCAGAGTCAGCAGCAGCACGCCGTGGCCCTTGTCCGCCAGCTTCATGGCGTCAAACACCAGCTGGCCGTTGGGAGCGGCAAAAATATCGCCCACGGCCTGCACGTCCAGCATGCCCTTGCCCACGAAGCCCGCCTGGGCGGGCTCGTGGCCGGAGCCGCCGTAGGTGACGATGGTGACGCGGTCGGCAGTGGCCAGGTCCTTGCTGATGACCAGGTGGCCGTCCACATCCAAGATGTCAGGATAAGCCAGGCCCAGACCGGTCAGTTCCTCGTCGGTGACGGTCTCGGGGGCGTTCATAAATTTCTTCATTTTCATAGCAGGTCCCTCCAGTCAAAATTTCAGTATCCGCGAAAGCCCCGCCGCCGGGGCAGAGATCACAAGGGTCACGCTTGGGCCAATCCCTGGAAGAAACAGGCCATGGACGTTGCACCCGCGTCGGGGGTGCCGATGGTCTTGGTGCCGTAGCTCTTGGCACGGCCGAATTTGGACACGAAGTTTTTGGAATTCTCCGCGCCTTCGGCGGCGGCCTTGGCGGCGGCGGCGAACAGTGCGTCCTCGCTGTCGCCCTCGTAGGCGGCAATGGCCTCGCTGGCGGGGATCAGGGCGTCCATCATGGTCTTGTCCCCCACCTTGGCGCCGGACATGTCGTCGATCTCCTCGAAGGCCTTGGCGAAGATGGCTTTGATGCCGTCAATGCCGATCTCCTCCCCTTCCGGGGCGTCTTCCTGCATGCCGTCCAGCCAGGTGTTCCACAGAGGCACCGCGCTGCCGCCGTTCAGGGACATGATGGCCATGGCGGCGTCGTCCAGCATGGACTGAATGCCGCCGTCAGAAGCGTCCACCGCGGCGGCAATGGCGCCGGCGATCTTGGTCATGGTGAGACCGTGGTCGGCGTCGCCAAATTTGGAATCGATCTCGGTCAGCTCGGCCTCCGCGGCGGTCACGGCCGCGCAGGCGTGTTTCAGACGTACTGCGAATTCTGCTTTTGTCATGGCTTACTGCCTCCTGTTTTGACAAAATCCACAAATTTTGGGGTTATTATGTATTATAGCATGGTCAGTCTGCGTTTTCAAGGCGGACAGTCAGCCTTTCCCAGGCGCAAAAAGGACGCTCTGTGGATTTCCACAGAGCGTCCTTGACGTTTATGAAACTGCTTGGATCAGGAAATTACATTTCCTTGATGGCAGCCTGGGCGGCGGCATATATTGCGAGGAAATCAATTGGACTCCAACAGCTGCTTTACCTCCCGGTCGA
>CAYWYW010000091.1:0-9480 GCA_964462715.1 uncultured Oscillibacter sp.
GCCTTCAGAGTCGGAGTCTGACGCGCTATCCAACTGCGCCACGGGCGCGTATCAAAACAGTATGAACTTGTGGGGAAGTGCTATTTTTCAAAATAGTGGTCAAATAGTAGTCAACGGCGGAGGAGATTTTCCTCTGCATTGGCTGGAAGCCACTAATTGCAAGGGGTTGCGCCGGTTCGCTGCGGATAGGACCTGAAACGTCGGAGTCTGACGCGCTATCCAACTGCGCCACGGGCGCGTACACAGAATCACTCATGCGTGCTAAAGCAGTATACCAAAGTTTTGACTGTGTGTAAAGCTTTTTTCGCAAAAATTTTCATCAAAAAGATTGTTAAAAAAATTGACAAGTTAATCGGTTTGCGTTAAACTAAGTGTGAATGATATAACAATATGAGATTTAGGAGTGAGTGCTTTGAAGAAAGAGAATATTTCGGATGCTGTGATCCGCCGTCTGCCTCGTTATTACCGGCAGCTCACAGACCTGTGCAACCGCGGCGTTGTGCGGATCTCGTCTCATTCTCTGGGCCAGGAAATGAATATCACCGCTTCCCAGATCCGTCAGGATTTCAGCTGCTTCGGCGAGTTTGGCCAGCAGGGATACGGATATAACGTGGAAGAACTGCGGACGGAGATCGGCCATATTCTGGGTGTGGACAACGACCATCACCTCATTATGATCGGTGTGGGAAACCTGGGCCGCGCTCTGCTGCACAATTTTCCGTTTTCCGATACCGGCTTTACGGTGGACGGCGCTTTCGACGTGTCTCCCGCCATCATCGGTTCCACGGTGAATGGCGTCCCTGTGTATTCCATGGAGGACTTGGATGCGTACATCCGGGATCACAATGTAGATGTGGTGGTCATGACGGTCCCCCAGTCTGTGGCACAGGACATGGCGGACCACCTGATCGCCTTGGGTGTCCATGGCTTCTGGAATTTTACCAACATTGAGTTGTCCAGCGCCAACCCCAACGTGAAGTTTGAGAACATTCACTTCGCGGACAGTCTGCTGACCCTCAGTTACCGCATCGCGAACCGCTGACGCCGCCCCGGCTCTGCCGCCGGGCTGACGAAAGGATACTTACCCTTTATGATGAAAAAAATTGCGCTTTTACTGTCCGCCTGTCTGCTGCTGGCGGCGGCTGCCTATGCTGCCGGCGGGGAGGACTCCCTGATCTCACTGTCCTATCTGACGGGGACCTTTCTGAGGAACGTGGAAGACCGGGTGGACCAGAAGCTGGACCAGTCTGACGAGGCCATTCTGGAACAGGCCGCCGGCGGAGAGCTGGACCTGAGCAGCACCGCTGTCTGGCAGGAGACCCGCCTGAAACGGGGAGACCTGCTGACGGGTTCCACGGGCACCAATGTGTTGCTGCTGGCCGGGAGCGGCCGGGTCACCTATGGCTCTGGCGCCGTGGTGGATGTTACCACGGGGACCCAGGTGCCCAGCGGGACGGTCCTTGCCGTGAATCACCGCTACATGGTGGCGGAGGACACCTCAGCCGCTTTTGAGGTCACCTCCCGGACGGCTGTGGTGGACTACCAGGGCGGATACGGCTTCTCCTATTCCGATGAAGTGGACTATAACGCTATGGCTGCCGCATTAAAATCCCTGAACCTCTTCCGCGGCAGCTTTACCGGTTACGGTGAGGGCTTCGACCTGGAGCTGGCGCCCACCCGCCTGCAGGCGCTGATCATGTTCATCCGCGTGCTGGGGGAGGAGGAGCAGGCCTTAGTCTGGACCGGGACTACTCACTTTACCGATATTTCCAAAGGCTCCGACGCGGAGAAGTACGTGGGTTACGCCTATGAGAAGGGCTATACCAACGGCTATAGTGCCACCCAGTTCAAACCAGGCAATCCGGTGAATGCCGGGCAGTACACGGAATTCGTGCTGCGGGCGCTGGGATACAGCTCCGCCGCCAACACGGACCTGTCCAACACCATGGAACGGGCGGAGGCTGCCGGCCTGCTGACTGCCGGAGAGACGGCCCGCCTGCGGGCGGAGAAGTTCCTGCGGGCGGATCTGGTGTATATCTCCTATTATGCCCTGTCTGCCCGGCTGCCGGACAGCCGGGATACCCTGGCGGATATGCTGATGGAGAAGGGTGTGTTCCAGCTGAGAGACTGGCGGAACGCGGAGAGCATGGTCTCCAGCGGTCGCTTATAAGATTCCCGGAACGCAGAGAGCGGGGACGCATATGATGGGTTGAGACCGCTTCGGTGGTCAACACTTCATAGGAGGTCCCTGTATGTGCAATAACGGTTTTGGCGGCGGCAACTGCTGCTGGATCATCATCCTGCTCATCATCATCTGGTGCTGCTGTGGCAATGGCAACTGGGGCGGCTGCGGCTGCAATAACAACAATAACTGCTGCTGATTAAATGTCAATAAGAGGAACCGCCCCGGGTCTTCGGACCCGGGGCGGTTTTTTCCTTTTCGTAGTTGTTCGGGAAAAGGCGGCAGAAAAACTGGGGGCCTACGAAATGGATGTGGAGCCGGGGGAGATGTTGGAGCGTACATAGACTGTGATCACAGAGGATGACAAACCGGCAAAACTATGGTATAATTCTCTCTGAATTGTGAAAAACCTCAGGGAGGACCCTATGGAAAACTACTTCGACATCACCATGACCGACGACCAGCTGCGTGCCGTCAGTTCCATCGGACTGGCCCACGTGGGGGACGCGGTCTTCGAGATTCTGGTGCGTACCTGGCTGTGCGCCCACGGCAAGGCCACCGGCAAGGGGCTCCACCAGGCTACCATCCGGCTGGTGTGTGCCGAGAGCCAGTCGGAGAAGGCCAAACGCATCCTGCCCCTGCTGACGGAGGAGGAGCTGGCGGTCTTTAAGCGTGGCCGCAACGCCCAGGTCCACACCGTCCCCGTCCACGCCAGCCGTGCCCAGTACGGCGAGGCCACGGCTCTGGAGGCCCTGCTGGGCTGGCTGTGGCTAAAGGGCCGGAAGGACCGGGTCAACGAACTGTTCTGTGCCATGATGGAGGAGGTGGTCTGATGCCATTGGATGCCATTTGTTTGCAGGCTGTGGTAGAGGAGCTGCGGCCCCAGCTGCTGAATCTGCGGATCGACAAGGTCCAGCAGCCCGCCCGGGACCAGGTCATCCTGCTGCTGCGGGGAAATAAGCGGCTGCTGCTGAACGCCGGAGCCAATGCCCCCCGTATCCAGCTGACGGAGGTGCCCCGGGACAACCCGGCGGAGCCGCCCATGTTCTGCATGCTGCTGCGGAAGCACCTGGTGGGCGCCCGGGTGGCGGATATCACCCAGCCACCCCTTGAGCGGCTGGTCCGGATGGAACTGGACATCACCGACGACTTCGGCCAGCCGGGGAAGCGGACGTTGGTGCTGGAGGCCATGGGCCGCCGGTCCAACCTGATCCTGCTGGACGGGGAGGGGCGCGTCATCGACTGCATGCGCCGGGTGGACGCGGACATGTCCGCCGCGCGGCAGGTGCTGCCGGGGCTTTATTATGAGCCTCCCGCCGCCGTGGGCCGCCTGCCGGTGACGGAGGAGACCGAAGCAGGCTTCCGGGAAAAGCTGGCCGCCGCCAACCCGGAACGGCAGATCGACGCCTTTTTGCTGGATCATTATTTCGGCATCTCGCCCCTGATGGCCCGGGAGCTGGCCTTCCGGACGGCGGGGGAGACCGACAGCCGCCTCTTTGGCCTGGACCGGGCCGGAGAGGACCGGCTGTGGGAAGAATTATCTGGATTTATAAGCGCTGTACAGGAGAATCGCTTCACACCTATTTGCCTAGTGAAAGAGGGGCGGCCCTTTGAATTTTCCTGCCTGCCCATCCGCCAGTACGGCGGTGCGGCGGAGCAGGAGACCTTCGGGAGTTTCTCCGCCCTGCTGGACGCCTTTTACGAGGCCCGGGAGCGGCAGGAGCGGGTGCGCCAGCGGGGCGCGGACCTGATCCGCACCGCCACCACCGCCCGGGACCGCCTGCGGCGGAAGCTGGCCATGCAGGAGAAGGACTACGCCGCCACTCAGGACCGGGACCGGCTCCGCGTCTGCGGCGACCTGATCACCTCCAATCTCTACCGCATGGAGCGGGGCCAGAGCAAGCTGGTCTGCGAGAATTTTTACGATGAGAACTGTGCCGAGACCACTATCCAGCTGGACCCCTTGCTGACGCCCCAGCAGAATGCCGCCAAATACTACAAGCGGTACACCAAGGCCAAGACCGCCGAAAAGTATCTGCGGGAGCAGATGGAGATCGCCAGCCGGGACCTGGAGTATCTGGAGAGTGTGCTGGAGGAGATCCAGCACGGGGAGACGGAGCAGGACTTCATCGAGATCCGCAATGAGCTGCGGGATGCCGGATTCCTGCGGAAGCAGGGGAAGGGCAAAAAGGAGCCCAAGCGGACGGCGAAGCCCTGGGAGTTCCGTACCACCAGCGGCTTCCGGGTACTGGTGGGCCGCAACAACCGCCAGAACGACCAGCTGACCTGCAAGGAGGCCGATCACCGGGACATCTGGCTCCACACCCAGAAGATCCACGGCGCCCATGTGATCCTCTGCACCGGGGGACAGAGCGTGGACGACGATACCATCGTGGAGGCCGCCAAGCTGGCCGCCTGGTATTCCCAGGCCCGGGAGAGCGGCAACGTGCCGGTGGATTACACCCAGGTGAAGAACGTGAAAAAGCCCGCCGGCGCCCGGCCGGGCATGGTGATCTACAACACCTGCCGGACGGTGAACGTGACGCCGGAGAAGGACCTGGTGAAGGCCCTGCGGGTGAAATAAAAGCGACTGTGGCCCCTCCGGCGGGAGACGCCGGAGGGGCATTTTGTATCTCCGAGAAAAAGCATGACAATTTCTTGCATTTTCCACTAAACGTGCTACAATTAAAAATTGATTGGTAAGAGAATCACAAGCCGCCTTCGCGGCGGCAAAAATTTACAGAAGAGGGTGACTCAGAGCAATGGAATGGACGATGACAGCCAACGCGCCCGGTCAGGTCTGTCTGATGCAGGGCAATGAAGCCATCGTGCGCGGCGCATTGGAGGCTGGGATCAACTTCGCGGCTTCTTATCCCGGTTCCCCGTCGTCTCAGGTGCTGGGAATGTTGGGCAAGGTCGCGAAGGAGCGGAATTTCTACGCGGAGTGGTCCACCAATGAGACCTGTGCCATGGAGGCCTGTATCGGCGCCTCTCTGGCCAACGCACGGGCGCTCTGCATCGTGAAGCAGAACGGCCTGCTGTTCGCGGCCGACGCGATCCACTGCGGCGCGCAGCACGGTGTGAAGGGCGGCATGGTGATCGTCACCTCGGACGACCCCAGCGCCCACTCCAGCACCAACGAATTTGACTCCCGGTATCAGGCTATGTCCGCCAACATCCCCATGCTGGAACCCACCAGCATGCAGGAGACCAAGGACATGGTGCCCTACGCCTTCGAGCTATCCGAGCGGACCCACCAGATGGTGATCATCCGCCTCACCACCCGCGTCTGCCACGGCCGCGGCAATGTGGTGCTGGGCGAGCTGCCGGAGAAGCCCCACCAGATGAAGCAGGTGGGGGAGTGGGACCGTATGGTCTGCGTGTCCTACCTGCGCGGCGCCATGCTCCAGAAGATGGACATGCTGCGGCAGGAGTTTGAAAACTGCCCCTATAACCACTATGTGGGCCCCGACCATCCCAAGGAGCTGATCGTGGCGGGCGGCACCGGCCGCCTGTACGGCCAGGAGGCCATCCGCCGCCTGGGCGTGGGTGACCGGGTGGGCCTGCTGAGCCTGGCCACCATCTGGCCCCTGCCGGAGGAGTACATCCTGCGCCATTTGGAGGGCGTGGAGAAGGTGCTGACCCTGGAGGAAGTGGACCCCGTCCTGGAGCGAAACCTGCAGGCCATCGCCGGCAGCCACCAGATGAAGATCGAGTTCTCCGGCCGCGGTGACGGCGCTCTGCCCAAGATCGGCGAGCTGGACCCCGACAACGTGGCCCAGGCCATCTCTCTGCTGACCGGCGCCAAGCTGCCTGAGAAGAAGATCGCCTCTCAGGAGCCTCTGATCGAGCGAGAACTGACCTTCTGCGCCGGCTGCCCCCACCGCGCCACCTTCCACATTCTGAAGAAGGTCCTGCGGCAGGAGAAGCACCCCGGCGCCGTCATCGGCGATATCGGCTGCTACATCATGTCCGGCCAGGCTGCCGGCCAGTATGCCTTCCAGGCCTGTAACTGCATGGGCTCCGGAATCAACCTGGCGGAGGCCTTGGGCCAGCTGACCCACTATGGCCTGGACCAGAAGGTGGTCACCGTCTGCGGCGACTCCACCTTCTTCCACACCATTCTGCCCGGCCTGGTGAACGCTACTTATCACAACGCCAACATGCTGCTCATGGTGCTGGACAACTCCGCCACCGCCATGACCGGCTTCCAGCCCCATCCCGCCACCGGCATCACCGCCATGGGAGACCAGGTTCCCGCCATGGACATCCAGAAGGTGGTGGAGGGCATCGGCTGCAAGGCCGAGGTGGCTGATCCCTTCGACGTGGCGGAGACCGAAAAGACCATCCGCCGCCTGCTGAACACCCCGGGCATGAACGTGCTGATCATGCGCCAGCCCTGCGCCACGCTGATGACCAAGAAGAAAAAGCGTCCCGTCCGCGTGTACGTGGACCAGAACGTGTGCCTGGGCGAGGGCTGCGGCTGCGACAAGTACTGCAGCCGTGTCTGGGGCTGCCCCGGCAACACCTGGGACTTCAAGAACAACAAGGCTTACATCGACCCCGTGACCTGCGTGGGCTGCGGCGTCTGCGCCAAGCTGTGTCCCAGCGGCGCCATCAAGGTGGAAGGCGGTGAGGAAGCATGAAAAAACTGAAATTCGATCCTCTGAATATCGTCATCTGCGGCATCGGCGGCCAGGGAAACGTGCTGGCCTCCGAGGTCGTGGGCAGCGCCATGACCGACCGGGGCTACCGTGTCGCCATCGGCGAGACCTACGGCGCCTCCCAGCGCGGCGGCTCCGTCATGAGCCACGTCCGCGTGTCCGAGGACCAGGAGCTCAGCGTGCTGATCCCCTCCGGCGAGGCCCATATCATCATCGGCTTTGAGCCCCTGGAGACCCTGCGCATGACTCGCAAGTACGCCGGCCCCAACACCATGATCGTCTACGACCCCCGTCCCGTGTACCCCCTGGGCGTGCTGCAGGGCATCCAGCAGTACCCCGACCAGGAGGCCCTGATGGCGGAGATCGCAGAGCTGTCCGCGGCGGCTTATCCCGTTCCCGCGGCCGACATTGCCATGGAAGTGGGCGATTCCCGCGCCGCCAACATTGCGCTGCTGGGCGCCTTTACCCAGCTGCCGGACGCGCCCCTGAGCCGGGAGGACCTGGAGAAGATCTTGCAACAGCGCTTCAAGGGCGCCGTGCTGGAGCTGAACCAGAAGGCCTTCGCCAAGGGCTGTGCGGCGGTCAACGAAAAGGAGGCTTGATGGTGATGATCACTGTAACGCTGCTCCATCCCACCATGGAGGACCGGAAACTGACCCTGGAGCTGCCCAGGGAGACCCAGTTCTCCCAGCTGACCGACATGCTGTATGAGCGGGATTTCGTTCAGCCCCAGAAGCCCGGCTACCGGTATCTTTACCAGGACCATCTCTGCGGCATGGCCCACGAGCTGGGAGATTACATCCCGGAGACCGCCACCAGCATCGAGCTGAAGGTCTTTGACATTCCGGTCATCATGGTGTGAGGAGGGAGAACTATGCTGAGTACGATCGCATTGGATACCCAGGTCATCAAGCCTGGTCTCTGCACCGGCTGCGGTGCCTGTCAGGGCATGTGCCCCTACTGGGATTCCGTGGAGGGCCGGACCCTCTGCTACTTTGACTGCGAGCGAAAGAATGGCCGCTGCCAGAGCTTCTGCCCCCGGATGCCCCTTGATTTGGACGCCCTGCGGAAGCAGTTTTTCCCAGAGGATACCATCATTCCGGAGATCGGACCCTTCCGCGGCCTGTATCTGACCCGGGCCGCTGATCCCGCCATCCGGGCCAAGGCCCAGCACGGCGGCACCATGACCGCTCTGGTGGAGCTTGCCATCCAGGAGGGCTTCATCGACGCGGCTGTCATGACCCGCTCTCAGGGCGGTCTGGAGCCCGAGGGCGTCCTGGCCACCACGGCGGAGGAAGTCCGCGCCTGCTCCGGCAGCAGTTTCCAGGTGCCGCCCACCCTGGCTGTGCTGAACAAAGCTCTGAAGGAGGATCGCTACCACAGCATCGGCGTGGTGGGCACTCCCTGCAAGACCCTGGCGGTCTATAAGATGAAGGCCAAGCCCCTGGCGGAGAACGACAACCACGCCGACAACATCGGCATGGTCTTCGGCCTGTTCTGCGGCTGGGGCCTGGACTGGGAGGGTATCCGGGACCTGACGGCCCGGCACGCCGATCCGGAGAAGGTGTCCCACATGGACATCCCCCCCAGCAAGTACCACTCTCTGGAATTGCGGGAGGACGGTGAGACCGTCTCCGTGAATCTGGATGAGGTGACGCCCCTGGTGCGGTCCGGCTGCCATTACTGCACCGACATGACCGCTGAGTTCGCGGACCTGTCCGTGGGCGGCGCCCGAAGCGCCGACGGCTGGGACGTGGACAAGGGCTGGAACCAGGTGATCGTCCGTTCCGAGAAGGGCATGCAGCTGCTGGAGCTGGCCCGTGAGAAGGGCGTCCTGGAGTTCAAGGACACCCCTGAGACCGGCCTGGACAAGCTGAAGGGCGCCTCTATGGGCAAAAAGCGCACGGGCGTGAAAAATCTGCGCCAGCTCACCGGAAGCGAGGACGACCTGGGCTATCTGAATCCCAGCGCCGAGCTGTTCAAGGACCTGTAAAATGAATAGAAAAATCCCGGAGTTCTTCGGAACTTCGGGATTTTTTGCATCTTACTTGTCCAGCTTGGCGTTGCACTTGCTGAGGAAGCGCTCGTTGTTGATGATAGCGCGGGTGTGGGTGCCCTGGCCGATGGGGCCCTTTTCGTCCCAGGCCTTCACCTGGAAGTCCACCATCTTGCCGTTCTCGGAGACGGAGACGATCTCGGCCTCGACAAAGACCTTCATGCCCACGGGGGTGGGGGCGGTGTGCTGGATGTCCAGGTGGGTGCCCACGCTGCCCTGGCCCTCCTCCAGGAAGTTCTGCAGGGCGGTCTGAGAGGCGTTTTCCATCAGGCCGATCATGTAGGGGGTGCCAAAGACGTTCAGCAGGCCGGAGCCCACGGCGGCGGCCGTCAGGTCCTCTGTGACGGTCTGCTCCAGCTGGCATTTGGTTCCGATCAGGATCATAGGGAAGTCCTCCTTTTGCAGTCGAATGATATCGGAGATAGTGTACTCGCTTTTGCCGCTTTTGGCAAGAGCAGGAAACCGAACTCCTATTTGCTTTTGCGCTGATATCGGCCTGCTGTCGAACCCTTTGTCAGAGTATGATAAATCTTGCTAATGTTTGTCAAGGACTTTTTCTGAAAACTACAACGCAAAAA
>CAYWYW010000092.1:0-9378 GCA_964462715.1 uncultured Oscillibacter sp.
CGTGGCCCAGGGGGTATACCTGTACAGCACCAACGCCGGAGACCTCCAGAGCCCAGGAGAGATAGTGGTATACGTTGCCACTGGTAGGCGGCGTCTGAATGCGGACTAAGAATCGGTTGAAATAGGCCTCGTCTGTCTCCGCATCGTATCCGTCATGGGTGGTATCCGAATTGGACACGCTGACGATACCAGCAATCTGCACCGGCATCATAGTGATGCTGCCTGCCGGGAGGTTGCCCACCGCTCCGGCCTGGGTGCAGCGGATGGATACAGTTGCGGTTCCGCTGACGGTCACGGTCTCTGTGGCCTCGAACTGGACGCCGCCGCCGCTCTCAAAAAGGTCTCCGGCGGTGACGGTGCCCGTTCCGATGACGGTCAGCGCACCGATAGCCTTTGTGGCGGCGTTTCGCATCTGTCCGATGCGGGAATAGATGTAAGTGTCCAGTTCCTCGCCGGTAAGGTTTGCCGGATCCAGCTTCCTCTTCGTCTCATCCAGCAGTTGCTCCGTTGCGGCCATTCGGATGCTAGCAGCAGCCAGGATGTCGTAGGTTGGAAATCCTACGGTTTTCTGGTAGCTGTCCGGCATGGCCGAGAGCATGGTGTCCAAAATATCAGACATCGGTTGTCACCTCCACAATCTCTCCGCTGTACAGCACAGCAGTAAATTCTATATGGCAGGCCCGACCCCTGCGGGACACGGTCAGATCCCGGATAGTTCTTACCGACGGGCAGAAGGACGCAGTCTCCCGGACGTTGCGCTCGATCTCTGCGGCCGCCAAGCCGTCCGGCAGATGCTGTCCAAGCAGGGATCGGTCGATACCCAGCTTTGTTTCGCCGTCGGTCGTATAGATGGGCACCTGGTCTATCTTCTGGCGGAGCATCAGGTTAAACCACTGCTGCACCGCCGCCCGGCCGCTGCGCTCCACTAGGGCGCCGTCCCGGAGCAGAAAGCGCTCAGCATCGCTGTCAAAAGCCGGTACCCGGCCGATGTTCTCCGCCGTCTGGGCGGGGATGTCAGTCGGGATCACCGGAAACATATTTGCCATAAACTCACCTCGTTGGTATGGCCCAGGCGATACCGCCAAGCCGTCCAAGAATCACAACAGTCTGGCCTATCAGGCCGCAAGCCACCTTATCGCCGGTCTTCCAGCTCTCCAGATACAAGCGTCCGTTATCCTTATCCCGGTAAAATCCCTGGGCTGCTACCACACAGTTCAGTGCCATGGGTGGGGCCATGATCTCCCCGTCGAAGAGGGAGACCGTCAGGGGCGAAGTGGAGACCACGGTACCCTCCAGGATTGACGGTTTTGCGTTTTCAACAGGCCTCCTGATTTCTTTTGCTACTTCATAGTCCCAACTCATAGACTCTCCTTACACGTTTACCGTGTCGCCGTCTCCAGCAGCCCGTGGCTGCTTGTCAGCTCGCACGGTAACGCTCATCAAATGCTCCGCGCCGTACCGGTGGGTGACGCCGGTAATGCGCATGGGGCCGGACACGTCGTAGCGGTTCGGAACGAACTGCGCCAAAGCGCCGCTGACAGCGGCGTCGTCTCCCCACAGGTTTTCCACGGTCCGCTCCTTCCGGATGCGGTCCTGCTCCTGCAGGAGGTTCTTCACCCGCTGGCGGGCCTGGGCGGTGTTCTCGTCGCCGCTGAGGCTCTCCACCTGCTGCAGGAGGCCGTACTTGGCGATGCTGGCCTCGTTGGACGCCCGGCCCAGGGTGCGGGCCGCCTCGCCGTCCTGCTCCACCAGCACCACGCTGTTGATCAGGTCCTCCATGCTGTCGCTGCCGCTGATAGAGCCCTTGGCCAAGGAGGCGTCAAATGCGCCCAAGTTGGCCGCTGGCTTGTGGTACAAGGTGATGGCCGTCTCCGGCAGCGGGTAGACGTTTAGGGCGCCCGCCCGCACCCGTCGAATGTAGGTCTTGCCGGTCTCCGCCGCGCAGATGCTGATGATGTCCTCCAGGATGGCCTCCGGCGTGGAGCCAAACCAGACCTTGGAGATGCGGGTGGGCGGCAGCTCCACCCGGCCCACATGGATGCCCGCCTTGGCGCACATCCGGGATACCGCGTCCGAGGCGGACGCCTTATCCAGCTGGAGGATAATCTGGCTGCGGGTCAGATACCAGCCCGGATCGTTGGCCCGGACGCTTCCGTCCTGGCCCACCTCCAGGATGACGCCGGAGAACACCTCCTCGCCGCCGTTGACGATGCGGAGCTTGTCCCCCGGGGTGATGTTGTACCAGTGAGCGTAGCGGTCGTTCAGCTTGTTCCGGAGGGCGGTAAAACTGACCTCCACGCTGAGGGCGTCCAGCTCGTCCCGGAGCTCTGGGGAGCTGACCACCTCGGTGATGTCCCGGACGGCCTCGCCCTGGTACAGCAGGAAGCGGTGGTCGTCCACCTGGCTGCGGCCCATCACTTCACCCCCGATACAAAGCGGTACTCCCGGAGCTCCAGCGTGTAGGCAATGTCGCCGTTACGCTTGACCTGCCAGGAGAAGCTATCCACCGTGCAGGCGGAATTCAGGCGGCAGATACCGTGGTCATCCAGGAGAATGACCCGGAAGGGCAGTTTCCGGGGCCTGTTGCGGTCGAAGAAACTGACGTACTGCCAGCCGTCCGTCAGGGCATCCGGGGGTATGAAGCTGTACCGCTTCCCCACCGGGAAGAAACTGGAGATGCTCATGGACCAGAGGCCCATGGTGCCAATGGTGTTATAGTCCCGGCTGAGGCCCTCAAAGGTGTCGTTGTTCTGGGGGTACTCCGGGCCGATGCCGTCGGGCACCGCCGGGAACACAATGTACTCCTCGTTGTTGTTGATGCTCATGATCAGCTTGTACATAGGCAACCTCACGTATTCCGCAGGGCCTGCAGGATGCGCCGGCCCACGATCTCGCCCAGCTCCTCCGCGTAGGCCCTGTTGCCGATGACGTTGCCCTGGACGGTGACGTAGACCTTGACGGTCTGGCCCGCCGCCCGCCGGGAGACGTCGTGGGGGATGATCTGGGTACCGCCTGGCAGGTTGACGATCTCGCCGCCCCGCTCGTTGATGCGAGTCCAACCGCCGCGGAAATAGCTGGTGCCGGTGGCGTTGCCGGGGATGGAGGTAGTTCCGACGGCAAATGGCGTGCTCTTGGTCTCCTTCATGGTGACACCGGAGCCGAAGGAGCGGTCCATAAACCAGCTGACGCCGCCCTTGACGGTGTTGTACAGCGACCCGATGACCGGGATGCCGCTGATTTTCTCATCCAGTCCGCCCAGCTTCTCGCCGATCCAGTCGAACACACCGCCGACCTTCTCCTTCACGGTGTCGAAGGCGCCCGTGATGCTGTCCCGGATGCCGCCGAAGACCTCCTTGGTCTTGTCCCACAGGCCGACGGCGAATGCCTTGACCTTGTCCCAGTTGGCGATCAGCAGCGCGCCGGCCGCGATGGCCGCTCCGATGAGCAGAACAATGGGATTGGCAGATACAAGCGCAATCAGCGTGGATCCGAACAGCTTCACCGTCTTGATGGCGCTGAAAACGCTGTTTCCGAATTTGGCGACCTTGACCATGGCCAGCGCACTTCCCAGCCCAACAGCCCACCGCTTGATTGTGTCGCCGTGCTCCGTGACCCACTGGAAGGCCTTTCCGGCGTATTCTACGGCCTTGCCAAGGCCGTCGGTGAACATCTGGGCCACCTTGTCGATGGTGTCGCCGTGCTCCGTGACCCACTGGAAAGCCTTTCCGGCGTACTCCACGGCCTTGCCAAGTCCGTCTGTGAACTTCTGGGCGATACGGTCGATGGTGCCGTCCTGCTGCCACTGCTGGAGCTTGTCCGCCAGCGTGGAGACCTTACCCTTCAGGAAGTCCAGCGCGCTGCCGGACTTGATGCTGCCGTCCGAGCTGATACCCACGATGGACGCCAGAGCGCTCTTTGTGACGCCGGTCACAGTAGACCACAGACCTTTCATAATGCCCGCCTGCTTCTCCATGCCGCCGGCGAAGCGGTCCTCCATCAAAGCCACAAGAGCCTCGTTGAATTTCTTCTCGTTTACGATCTGACCTTTTTTGTTGACGATCTGGACGCCGGCGAACATCTTCTCGCCCTGCTCCAGGATCTTGGCCTTGGTGATGCCGAACTCCTTGAGCCGTTCCAGCTCACCGTTCTGGGCATCGATCAGAGCCTCCACCGCCTGGTCAAAGCTCTTATTGGTGGCGGCCGCCATGTCGCCGGCACGGGTCAGCCAGGTGTCGGCACTCATGCCCATGGCCTCGAACTTCGCCGCGCCCTCCACCAGCTCGCCGCCCTCGAAGGGCGTCCGGTTGGCCAGGTTGATGGCGTTCTGCATGATCTGGCTGGCCTTCTTGGTGTCCTTGGTGGCCGTCTCCAGCTGGAGGCGGTAGCCCTCCAGGTCCATGGCCTCGCTGAGGCCGGTCTTGGACGCCAGCGCACCCAGAGTCGCAGCAGTCAAGCCTCCCCATTTGACGGTCTTTTTCATGACGCCGCCGATGGCTCCAACGGTCTTTTTCATGGCACCGCCGATGGCGCTCTCCGCCTTCTTGCTGAAGTTCACAACGCTGCGGGTGGCGCTGGCCATTTCCTTGGAGACGCCTTGGGTGTTCTTGGCGGCCTTCACCAGCCCGCCGCTCATGTTGTCCGTCAGACTCAGAATGGTATGAATGACTTTAGCCATTCCCATCACCTCCAGGAAGCAGCTTTGCAATGGCTGTGGCGATCAGCGCCGTCTGCTCCTCGTAGTACAATGCCCGCGCTCCCTCCAGAAAGCCGATTTCGGCCGGGCTGGCCGCCGCCAGGGCGTCGAGGGACACGCCCCTGGCGGCGTAAAAGGCAAACAGCCCCAGGATGGGGTCGCGGGCAATCAGTTTTTTACCGTTTCAAGGGCGGTGTCCTCCTGCTCGGCGTCCTCCGCCGCGCCAGACGCGGACGGCAGCAGTCCAACGAATTGGAGAGCCAGCTCTCCCAGCTTGTCCCGCTCAACGATGGTGAACAGGGCATCAATGGTGCTCATGGGATCATCCGCCGTGCCGATCTCCTGCTGGAGCTTCCTGTCCTGCAGCTGGGGGCAGACGGCGTAGATTGCGTGATCGCTGCATTTCAGAGCGCTGGAGGGATCCGAAATAGCTGTCAGCTCGCCGTACAGCTCCAACACCACTTTCTTGGATGGCATCCGAGCCTCCAGCGACTGGTCGGTACCGGGGATACGGAGCTCGCCGATCTTCAGCTTGTCGGCCTCCCGCTGCTCCCGGCGGGCTACCAGCTCATCAAAAAGGATCTTCTTGCTCATTCGATGGCCTCCAGATTCGTCCACTTCTCAGCCTTGAAGGGGAGCTCCCGCTCCACGGCCTTCTTGGCCTCGATGTTGGCCAGCGCCACCTCCGTGAATACCACGCCGCTGATGCTCCAGCGCTCGGACTGTTTGGTCACGGGGTTGCGGAGGGTGGTCATCAGAACGATGTCCGGCATGATGCCGGTGCGATAGCCGTCCAGAATGGCAAGCTCCAGGGCACTGTCCGCCTTCTTGTCGGTGATGGTGCCCTCGATGGCGTAGCCGTTATAGATGGGGAAGGTTCCGTACTCGCCGCAGAAGTTCTGGTCCTCGAAGTCACCGGTGACCTTGATCTCGATCTTGGTAGCCAGAGCGTCCCGCTGGCCGTTGATGTACGCCTCAGAGCAGCTGCCGTGGAGCTGCTTTGCCTGTTTACTCATAGCTTCCTCCTTACTGCAGGGTTACGATGAATTCCAGGTTCACCATGGAGCCCAGGATCTTCACGTCGCCCGCAAGATAGACATTGCGCTTGAAGGGATTGGCGCGGACGGTGGCGTCGTCCCAGCCATCCGCCTCGGCCTTGCCGGATCCGACCCATGCAGCACGCTGCGCCGCCACATCGATAGAGGCGTGGTTGTCGTGCTCCGGATCCAGGATGTTCTGCTGCGCCAGCTGGTACAGATAGTAGTTGATAGCGGAGATCAGCAGCATCTGGTTGTTGAGGCTGTTGCGGTAGTTGCCCAGGTACTCGTCCTTGAAGGCCTTGGCAATGTCGTCCCGCATCATGTCCATGGCCTCCACCGTCTCGATGTACTTCATGTCCTCGGTGAGAGTAGAGCCATTGGTGGTGGTCAGGGAGTTAACGTCCACGCCCACCCGGACTTCCAGATCGTCGTTGATGAGTAGGAACTTGCCGGCTCCCACGGCGGTATCCGGATCCTCCGGCACCGTGACCTTCTCCAGATTGGGACACAGGTAGTTAGTGGCGCCGCGGGACACGTTGCAGGCGGCCAGAAGGCCCACCAGAGAGGGCGTGTACTGCTCTCCGCTGACCTCGCCACGGCTGTCGGTGAAGGTCACCTTCTCGTTGGTCAGGTTGACAACGTGCATGCAGTCAGGAGCTGCGGCGTTGTAAACAACGGCCTTCCAGCTCTTGGCCTCCTTCTCCCGAGCCTTGATCCAGCTGACCAGAGCCGTCCAGTCGGTGGTAGTGCCGCCGGCGACGGTGATCCAGCCGGTCTTTTCATGGGCGTTCACCAGAGCAAGGGCATCCGCCAGGGTGTCGTCAGTGCCAACCTTGGCCACACCGCAGCGCATGGGGCCGAAGGTCATGCAGTCAGTAATGTACTGCTTGTTGGCGTCCGTGTAGGGCGCGCCGTCCAGCTCCGTGATGTCGGCATAGGTGGCATAGCCATTGCCGCCGGCGGTATCATCCCGCACGACGAGAATAGCAATGCCGCGTTCAGAGCGCTGGATGAAGCTGGTCGCCAGCTGCTTGAACGCAATATTGATCTTAGGCAGAGTCACAGCCATCAGATACTTACCTCCTCGTTATAGTTCAAAATTTCCATGGGATCGCCCTCCGGCTCCGGAATGGGCTCGCTCCAGCTGAGATCGATGGTGGCCACCAGGACGCCGTCTGTCACCGTGAAGCGGACGCCATCGTCGATGCCGAGATAGGTGTCTCCCACGGTGATGCCGTCCAGGAAGGCCTCCCCGACGGCCTGGCGCACCGCCAGGTTCTCCATTTTTGGACGGTACCGGTCTGCTGCGAAGAAGTACAGCCGGAAGGTGACGGTTTTCTCCTGTCCGGAGGCCAGGAGCCGGGCCTGTGCGCCGTCCTCCAGCTGCACCTTGGCGCTGGGCCGGATGATGGGGGACGGCACGTCCTCCGCCACCAGCTCCGGCAGGATCTCCGCGGCGCTGCCGGCGGCCGCCAGAGCCTTCCGGTACAGGTCGCAGACCGCTTTGTTCAGTTCCTTCAGGTCGATCACAGCTCGCTCACCGCCTCGTCCAGCATATCGTCAATGTCCGCCAGGAACTCTGGCTCAAAATTCTTGCCGGCCACCTCAAACACGTGCATACCGGGCACAAAGCCCACCTCCGTGCCGTCATGGGTCACCATGCGGTGCCCGTCCTCTATGAGGTGGGCATGGGGCGCTGTGGAATACACCCGGATGGCCTGGGCGCCGTCGTACTCGTAGACCTTGCCCCGCTTGATGGATTTTTTGTAGTTCCCGGTCTTGACCTTGACGCGTTTTGCCTCAGCCTTGGTCCTGCGCAGGAGCTTGGAGCCCTCCTGCCGCATGAATTTCTTCTGGAGCTTTGGCGCGTCACAGGCTGTTCGCTCAAGTTCCCGTGCATAGGCCTCCAGCTCCCGGGTGTCAAAAACTGCGGACGCCATCTTCCACCACCAGTCTGAGAAAGACCTCCATCCAGCCCTCCCGGTTGTAGATGGGATAACCGTACTGGACGTCGTAATACTGCCCCCGGTACAGGATCCGCGCGTCCGGTGCCAGAATGGGTAGTGAGGTGCGGCGAATGGTCATCTTGTGGGTGACTGCCGCCCGCTCCATATCGCCTTCCAGGTCCTCCCGGCGGCCGGTCATTGGGACGATCTTGGCCCAGAGCTTCCTGGGCGGATCGTAGGAGCCGTAGCTGTATGTGGTCTCGCCCAGCTTGTTGGTTCCCTTCTTCCGCTCCAGCAGCTCCACCCGGCACCGCAGGTCTCCCGCATTGATTGCCATAGGCTCCTCCTTATGCGCCGGTGCCTGTTGTGTCTGATTCGGACACAACAGGCTCGGTAAGCTTCAGTTGGTTCATGATCCTGCGGAACGCGGGATTGTCAGACACGATGGAGCCGGTAATAGCGGTATCACGCTGGTCGTAGGAGTTGAGCACCAGGTAATTGACAGCCAGGTCGTACTGGCTCCGCCGGGGCGTGCCCTCCTTCGGCTTGCTGACACCCGCCTGGTCCATATAGGCCACCGCCGCGTCGTATAGCGTTTCCAGCAGGGCAACCTCACTGGATTCCAGCTCATCGATGCGGCAGTACGCCAGCAGCGCCGCCTTGCGCGCGTCCGTCAGCTCCATGAATTACGCCTCCTTCGCTTCCTCCAGCTCCTGGATAAATCTGCGATCGACCCAGCCGGTGCGCTGGCCGGTATGCACCAGGGCCCAGCCGGGCACCTCTGCGCCGTGGGGCAGCTCCAGAACTGCCAGCAGTGTGCCGTCCTCCAGCAGCTCCGCAACAGGATAGCTGCGGCCGGGCCCGGTCCGCAGGTTCAGGCCGCCGGCGGCATTGACCACCACGATGTCATCGGAGATCCCTGCCAACGCCGTATCCTCCAGGTCAATGCCCGTCTGGATACCATCAGGTGCCTTCGTGGCCGTCTCAACGGCCTTGGGCTGCTCCTGGGTCTCCTGGGCCGTCTCAACGGCCTGGGGCTGCTCCTCCACAGGAGCAGCCGTTTTCTTTTTAGTCTCCATCATGACACCTCACGATCAGCCGGCGGCCTGCGCTACCGCAGTATCGATGTAGCCGTTGACAAAGGCGTCCTCGTCCCACTTGGTGCAGTCGTCCCGCAGGGAGCCGCGCCACAGGATCAGGTCCTGCTCGAAGGCGTTCAGATCGCCAACGCTGGCCGTGTCGCTGAGCTTCACGGAGAAGGAGCGGCGATCCCAGTACACAACGCCTTCCTTCAGGTCGCCGATGACCATGGGGGCCTTGGTGCCGCTGCTGGGGACCGTATCGTTGTCGTAGGTCTTGACAGGCAGGACATGGGGGCCGATGCACAGCTGCAGCTGCTTGGGATCGGCGGGATTGGGAGTCAGCAGATAGCGGCCGTTCTGGTCCTTCAGCGTGCCCAGCCAGAGCAGGCCGTTGTCGTTGGTAATGAGCTTGCTGGTAGCACGGAACGCGGAGCCCAGACCCACCCAGGCCTTCAGGATGCCGTCCAGGTCCTTCAGGTCCGTGGCTTCCTTGGCGTTGATAACCGCCAGAATCTCCTTGTTGGCAGTAACGCGGGCCTCATCGCCCAGCCACTCCTGGGCCAGCATTGCGATGTTGGCGTCGCTGTCCTCATACAGCTCAGCGGTCACAGGCAGAT
>CAYWYW010000093.1:0-9302 GCA_964462715.1 uncultured Oscillibacter sp.
CATCATCTCCATCCTCATCATCCTGGGCGCCGTGTCCACCGGCGTGAACATGATCGCCGGCATCGTGGCCCGTACCGTCAATGCCGTGGAGCGCCGCATGGACGAGAGCAAGCGGGCCCAGGGCCACATGGTCCGTGCCGCCGTGGCCGCCCTGATCTTTACTGTGGGCGTGTGGGCCATCTCTCAGGTGGGCCTCATGGCCATTATCAAGAAGGGCTACGCCTACCTGGGCTACGCGGGCTGCATCTCCGTCATGATCCCCTTCGTGCTGTCCATGCTGCACATCGGCCCCTTCGGCAAGGAGGAGCAGAAGCAGTAAGACCGCTTCGCCAAAACATGACACGGCGCAGGGATTTCCTGCGCCGTGTTTTCAAATCTGAGTGAGGAAGTGTGTATCCATGCAAAAGAAATTCCAGGCCGGTACCTTCATGCCGGACAGCATGATCTCCTGCCGGACCCTCTACAAGGCCAACGGCTTCTCCGACGACGACTTCTCCCGCCCCGTCATCGGCATCTGCGACTCCTTCACGGACATCGTTCCCGGCCACAAAAACCTGCGGGAGCTGAGTGAGCAGGTGAAATACGGCGTCTACCGGGCGGGCGGCACCCCGGTGGAGTTTGGCTGCATCGCTGTCTGCGACGGTGTCTGCACCACCCACAGCGGTTCCCGCTATTCGCTGCCCTCCCGGGAGATCGTGGCCGACGGTATCGAGATCATGTCCCGGGCCCACCGGCTGGACGGTCTGGTGCTGGTGGGCTCCTGCGACAAGACCGTGCCCGGCATGCTGATGGCCGCCGCCCGGCTGGACATCCCCTGCATCTTCCTGGCGGGAGGCTGTATGCTGGGCGGTCCCTCCTTCGGCGGCAAGCGGAAGTCGGACTCCACCTCCTCGGAGGAGGCCTACGGCATGTACCAGGCGGGCAAGGTCTCCCGGCAGGAGGTGCTGGAGCTGACGGACGCCTGCTGTCCCACCATCGGCTCCTGCCAGCACATGGCCACCGCCAACTCCATGTGCTGCATGGCGGAGGCCATGGGCATGAGCCTGCCCGGCTCCGCCGCCATTCCCGCCGTTTACAATGCCCGAACCAGGGCTGCCCTGGAGACCGGCGAAACCATCGTCCAGATGGTCCGAGACGGCCTGACCGCCCGGGATATCATCACGGAGGAATCCATCCGCAACGCCATCATGGTGCTGATGGCCACCGGCGGCTCCACCAACTGCGTCATCCACACCTGCGCCATCGCCCATGAGATCGGCATTCCCGCGAAAACTGTCATGGGTTGGTTCGAGGAATACGGCACCACCGTCCCCCTGATCTGCCGCATCAATCCGGCCTCCAAGGACTACGACGCCGAGGACTTCTACCAGGCAGGCGGTATCCCGGAGGTGCAGCGGCAGCTTGCATCCATCCTGTACAAGGACTGCATGACTGTCACCGGCCGCACCATGGGGGAGAACGCGAAAAATTGCCGCAGCCTGTACCCGAAGAATCCGGAGGTCATCACCTCTCTGGACAAGCCCTTCTCCACTCTGGCGGGTCTTGCCATCATGCACGGTAATCTGGCTCCCGACACAGCGGTGGCCAAGCCCGCCGCCATTGCCCCGGAGGTCCGGCACTTTGAGGGCACCGCCATCTGCTTCTCCGGCGAGGATGAGGCCAACGAGGCCATCGGCAAGCGGCTGGTGAAGCCCGGCCATGTGGTGGTGGTCCGGTACGCGGGCCCCAAGGGCGCCCCCGGTATGCCGGAGATGTTCAAGCCTATGAAGCTGCTGTACGGCCAGGGGCTGAACAAGTGCACCGCCCTTATCACCGACGGCCGCTTCTCCGGCACCAACAACGGCTGCTTCGTGGGCCACATCTCCCCGGAAGCGGCCTCCGGCGGCCCCATCGCCCTGATTGAGGACGGAGATAAGATCGTCATCGACGTGGTGGAGCGCCGTATCGACCTGCTGGTCTCCGACGAGGAGCTGGAGCGCCGCCGGGCGGCCTTCCGCTATACCCCGGCCCCGGTGGAGGGCTATCTGGCCCGTTACGCCCGGGACGCCAAAAGCGCCGACCAGGGCGGTATCCTGGAATGAACAAAGATGTCCGGATGCGAAACCAGACCCAATGTTATGGCTCCGCCGCCCTGACCGTCACAAAAACCGTATCCCCCGGCTGTTTTCTGATCCGGTCCCGGATATCCTTACGAATCCCGATGATGTAGCAGACTGAACCATCCTCGTTTTTGACACCCATATTTACGATGCTTCCGGAATACGGTTCCCCGTTAAAGGTGATCTCCGCCTTGACTCTGCCTCTACCGAATTCTTCCCTGATGTCATACGGAAAGCGCACATACGCCCCTCCCCTGTCAGGGACAGCCTCGATCACCGCGTGAAATTCATAAATTGTTTCGCTCATCAGCCGTACCTCCTGAAATTTGGGGCTTTCCTTTATGATGCCCGCAAATGAGCAGTCGTTTTCATGACAGCACAAAGGGATCCCCCCCCTTTTCCGTCCATTCCACCGGGGCGGCTTGTGTGTAAAAGGAAACTGTGGTATACTGCATCCGTTATATTGACTGTCTTTAGGAGGCCCTTATGCTGTTATCCGCGGAGCATCTCTCCATCAACTTCGGCAGCCGACAGCTGCTGGACGATGTCAATTTCTATTTGAATGAAGGGGACAAGACCGGAATCATCGGCATCAACGGTACCGGAAAGTCCACCTTCCTGAAGGTCCTGGCCGGGGTCACGGAGGCTGACGCCGGCACCATCTCCCGGAACCCCAATGTACAGGTGAGCCTTTTGTCCCAGAACCCGGATATGGATGACAACGCCACAGTGCTGGAGCAGGTGTTCCTCCACTTTCCGGCGGAGTTCCGGGAATTGAATGAGTACGAAGCCAAAGCCATGCTGAACAAGCTGGGTATCACAGACCACAGTCAGAAGGTGGGGACTCTCTCCGGCGGCCAGCGGAAGCGGGTGGCTCTGGCGGCGGCCCTCATCCACCCGGCGGACGTGTTGGTGCTGGACGAGCCCACCAACCACCTGGACGCCGAGATGACCGCCTGGCTGGAGGACTGGCTCCGCCGCTTCAAGGGCGGCCTGGTGATGGTGACCCACGATCGCTACTTCCTGGAGCGGGTGGTGAACCACATTACGGAGCTGAGCCGGGGCAAGCTGTACCACTACGAGGCCAACTACTCGAAGTACCTGGAGCTGAAAGCCCAGCGGGCAGAGATGGCGGAGGCCAGTGAGCGGAAGCGCCAGTCCATCCTGCGGGTGGAGCGGGAGTGGATCATGCGGGGCTGCCGGGCCCGGACCACAAAATCCAAGGAGCGCATCCAGCGGTATGAGGCCCTGCTGGACCAGGACGCCCCGGAGACCGACGACACGGTCCAGCTGGCGGCGGCTTCCAGCCGCCTGGGCAAGAAGATCATCGAATTGCAGGATGTATCCAAGGCCTTTGACGGCCGCCCCATCATCAGTCATTTTTCCTACAATCTGCTGCGGAACGACCGCATCGGCATCGTAGGCCGCAACGGTGCAGGCAAGTCCACCCTGCTGCACACCATCGCCGGGGAGCTGACCCCGGATTCCGGTGCCGTGGACATGGGCACCACGGTAAAGATCGGCCACTTCTCCCAGGAGGGCCGGGAACTGGACCTGAACCAGCGGGTCTACGACTTCATCCACAACATTGCCGACGAGGTACGGACCGACGAGGGCACATTCACCGCCAACCAGATGATGGAGCGGTTCCTGTTCCCCGGCGACTTGCAGTCTGTGCCCATCGGGCGGCTGTCCGGCGGAGAGCGGCGGCGGCTGTACCTGCTGTCGGTGCTGATGGAGGCCCCCAACGTCCTCCTTCTGGACGAGCCCACCAACGACCTGGACGTGATGACCCTGTCCATTCTGGAGGACTACCTCCAGAGCTTCCCCGGCCCCATCCTGACGGTTTCCCACGACCGCTTCTTCCTGGACAAGCTGGCGGAGTCCATCTTCGAGGTCCGGGGCAATGGCGAAATCCTGCGCTACACCGGCAACTGGACGGACTGGCAGCGGAAGCGGCAGGAGGAAGAAGCTCCCGCCAGGACGGAAAAGCCCAAAGCGGCAGCGGAGCGCCCCAGGGAGCGGAAGCTGAAATTCTCCTACAAGGAGCAGCTGGAGTTCGAGACCATCGACGATGAGCTGGCCGCCCTGGAGGGGCAGATTGCGGAGTGCGAGGCGGCTCAGGGCCGCTGCGGCAGCGACTACGTGAAGCTCCAGGAGCTGCAGGCCCAGCAGGCGGAGCTGGAGGCAAAGCTGGAGGAAAAGACCGAGCGCTGGATGTATCTCACGGAATTGAAAGAGAAAATCGACGCTCAAAACGGATAAAGGAATGCCGTCCCCTGTGGGGGGACGGCATTCCTTCATCTTGCTCTCAACTCCCAAAAGGCCACCGCGCTGGCGGCCGCCACGTTCAGGGAGTCTACCCCATGGGCCATGGGGATGCGCACCGTATAATCGCAATCCGCGATGGTGGCGGGCGCCAGTCCGTCCCCCTCCGTGCCCAGTACAATGGCCAGCTTCTCCTCCGCCCGGAGCCGGGGATCATCGATGCTGACGGAATCGTCCCGGAGGGCCATGGCGGCGGTCTTGAAGCCCAGCTTCCGCAGCTGCTCCAGCCCCGGCTGGGGCCACTCCTCCGGCGTATCGCCGATGCGGGTCCAGGGCACCTGGAAGACCGTGCCCATGCTGACCCGCACCGCCCGCCGGTACAGGGGATCGCCGCAGGTGGGCGTCACCAGCACGGCGTCGATGCCCAGGGCCGCGGCGGAGCGGAACATGGCGCCGATGTTGGTGGAGTCCACGATGCCCTCCAGCACGGCCACCCGCCGGGCATTGGCACACAGGTCCTCCACCGGCCGCAGCCGGGGACGCCGCATGGCGCACAGTACGCCCCGGGTCAGGGTGTAGCCGGTGAGGTCCGCCAGCAGCTCCCGGTCCGCCGTATAGACGGTGAGCCCTTCGCAGCGGGCGATGATGTCCCGGCCCTGGCCCTCGATGTGCTTGCGCTCCATCAGCAGGGAAAGGGGCTCATACCCCGCATCCAGGGCCCGCTCGATGACCTTGGGGCTTTCCGCAATGAAGATGCCCTTCTCCGCCTCCGCCCGGCTGCGCAGCTGAGCCTCTGTCAGGCGGGCGAATACATCCAGTTCCGGCGCTGCCAGGTCGGTGATCTCCACAATGTTGGCCATAGTGCTCTCCTCGTCCATCCATAAAATTCTGGATACAGTTTACCACGAACCGCCGCCCCGTACAAGCAGTCCAGCAATCCCGCGGTCCATCTATGCAAACGGGGATTTTTGTGCTATTCTGAAAATTGAAAGGGGGTCAAGCCTCTGGAAACCGTTTCTTACACCGTCTCCCCCCAGGAGGACGGTGCCACCGTCCGCCACATTTTAAAAGCAAAGCTCCATTTCTCCTCCCACGCCATTTCCCGCCTGACCCGGGCCGAAAACGGCATTCTGGTGAACGGGCAGCACGCCCGGACCACCTTCGTTCTCCACACCGGGGACGTGGTGACGGCGGAGGCTGGGGACCACCGGCCGCCTAAAGTCCTGCCTACCCCCGGTGACTGGCCTCTGCCCGTCGTGTGGGAGGACGGCTATCTGCTGGTGGTCAACAAGCCCGCCGGCATGACAGCCCACGCCTCCAACTTTCTGCCGGACACCCCCACTGTGGCGGGGGCCCTGGCCTGGAGCCGGGGGACGGACTTCGTGTTCCACTCGGTAAACCGGCTGGACAAGGGCACCACCGGATTGATGGTGGTAGCCAAAAGCGGCTACGTCCATGACCTGCTGCGCCGCAGCCTCCACACGGACCGCTTCCGCCGGGAGTACCGGGCCGTCTGCGTGGGCTGTCCGGAGCCGGAGTCCGGCACCATCGACGCCCCCATCGGCCGGGACGAGACCTCCACCGTGGCCCGGATGGTGCGGCCCGACGGCCTGCCCGCCGTGTCCCACTATGAGGTGCTGGCCAAGCAGGGCCGCCTATCCCTGGTGAAGCTGCTCCCGGAGACAGGACGCACCCACCAGCTGCGCCTCCACATGGCCTCCATCGGCCACCCCCTGGCGGGGGACTGGCTCTACGGCACCGAGGACCCAGAGCTGATCGCCCGCCCGGCGCTTCATTCCTATGCCCTGACCCTGACCCACCCCGTCACCGGGGAGGTACTGCACCTGACGGCCCCCCTCCCGGAGGACATGACCCGGCTGGTGCCAGAGCCGTAAATCACGAAAAGGAGAATTCATTATGTTAACTTGGAACGTCGCCTATCATTGCAAACCCGGCCAGCGGGAGGACTTCTATCAGGCCCTGTGCGGCCTGGGCGTCCGCGAGAACTCCATCCATGAGGAGGGCAACCTGAAATACGATTATTTCTTTGCCGCCGAGGCGCCGGATGACCTGCTGCTGGTGGAGACCTGGACCTCCCCTGAGCTGCAAAAAGCACACTGTGAAACAGCAATCTTTGCCCAATTGCAGGCTTTGAAGGCACAATACTGCGACTCCGTCAGCATCGACAAGTTCAACTACTAAACCAGAGCTGCCGCGCCGTCTCCCATGCTCCCGACGGCGATTGACCCCACTCCTCAACTCTGCTATGATAAGGAAAAGGTTTTGAACCGCGATCCTATCTGAAAAGAGGTCCTTCCCATGGGCATTCTCATTTTTATCATCTGTCTGGCAGCCTCCGTCATCGGCGGAATCTGCGGCATCGGCGGCGGCGTCATCATCAAGCCGGTGCTGGACGCCATGAACATCATGAGCGTCAGCGCCATCAGCTTTCTGTCAGGTCTGACGGTGCTGTCCATGTCCGTCATCTCCGTCTTTCGTCAGCGGAAGGCCCATCTGGTGGAACTGCGGACCGGCAGTCTGCTGGCGGTGGGCGCCGTGGTGGGCGGCATCGTGGGCAACGCCCTGTTCCAGGCGGTAAAAGCTGTGGCCGGACAGGATAATCTGGTGGGCATGGTACAGGCCATCGTGCTGGCTCTGGTGACCCTGATGACATTGGTGTACAGTGCCTTCCTCCGCAGACGCCTTCCCTCCTACCAGGTGCGCAACGCGGTGGCCTGCGCTGCCATCGGCGGCGTCATGGGCATTCTCTCCTCCTTTTTGGGCATCGGCGGCGGGCCCATCAACCTGGCGGTGCTGTACTTCGCCTTCTCTATGGACACCAAGAAGGCCGCCGCCAACTCCCTGTACATCATCATGTTCTCCCAGGCCGCCAGCTTCCTGACCTCCTGCGTCAAGGGCACCATTCCGGAGTTTCCCTGGGCCTACCTGTTGCTGATGGTCCCGGCGGGGGTGCTGGGTGGTATCATCGGCTCCAAGGTCAACAAGAAGATCTCCGCCGCCACCACGGACAAGCTGTTTGCCGGCCTGCTGTGTGTCATCATCGCCATCTGCATCTACAACGCCTGCCGCTTCGCGGGCTGATTGGGAGGAACAGTCATGTCTCTGCAAAAATGCGCCTGTATCGAGACCCTGTACACCGAGCTTCCCTTCCTGGAGCGCTTCGGAGCCGCCAAGGCGGACGGCTTTGACTTTGTGGAATTCTGGAGCTGGGAGGATAAGGATTTGGACGCAGTCCGGGCCGCCGCTCAGCAGGCGGGCATCGGCATTGCCGGCTTCAACGGCGACGCCGCACTCTCCCTGGTGGATCCCGCCCAAAAGGCAGACTATCTGGCTTTCCTGCGCCGTTCCGTGGATGCCGCCCAGCGGGTGGGCGCCCGGTCCCTCACCATTCACTCCAACGGTCTGGGTGAGGGTGGCGTGGTGCTGAACGCCTACCCGGAGCTGAGCCACACGGTCAAGCTCTGCGCCATGTTCGACACCCTGCGTGACTGCGCCAGACTGGCGGAGGAAAGCGGCATCCGTATGCATCTGGAGGCCCTGAATATCGTCACGGACCACCCGGGCAATTTCCTCCAAACCACCCGGATGGCCGCCGAGCTGACCCGCCTCATCGGCTCCCCCATGCTGAAAATTTTGTACGACGCCTATCACATGCAGCTGAACGAGGGTAATCTCTGCGGCAATATCCGGGCCTACGGAGACCAGATCGGCCATGTCCACATTGCCGACGCCCCGGGCCGCCACGAGCCGGGCACCGGCGAGATCAACTACCGGACCGTGTACGCCTGTCTGGAGGAAGTCGGCTACACCGGCCTGCTGGGCTACGAGCTGTTCCCCAAAACGGACACCGCCGCCGCTGTCCGGGCCATCATGGCGGACTGAATATCACCGCATTCCCACAAGACCGCTCCGGCAAATGCCGGAGCGGCCTTTTCTTGGATATCGACATTTTTCGCCTCATCTGTTATACTATTTCTATCAACCTGATGAGGTAACCATATGGAACGAGATTTTCTCCCCATTTCCCGGGCGGACATGAAGCGCCGGGGCTGGGACCAATGTGATTTTGTATATGTGATCGGAGACGCCTATGTGGACCATCCCACCTTTGGCCACGCCATCATCTCCCGGGTGTTGGAGGACGCAGGCTACAAGGTGGGCATCATCTCCCAGCCGGACTGGAAGAACCCCGCCAGCATCCAGGCCCTGGGGGAGCCCCGTCTGGCCTTCCTGGTGATGGGCGGCAACATGGACTCCATGGTGAACCACTACTCCGTGTCCAAGAAGCGCCGCAAGACCGACGCCTTCACCCCCGGCGGCGTCATCGGCAAACGGCCGGACCACGCCGCCACCGTCTACTGCAACCTGATCCGCCAGCGGTATCCCCACAAGCCCATCGTAGTGGGCGGCATTGAGGCCAGCCTCCGCCGCCTGGCTCACTACGACTACTGGTCCGACGCCATGAAGCGGTCCCTGCTGCTGGACGCCCAGGCGGATCTGCTGCTGTACGGTATGGGTGAGCGCAGCATCCTGGAGGTAGCAGAGGCCCTGGACAGCGGCCTGACGGTGTCCGACATCACCTACATCCGGGGTTCCGTCTACAAGACCGACAGTCTGGAGAGCGTCTACGACGCCCTGACCCTTCCCTCCTGGGAGGCCCTGTGCGCCAGCCGCCGCACCTACGCCGAGAGCTTTTACAAGCAGTACTGCAACACGGACCCCTTTGTGGCAAAGCGGCTGGTGGAGCCCTACGAGCGGGAGGGCTGCTACGTGGTACAGAACCCGCCCCAGGAACCCCTCTCCACCGAGGAGATGGACCGGGTCTACGCCCTGCCTTACATGCGGACCTACCACCCCTCCTATGAAAAAGCCGGAGGGGTGCCCGCTATTGAGGAGGTCAAGTTCAGCCTGACG
>CAYWYW010000094.1:0-9136 GCA_964462715.1 uncultured Oscillibacter sp.
GGCCCGGATGGAGAGGGCAGCGCCGCCGCGGGCGTCGCCGTCCAGCTTGGTGAGGATGACGCCGTCGATGCCCAGGGCTTCGTCAAAGACGCCTGCCGCGTTGACTGCGTCCTGGCCGGTCATGGCGTCCACCACCAGCAGGATCTCGTTGGGGTGGACCATGGCCTTCATCCGCTTCAGCTCGTCCATGAGGGCTTCGTCCACATGGAGACGGCCGGCGGTATCCAGGAACACCAAGTCGTTGCCGTGGTCTCTGGCGTGGCGGAGGGCGTTTTGCGCGATCTCCACGGGATCGCCCTGGCCCTGTTCGAACACAGGAATGTCCAGCTGCCCGCCCACGACCTTCAACTGCTCAATGGCAGCGGGGCGGTACACATCGCAGGCCGCCAGCAGAGGACGGTTGCTGTACTGTCGGCGCATGAGGCCGGCCAGCTTGGCGGTGGTGGTGGTTTTACCGGCGCCCTGGAGACCCACCATCATCACGACCGTGGGGCCGTTGTTGGCCCGGGTCAGCTTGGCGTTGGTGCCGCCCATCAGGTTCGTCAGCTCTTCGTTGACGATTTTGACCACCTGCTGAGCGGGAGTCAGGCTGTCCAGCACATCGGTGCCGATGGCCCGCTCCGTGACGGTGGCTACGAATTCCTTGACCACCTTGTAGCTGACGTCGGCCTCCAGAAGGGCGAGACGGACCTCCCGCATGGCCTCCCGGACGTCGTTTTCCGTTAGGCGGCCCTTGCCGCGAAGACGCTTGAACGTCGCATTCAGTTTTTCAGAAAGTCCTTCAAATGCCATGATTTAATCCTTCAGAGCCGCCAGCTGGGTGTTGATCTGCTGGACCAGCTCGGCCAGCCGGGGGTTCTCGTACTGCCGGTAGTTGATGGTTTCCACTTCCGTGGCAGCAGCCTCAATGGCGTCCAGGTGAGGCCGCTGGGCCTCGAAACGCTTGATGATGCCGGTCTTGTCCTCTATCTCCTGCATGGCGGCCTCGGCCCGGACGATGACGTCCCGGACGCCCTGACGGGAGATGCCTGCGTTTTCCGCGATCTCCGCCAGAGAGAGGTCCTCATTGTAATAGAGGTCAAAGAATTCCTTCTGCCGTTCCGTGAGGAGTTCTCCGTAAAAATCGAAGAGCATGGTCATGCGATACGTCTGATTTTTCATGGGTCGCTCCTTTCTGTAAAGCTCTATACCTTTACAACGACAATTAGTTTACAGGAAGTTGGGTAAAAAGTCAAGGGGAAAAACAGAAGAAATCTGCGGAAAACTTAAAAAAAGTCAGGTCCCTTGTGGGATAGGAGAATTTGGAAGGAATTGGGTGGTTTTTCGACAGATTTGAAGGCCGCTCTTGCGCGAAGGAGCGGGGTGGGCTATACTGGAAAAAACGCCGCCGGAGGGCGGCATGTGTGAAAACAGGAGGAAACAAGTATGTTTGCCGATTTCTTTTTGGCGCGACTGGGGCGGGAGAGCCTCATTGCCGCCGATGACACCTGGGCGCTGCTGACGCTGTTGTTGGTGTCCGTGGCTTTAGCCATCTGGCTGGAGCAGAAGTACATGTGGGCTTCCAAAATCTCGGGTGCCATCATCGCCCTGCTGATCGCCCTGGCGGCCTCCAACCTCAGCATCATCCCTACCAGCTGTGTCCTGTATGACGACATCATCTGGGGCTACGCGGTGCCTCTGGGCATCCCACTTCTGCTCCTGCAGTGCAACATGAAGAAGATCTGGAAAGAGACCGGCCGGATGATGGTAATCTTCCTGATCGGCACCGTGGGCACCGTGGTGGGCGCTTTCGCTGCCTATGGACTGCTGCACCCCTTTATCCCCGGCCTGGAGGGCGTGGCGGCCATGATGACTGGGTCCTACATCGGCGGCGGTGTCAACTTCGCAGCCCTGGCGGCAGAGTTTGAGGTGGGCGAGATCAAGGCCGCCGCCACGGTGGCGGACAACCTGCTGATGGCCCTGTATTTCTTCGCCCTGATCTTCATTGCGGGCATGAAGTTCTTCCGCAGCCACTTCACCCATCCCCACATCGACGCCGTGGCGGAGAACGGCGCGCTGGAGGAATCCCAGACCCAGGCGGCGGCCTACTGGAGCCGGAAAGATATCTCCTTGAAGGACATCGCCATGAACTTTGCCTATTCCGTGGCGGTGGTGTTCGCGGCCAAGCTGATCGCGGCCTTCATCGGGGGCCTGATCCCCGATACCGGGGTAGTGCTCCATATGCTGCATACCTTCTTCGGCAGTGAATATGTATGGATCACCACCGTTTCCATGGCCTGTGCCACCTTTGGTGAAAAGCAGGTGGCGAAGCTCAGCGGCTCCCAGGAGATCGGCACCTACCTCATCTACCTGTTCCTGTTCGTGATCGGTGTGCCCGCCTCTATCTCCAAGATCATCCAGGAGACGCCCCTGCTGCTGGTCTTTACCGGCATTATGGTGCTGGTGAACATGCTGTTCTGCTTCGTGGGCGGCAAGCTGCTGCGCTTCGACCTGGAGGACATCATCCTGGCCTCCAATGCCAACATCGGCGGTCCCACCACCGCCGCCGGAATGGCCATTTCCCAGGGCTGGAGCGCCCTGGTGGGGCCGGTGATGCTGGTGGGCACCTTCGGCTATGTGATCGGCACCTACCTGGGCATCCTGGTGGGAGGTATCTTGCTGGTATAAGCGTGAAAGGGAGTTTTCCATGGTTTTTGACGGACATTCCGACCTGCTGTATGATGTGACCCGCCGGCGGCTGGCGGGGGAGAAGCATGTGCTGGAGCGTCGCCACCTGAGAAATTTAGAGGTTGGCGGCGTAGAGGGCCTGGTGCTGGCCCTGTGGGTCAGCGCGGACACCTTCTGGAAGGATGTCCCGGAGGCCACAGACGACCGGGCCCGGACGGAGATCATGCTGCTGTGTATGAAAGCCGAGCTGGCGGAGTGCCCCTGGCTGACCATGGTCCGTACTCCGGCGGAGGCGGAAGCTGCCAAAGCGGCGGGGAAGAAGTACGCCTTCCTGGCTGTGGAGGGCATGGACGCCGTGGGGGATGACCTGGGGGCCATCGACCGCTATGGGGACCTGGGGGTCCGTATCGGGATGCTGACCTGGAACGGGGAAAACCTGTTGGCCACAGGCGCCGGGGGAGACCCCTATTCCGGCCTGACGGAGCTGGGGCGGCGGGCCGTCTGGAGGATGGCGGAGCGGAATATTCTGGTGGATGTATCCCACCTCAACGACGGCGGCTTCCGGGACGTCATGAAAACGGCGGAGGGGCCGGTGATCGCCTCCCACTCCAACTGCCGCGCCCTGTGTGATGTGCGGCGGAACCTGACGGACGACCAGCTCCGGGCCATCCGGGACACCGGCGGCATTGTGGGCCTGAATGTCCACCACGCTTTTGTCCACGCGGACCGGGAACGTCAGACGGCGGAGATGCTGGCCCGCCACGCCGCCCATATGGCGGAGGTCATGGGGGTGGAACATGTGGCCTGCGGCTTCGACTTTTGCGAGTACTTCGGCCCGGGCAATGAGGGGGTCCAGGGATTGGAGAACTGTTCCCAGATCAGGAATCTCTTCTACTGGCTGGAAAAGCTGGGGATGAACGCGCGGGAGCGGGAGATGATCGCAAGAGAGAACTTCTTGCGGGTCCTGGCATAAACAGGCCGGGACGGGGGAAAAACCTCCCGTCCCGGTTTTCCATTTCCCGATGGGACTTCTTCACAAAATAGAATTTGAAATATATGGAGAGATATACTATAATATATCCTGTATTGTCATACACAGAAGGAGTGAGACCTTGGAAGTGACCAGAAAGAAACTGGCGGACGGGGTATATCTCACCTGTTTGCCGGCGAGAAAGTTTAAAACCAGCCTGCTCTCCGCTCAGTTCGTGACGCCGCTTCGGAAGGAGACGGCCCCGGCTTATGCGCTGCTGCCGGCTGTTTTGCGGCGGGGCACTGTGTCCTATCCGGACATGGGGAGCCTGGCCGCCCGGCTGGACAGGCTGTACGGCGCCCGCATCGACTACACGGTCCGCAAGAAGGGCGAAAACCAGTGTGTGGGCTTTGTGGCCAGCTTTATCGACGACAGCTTTACCCCCGGCGGGGAAAAGCTGCTGGAGCCCGTGGCCGACCTGCTGGGAGAGCTGGTCTGCGACCCGGCCACCCGCCACGGCCGTTTTGTGCCCTCCTATTTCGATAGTGAAAAAACCAACCTGATCGACGCCATCCGCAGCCTCATCAACGACAAGCGGGACTACGCCGACAGCCGCCTCCTGCGGGAGATGTGCGCCGGGGAGCCCTACGGCGTGCCCCGGCTGGGCGATGAAGCGGAGGCGGAGCGGCTGCAGCCCAAGAAGCTGTATTCCCTCTACAAAGAACTGATCTCCACGGCCCGGCTGGAGCTGTTTTACAGCGGCAGCGCCGACCGGCGGCGGGTGGAGCAGGCTTTGCTGTCCGCCTTTTCCGCCCTGCCCCGGGATGTGGTCCGGGATATCGCCATCCCCCGGGACCATGCGGCCAGGCAGGAGGTACTGCGGATCGAGGAGGCCATGGATGTGACCCAGGGCAAGCTGGGCATGGGCTTTTCCTGCGGTAGCGATGACACCGCCGCCCTGCTGATGGGCAACACTCTCTTCGGCGGCAGCAGCAACTCCAAGCTGTTTTTGAATGTGCGGGAGAAACTGTCCCTGTGTTACTACGCCTCCTCCCTGTATCACCGGCAGAAGGGGCTCATCACTGTCTCCTCCGGCATCGAGTTCGACAAGTTCCAGCAGGCCTATGACGAGATTCTGGCCCAGCTGGAGGCTGTCCGGAAGGGCGACCTGGAGGACTGGGAGCTGGAGGGAGCCAAAAGCACCCTGCTGAACGCCTATGCCTCCATGGGAGACTCCCAGGGCAAGCTGGAGAATTTCTATCTGGGCCAGGCGGCCACCGGCCAGAGCGAGACGCCGGAGATGCTGGCCCAACAGGTGCGGGAGGTCACGCCGGAGCGCATCTTCCGTGCCATGGAGACCGTCACCCTGGATATGGTGTACTTCCTGAAGGGAAAGGAGGCGGCGGAATGAAACAGAGCTTTTACAAGCGCATCGGCGAGTCTGTCTATTCTCAGCACCTGCCCAACGGCCTGGAGGTCCGGGTGGTTCCCAAGCCCGGCTACGCCAAGAAGTACGCCTTCTTCGCCACCCGCTACGGCGGCATGGATACCCGCTTCTGCCTGAATGGCAAGTGGCTGGACACCCCGGCGGGCATTGCCCACTATCTGGAGCACAAGATGTTCGACACCAAGGAGGGCAACGCCCTCCAGGAGCTGGCGAAAAACGGCGCGGAGCCCAACGCCTTCACCTCCAACGCCATGACCGGCTATTACTTTGACTCTACAGACCACTTTGAGGAGAATCTGGAGATTCTGCTGTCCTTTGTGTCCATCCCCTATTTCACCGAGGAGAGCGTGGCCAAGGAGCAGGGCATCATCGGCCAGGAGATCCGCATGATCGAGGACAACCCCGACTGGCAGATCTACACCCGGATGCTGGAATGCCTGTACAGCAGCAGCCCCGCCCGCACCAGCATTGCCGGTACGGTGGAGAGCATCTCCCACATTACGGCGGAGACCCTCTACGACTGCCACAAGGCCTTTTACACCCCGTCCAACATGATCCTGACGGTGGTGGGCGACGTGGACCCGGTCCATGTGGTGGACCTGGCCCGCCGTATCCTGCCCCGGGAGGGCGGCCCTGTCATTCCCCGGGACTACGGCGACGAGCCGGAGACCATCGCGCAGGCGGAGACCAGCCGCACCATGGAGGTCTCCTGCCCCCAGTTCCTGGCGGGCTTCAAGTGCCGTCCCGCCGGAGAGGGAGAGGACTATATGCGCCTGGCGGTGATCGGCGATATCGCCTGCGATATCCTGCTGGGGGATTCCAGCCCCCTGTATCTGCGGCTGTACGACCAGGGATTCATCAACACCAGCTTCGGCGGCAGCTTCGAGATGATGCCCGGCATCGCCTATCTGTATGCCGGGGGCGACAGCAAGGACGCCCGGACCGTGGCGGCGGAGATCCAAAAGGAAGCGGACCGCCTGGTGCGGGAGGGTATCGACGAGGCCTTCTACCAGCAGGTGACCCGGGCCGCCTTTGGCTCCAACCTGCGGGGCCTCAACTCCTTTGAGAACATCGCCGTGTCCCTGACGGAGGGCTATTTCCACGGGTACGACCCCTTCCGGTTCCCGGAGGTGTTCGACTCCATCACCAAGGAGGATGTGACTGCCTTCCTGCGGGACAACATACGGGCCGAGCGCATGGTCCTCAGCGAGATTGTGCCGCCCCAGGCTTAAGCGTATACAGAAAGGAAGACCTGTTTTGACTGCGTTGAAAAATATGCCCATCAGCTTTCCCGGCCTGTTTGGCGACTGGGAATTTAACCCCGACCCCATCGCCATCCATGTGGGCCATGGCATCTACTGGTACGGGATCATCCTGGCCTGTGCCATGCTGGCGGGCTTGTTCCTGTGCATGAAGCAAGCGAAGCACTACGGCCTGACCGAGGACAACGTGCTGGATTTCGTCCTGTGGGCGGTGCCCAGCTGCATCATCGGCTCCCGGATCTACTATGTCATTTTCTATCTGGACCTCTACCGGAATGCCGACGGCAGCCTGAACTGGGGACAGATGGTCGCCATCTGGGACGGCGGACTGGCTATCTACGGCACGGTCATCGCCGGCGTGATCGTGGCGGTGGTGTTTACGCGGCTGAAGAAGCTGCCTCTGGCCGCCATGACGGACCTGGCGGTGCTGGGCCTGTTGCTGGGCCAGTTGATCGGCCGTTGGGCCAACTTCATCAACCGGGAGGCCTTCGGCGGTCTGACGGACCTGCCCTGGCGGATGCGGCTGTGGGTCAGCAATTACCAGTATATCGAGGTCCATCCCACCTTCCTCTATGAGAGCCTGTGGAACCTAGTGGGCTTGCTGTTGCTGCTGTTCGTGGTGTCCAAAGGCCGGCGGTTCGACGGCGAGAACACCTGGTTCTATTTCCTGTGGTACGGCCTGGGCCGCTTCTGGATCGAGGGACTGCGGACCGACAGCCTATACCTCTTTGACTGGACCTTTATGGGAGAGCCCATCCGGGTCTCCCAGGCGCTGAGCCTGGTGATGGCGGTCGTGGCGGCCTTCCTGCTGTTCTACAATGTGAAGATCAGGAAGCGTACAGCGGACGGCCTCTGGGTGAACCGGGTGGCTGCGGCCAAGGCTGCGGAGCGGGCCGCCGAAGAAGAAGCGGCCTTCCAGACCGACCCGACCCTGGAGGAAGTGATGCTGGAAGCAGAGGCGGAGGGGGCGGAGCCTGTGGAGACCGCCGAGAAAACGGAGGAAGAACAGCATGGCGAAGCGGATTGACGGCAAGGCCCTGGCGGCCAAGGTGAAGGAACAGGTACGGGCGGAGGCCGCGAAGCTGCGGCGGGCGGCCGGTCTGGCGGTGATCCTGGTGGGTGAGAACCCGGCATCCAAGGTATATGTGGCGGGAAAAGAGAAGGACTGCGCCGAATGCGGCATCCGCAGCTTTCCCCACAAGCTCCCGGAAGAGAGCACCCAGGAGGAGCTGCTGGACCTGATCCGGCAGCTCAATGAGGATGAACATGTGGACGGCATCCTGTGCCAGCTGCCCCTGCCGAAGCATCTGGACGAGGAGGCAGTCATCAACGCCATTCGGCCGGACAAGGATGTGGACTGCTTCCACCCCTTTAATGTGGGCCGCATGGTCATCGGAGAGCCTGTGTTCTTGCCCTGCACTCCCGCTGGCGTCATGGAGATGCTGAAGGAATATGAGATCCCCATTCGGGGAAAGCGGTGCGTAGTGCTGGGCCGCAGCAACATCGTGGGTAAGCCCATGAGCATGCTGCTGACCCAGGCGGACGGCACCGTCACCACCTGCCACTCCCGGACAGAGGATCTGGCGTCTATCACCCGGGAGGCGGACATTCTGGTGTCCGCCATCGGAAAGACCCGCTTTGTCACGGCGGACATGGTGAAGGAGGGGGCGGTGGTCATCGACGTGGCCATGAACCGGGACGAGAACGGCAAGCTCTGCGGTGACGTGGATTTTGCCGTTGTGGAGCCTAAGGCGTCCTACATTACCCCTGTTCCCGGTGGCGTTGGCCCCATGACCCGGGCCATGCTGATGCGGAACATTCTGACGGCGGCTCAAAACCATCAGGCATAACACAAAAAGTTGAACAGCGCCCCATGGAGCTATCCATGGGGCGCTGTTTTGGGTGTGTGCTGATGAGCTTAATCGGAGGCCGTCAGAGGCCGAAAGGCCCGGGCCAGACTGTGGTGATAGACAAGAAGTCCCACCGCCAGGGACAGTACCAGACCGCTGAGTACGTCCAGGCAGGCGTGCTGCTTGATGAACAGGGTGGACAGGCAGATCAGAACCGCCAGCACCGCCACGGCCCAGCGGAGAGCGCGGCGGGAACGCAGGCGGCGGCAGTCCCAGACCGCCCAGGCGGCGCCAACGGAGCCCACCACATGGACGGAGGGGAACACATTGGTGTTGGTGTCGATGGCGTACAGCCCCGCCACCCAGCGGGTGAGAAAGTTGTCCCGGAGCATGACCAGTGGGCGCAGGTCCTGTCCGTTGGGGATCAGGAACCAGATCAGTTCACTGAGGAAGAAGGTCAGGGCCAGAAAGACCATGTACCGTCGAAAGCCCTCCCGGTCCCGTGCCAGCAGGTAGAGCCCCACGGCCACCAGCAGGGGATACCACAGGCAGTAGGGGATCACGAACCACTCACAGAAGGGAATGGCCTGGTCCCAGGGCGTCTGGGTGGCCCGGTAGCCGGAGATGGGGAGTCGTTCCAGAATGAAAAAGGACAGCAGATACAGGGGAAGCCAGAGGAGATATTTCATCTCGGCCCGAATGGGACGCCAAAGGTCGGAAATCCGCATACGCGATCACCTTTTCGTGGAAAGATGCGTATACAGTACCACAGGCACACTGGGGAATCGTGTCTATTTTGGGAACAGAATATGAAGAAATTGAGAACTTTTGGGGAGGCTGCCAGGCAGAAAAAAGCGCCGCTGCATCTGCAAGCGGCGCTTTGATAGGTGCGCCCGGCATGGGCGAAATCTAACGGGTGAAAGTCCCGAGCGCGCCCGGT
>CAYWYW010000095.1:0-8817 GCA_964462715.1 uncultured Oscillibacter sp.
GCCTCCCGAATCCTCCCGGCGGTCGCCGTCATGCGCTCCAGCGCTTCCTTCAGCCGCTCCATCAGCTTCTGGAAAGCCTCCGGGTCCCCCATGGCCCCCGGCAGCAGGCTCCCACCGGCTCCGCGGGCCATGTCCACCGCCGACGCGCTCTCCCGCAGCGCCTTCCCAACCGTTTCCAGGGATGCCGCCGCGTCTGCCATCTCCTGCCAGCCGGATTGGCCATCCAGGTCCTCCGCCGCATCCGTCACACCGTCCGCGGCGTCCGCTGTCTCCTCCAGAGCGCCGGACAGGTCTCCCAGAGCCTGGTCCAGTTCCCGTTTCGCCTCTCCGGTCTCCTGTTCCAGGCCCACCGCCTCCTTCAAATGCTCCAGGGCCTCGCTCACGGCGGCCATGGCCTGCTCCACCCGGTCAACGGCGCCTTTCAGCTCCTCCAGCGCCTCCCGGAGCACCTTCGCCGCCTCGGACACCGGACCTCCGGCCTCCTCCAGGGTCTTCAGGGCCTCCTCCAGCTGACTGACTGCGTCGGCAATCCGCCCGGTGGCCTCCTCCAGGTCCTCCAGCACCGGCACAGACAGGTCCAGTACCCGGGAAATGCGGGCGCTGAGGTCATTCACCGTGTCCACGGTGCCATCGCCCCACCTCTCCAGGTCTTCCAGCAGGCCGCCCACATCGCCCCGGGCGCTGTCCGTCAGGTCACCTACGGCGGTCAGATGGGCGGACAACTGCTGGCGGGAGCGGTCGGTATTGTCCAGGGCAGTCCCCATCAGGCTTTGCAGCGTGGACAGCTCCTCCCCCAGCCGCTGTAGGGTATCCTCCTGGAAGCGCAGTTGCGTATAGGGCTCCATCTGGCCAATGACGCCGCCCACTTCCTTCCGGCCCCGGATATTGCCGTGGTTGATACAGTCGTTGACATAACCCGCCTGCCGTCCCGCGATGCCGCCCACATTGTAGCCGGTGTGGGGGTAGCCCACATCACCGAAGTTGACGCATCCCTGCAAAACGCCCTTGGAGTACCCTACGATGCCGCCGGTATCGGTACAGGCCGGGATGTTCTCCGTGCTGTTCAGGTTCCCCCAGTCGATGCCGTCCAGGTCAGGGGATACCTCCCCGCTGCGGGTATTGATTTGAGCTTTGTTGACACATTGGATGATGCTGCCGTAGTTTTCCCCGGCGATGCCCCCGGTGAAATGCTCACCGGAAATGACGCCGGACACCGTGCAGTTGACGATTCCCCCGGCGGCCTCGTTGACCCCGGCGATGCCGCCCACCCGGTCCGGAGCGTCCGCCACGCCGGAAAAGCCGCACCTGGCGATGGTCCCCCGGTTGACTCCGGCGATGCCGCCGAAGCTGCTCCAGTCTCCGGACACATCCACCGTGCCGGACACATTCAGGTTCTTGACAACAGCTCCCTCCTGGATGTACCGGAACAGCCCCCGGTGGGAGCCCTCCCCTTCCAGCTTCCAGCCCCGGATGGTGTGCCCCTGGCCGTCAAATGTCCCGCCGAAAGTGGGGATGCTCCCCTCCCCCGTCAGGTCCAGATCACAGTCCAGCACCACGGTCCTGCCCTGGGACCAGGTATCCAGGCGGCAGTTCTGCGCCAGTCGGCGCCAGTCTGCGGCGGAGCTGATGTGGATATCTCCGTCCAAAGCCAGGGCGGCCGGAGCCAGGATGCCCAGCAGCAGGCACAGGCAGACCAGCCCTGCCGTCAGACGGCGCAGGCCTTTATTGTTTCCTTTCATCAGGGACCACCTCCTCCGTGTTTTCCTGCAGGGCGCCCACATCCACCACAGCGGACAGGGTCCCGTGAATGACGCCGTTCATCTCCGCGTCCACCATGCCGTTGACATACCCCCGGACGCGGCCTCTGACCACCATGCTGCCCTGACGCTCCGTCCGCGGGGGCAGGGGAACCTTCAGAGCAAAAGCTGTCCTTTCAATGATGGTGTCTCCCAGCAGCAAAATTTGGGGCAGCACGCCCAACACCAACAACATGGAGATCAGCGTCCCCCGGCCCAGGCACTCGCCGATGGCCGTGATAGCGGCTTCGGAGGTCAAAAAGCAAATCAGCGTACCGGCCGACGCCAGAATGGTGCCGGAGGTCACGATGGTGGGGAAGGCCAGATTCAGGGCCTCCACAATGGCCTCCCGGCAGCTCATGCGCTGCTTCAGCTCCATGTAGCGACTGGAGATCACGATGGCGTAGTCGATGTTGGCACCCATCTGGATGGAGCTGACGATCAGATAACTCATAAAGAACAGGTTCTTGTGCATCAGGTACGGGAAGGAGAAGTTGATCCAGATACTGCCCTGGATCACCAGGATAAGCAGCACCGGCAGGCCCGCCGAGCGGAAGGTGAAGATCAGCACCATGATGACGAACAGGGCCGACAGGATGCTGATAAGCACATTGTCCCCTTCGAAGGAGGAAGACAGGTCGTGATCGCTGGTGGAGTCGCCCACCAGGTACACATGGTCATAATACCGCTCTCCGATCCGGTGCAGGGTGTCCAGATAGGCGAAGGTCTCCTCACTCTCCTCCGGCAGGTCCAGGTAGACCAGCAGGCGGCTGTAATGGGGGCCCGCCAGCTGGGCCTTGGCGTCAGTCAGCTGGCTGCACATGTCATCCAGGTCCGCCTCCATATCCTCATCCAGCGAGATGTATCCCGCCTCCTTCTGGTCATGCAGGAAAAAAACCATGTCGATGAGGGGAATGCTGTACTGGTCCAGGTCGTTGATGATGCGGCCGTAGTCCTCCTGATCGGCGGCATAAGCGCCATACAGCAGCTTCACCACCTCGTAGTCCATGTCCAGCGTCTCGGCCAGCTGCCGGGGCGTCAGGGCGTCGGTCAGCATATAGCCGTCCACAGCCTCGATGTTGCCCAGACCCATGACGCTCTCCACCCGGGGCTCCCGCTCCAGCTCCGCCAGCAGCGCCTGCTCCTTTTCATAGTCCCCGGCGGGCACCAGCATGGCCATGAGGTTCGTGCTGCCGAATGCATCCTCGATCTTCTGCTCCGCGATTTGGTTATCACTCTGCTTGAAAGTGGTGAGGGTGGAATAGCCGTAGACATAAGGGCATTTGTTGGACAACAGGAAGGCCGCAACCAGCACCGCCAAAAATACCGGCGGCACGATGTACCGGCTCTTCACCACCAGCTTTCCCCAGCCGGTGATCTTGGGCACAAAGCTCTTATGCTGGGTCTTGTCCATGCCCCGGGAGAACAGCATCAGCAGTCCGGGCATTAAGGTGAACACCGACACCAGGCTGAAGAAAATGGCCTTGATGAGGACGATACCCATATCGTAGCCGATGCGGAACTGCATAAAGGTCATGGCCACCAGGCCGGAGATGGTGGTCAGGCTGGACCCCGCGATCTCCGGGATGGACTTGCTCAGGGCGGCGATGCAGGCCTCCCGGGCCGCATGGTGCTCCCGCTCCTCGGTGAAACGGTGGCACAGGATGATGGCATAGTCGATGGCCAGTGCCAGCTGCAGCACCACCGCAATGGATTTGGTGATGAAAGAGATCTCCCCCAGCAGATAATTGGTGCCCATGTTCAGCAGGGCCGCCATGCCGAAGGTCAGCATCAGCACCGGGATCTCCATATAGGTCTTGGAGGTAAACAGCAGCACCAGCAGGATAATGACCACCGCCACCAGCATAACGATCCGCATTTCCCCGCCGATAGTGTCGTTGATGGTGCTGCCCACCTCGCTGCTGATGTAGGTGTCATAGCCGCTGAGCCGCTCCCGGATCTCCTCCATGGCGGCATTACAGATGTCATCCTCCGTCTCGCCGTCAAAAGTCACGGAAAACAGCGCTGCGGCACCCCGGTAATAGTCCTCCAGGCAGGCGTCCTCCTGGTCCGGGTCATAGAAGTCCACCGAGGTGACGCCCTCCACAGCCTCCAGTTCCTCCTGCAGAGCCAGCGCCCGGTCCAGGGTGATGTTATCCACCATCACCTTGGCCGTGGCGTAGGTGGTGAACTCCTCCTCCATCAGCGTCAAGCCCTGGCGGGTCTCCGTATCGGCGGGGAGGTAATCTGTCAGGTCGCTGTTGGTCTGTACCCAGCCGGAGGAAATGGCGCAGAAAATCCCCGCGGCGATAAAAAACAGGAAGAAAATGTTGCGCTTATCCACGATAAAGGTGGCAACCTTCTCCCAAAACGTTGGTTTGTTCGTATCCATGTATCTTACTCCATATTCTCCGCAAGTCGTCCGGTCAGCCGCATGTCGCCCTTCCCGGTGTGGGCCAGGCTGTCAAAGATGCCGTCCCGAATGGTCAGCTCCGTTTCCAAGCTGATCTTTCCCATAATAGAATCCAGGTCCCCCGTCAGGCGAAGCCGGCCACTTCCCATTTGACGGATTGCCAATCCGCTGCGGAAGCCCAGCAACTCCACCACCGCCTCCCGGTCATTCACGATCTCCAGCTTTCCCCGCCGTGGTCCCATGGGACTGTGCAGGGTGATCTGATACCGCTCCATGTCCATCCCCCCTTGCAAATTAGTCCCAGTATACGCAAAGCCGTCGCCCGATTTCCATAGACAATTGAGGGTGATTTGTCGTATTGATCCTTGCTTCACAAAAAGTTTACATAGCCTTTTTCCCCAGTCATGCTATACTGGAGTGGAAAAAGGAGTGGTTCCATGGAAGAAGTTCTGCATACCGACACTACAAAGCACCTGCTGACCGAATCGCTGAAGCGGCTGATGGTGCAGAAACCGCTGAACAAAATCTCCATCCGGGAGATCACAGAGGGCTGCGGCGTCAACCGTCAGACCTTCTATTATCATTTTGAGGATATCTACGACCAGGTCCGCTGGATGTTCCACCAGGAGGCCATCAAGCTGCTGGATCAGCAGGAGGGCATTCTGGTATGGCAGGACGGGCTTCTGCAGCTCTTCCGGTATCTGGAAGAGAACCGGGACATCTGTCTCTGCGCCATGCACTCCCTGAGCCACGAGCATCTGCGCCGTTTCTTCCAATCCGATATTTACGACATCATCCACCGGGTGATCGATCAGCTGACGGAAGACCTGCACATCAATGAGGAGGGTAAGGATATCCTGACCCACTTCTATGTCTCCGCTCTGGCCGGCACGGTGGAGAGCTGGCTGCTGGGTGAGCTCCCCTACACGCCGGAAACTCTGGTGGCCGCCGCGGACCAGATCATCCGGGAGCACATTGCCGGTGCCCTGATGAACCTCCGATCCGAGCGTGCCCCTTCTCCCACTTCGGAGCCATAAAAGCCAACGGCGCTGACCGCACAGTCAGCGCCGTTGTTTTCATATCTCACGATCTGTCTTACCAAATCTCCGCTTCCAGAATATGTACGAATTCCTCAAGTCCCGTCCGGTCCACATCCGTAAAGCGGCCCACAAGGGGACTATCCATATCCAGAACACCGACGGTCCGGCCCCCTGCGTGGATGGGGACCACGATCTCAGAGTTGGACGCGCTGTCGCAGGCGATGTGGCCCGGGAACTGGTGGACGTCATAAACCAGCTGTGTCCGGTCCTCCGCCACCGCCGCACCGCAGACGCCCCGCCCCACCCAGATCTCAATGCAGGCCGGTTTGCCCTGAAACGGCCCCAGCACCAGCACACCGTTTTCCATCAGGTAGAAGCCCGCCCAGTTGAGGTCAGGCAGCGTGTTGTAAAGCAGCGCCGCGGCGTTGGCGAGGTTGGCAGTTCTGTGGGGCACTCCATGGATCAGTGCCGTGAGCTGTTGATTCAGCATTTGATAATCCGTCATGGTAATCTCTCTTTTCTCTATATGTATCACAGCAGCCGCATAAACAATTTGATAAGCAAACATCCGATCAGCACCCAAACAACCATGATGGGCAGTGCGTAATACCACTTCTTGGGCTTCCCGTCCGCCCACATCCCGGCGGCCTCGCTACGGTAACGTTCAAAAATCTCTTTGGGGATACATTTCACCGTCAGCGCCGCCAGGGCGGGCAGGATGACAAGGTCGTCCAGACTGCCCAGCACCGGAATGAAGTCCGGGATCAGGTCAATGGGCGACAGCGCATAGCCCACCGTCACCGCCGCCAGCGCTTTGGCAAGAGCCGGTGTCTCTTTCGCCTTCAGGCAGAGCCACAGGGCCGGGATGTCCGTTTTTTGTTGTGCCGCCCGTTCTTTCCACTTCATTTCGGTCCCTTCATTTTTCCCGACAGATGGACTGATAAAACGCCCTTGCCTTTTCCAACTCATCCGCACTGGGGTGTCCCTTGGCGATGCCGCCGATCAGCTTGAATGGTCCAAAGGTGTCAAAGCCCCGGCAGCCGTATTCACCCAAGATGTTGGCCCCCTTAGCAGTCACAACTTCGGCAATTGCCTTGGTATAGCCCCTGCCCATGGAGCCGCAGGTGTAGACGAAGAACACGTCCTTTCCTTGTGGCAGGTACTGCCGGGCAAAGTTCAGCACCGTCTCCTGGAATCTGGAATAGTAAATCCCGGAGGCAAAGCCGATGCAGTCGTAGTCCTCCAGGTACACGGCCACGCGGCTGGTCACGTCAATGAGGTCAACACCGTTTCCCTGGGCCATGGCTTCCAGGACTTTTCGTGTGTTCCCATGGTGGCGGGAGTAATAGCAAATGACGGTTTTTATAGTCTTCCTCCTCACACAAGCTGTCCCGGCAGTTTTTTCTTTTCCTTGGGCGGGAATTCCGCGTCAAAGGTCTCCACGTCGGCGTCCTCCACAAAATACCCCTCCGGGTCCTTGTAAACGCCGGTGATGCCCCGCAGGAATCCCTCTTTCAGCTCCTTCACCATGAAAAAGGGCGCTTCCTCGCTGCGGGGGATACCGTCGTAATAGATGCCCAACGCACTGCCGCTGACGAATCCGAAGCGGTGATAATAGTCTGGGTCTCCGGTGATGGCCACGGCGCCGCAGCCCAGCTTCTCCGCCAGGTCCAGCGTGTGCCGGATGAGCTTGCCTCCGTAGCCCTTTCCCTGTTTCTCCGGCAAAACACTGACCGGGCCAAAGATCATAATAGGAACGGTCTGCCCGTCATCCGTGGTGATCTGCGCATGGCTGTACATGATGTGGGCGACGATCCTTCCGCCCTCTTCGATCACACAGTCCAGTTCCTTTACAAACTCCGGGCGGTCCCGGTAGCGGTGCAGCACATAGTGTTCAAAACATCCGGGACGGTACTTGTTCCAGAATGCCTCCCGGGTGAGGTTCTCCACCTCCCGGTAATCGTTCGGTTCTTCCAGCCGGATGGTCATACTGTTCAACTCCCTCTCAATTAAATCCAGTGCAATTTTGAAGGCCGCAATGCGCCGGGCTGTTAACGTGTGCTGGGATTTGCCGGGCTGCAGCTTCAAAATCACTTTTTCACATTTGCTCAGCGTGGAGGCAATGGAGCGTTTGGCCTCCAAAAGTTCCTCTTTGGTGTAAATTCTCATCGTTTTCTCCGTTAGCGCTTGCTTTCCGCGAACTCGTATGCCTCCCGCAGCCAGCCCAGCAGCTCATCGTCGATCTGCCCTGCTTCGGAGATCAATATATGGTGTGTCCAGCGGTTGGGGTACGGTTCCACGGCCACCGCCACCCGGGGTGATTCCAGTTGATAGGAAAGTCCGATGGTCACCACAATGCAATGCTCCGGCCAGTCCTTCTTCCTCCGCACCGGCGGTGACGCGGCTCCAAAGAGGTGCCTTCCGTAAAAACTGATCTGACTCTTTTGCACTTTGACGGACGCGTCGGGGAATTCCAATTTCATGCGCCGGAACAGCGCTTCGTATAAGGATAATTCCAGCGGCTTGCCGTGGAAGATAAACAACACATCAGATTCATAATGCTCAGGTGTTTTCATACGCACATCCCCTATCTGTATTTTTATCATATCACGCTCTCCGCATTTTAAAAAGGCTCAAGTTTCAATTTTCTCAATGAATCCAATGATCCCGGTGGATCGACCACCGGGATCATTGCATTACAATTTTATTTGATTTTACGGACCTTTATATAGAACTGCTCATCCTGAGCACGATCCATGGAGAAGGACTTTCTCAGAAGTCACTTACAGAGCTTTCAGCACGCCGCTCTCCTCGTTGAAGGCGTTGATGAGCTCATCCAGGTCCTTGGCCTGCTTGTGGACGGTGTCCCAGGTGCCCTCCACGTCGTACCACAGAGCGTTCAGCTCCTCGCTGGTCTTGCCCTGCTGCTCCACCCAGGTGTAGTACTTCAGGTTGTGGACCCGCTTGCGGTCGGCGTAGGTCAGCTCGATGAGGTTGTCGGTCTTCAGGCCCAGCATGTGCAGGTTATGGTCCAGGACGGCCTCGTTCGCACTGTAAGCGCCGTGCATCTCGTTCAGCTCGGCAATGCGGCTGCCGTACATAACGGCGGAGTCAGTGAGGACGGTGCCGATGACGTCATGCTCGGTGAACTCGTAATACTTCGCCATCTTGATGCAGCACAGCACGTTGGCGATGCCCGAGATACCCAGCCAGGTCAGCTTCTCCACCAGCACGGGGTCCAGCTTCAGGGTGTCCAGCAGGTAATCCTGGCCCTCGGGGGTGTTGAACAGACGCAGCAGCCGCTGGGAGTCCTCGTCGTCGATGGCGATGGCCATGTCGGTGTTTTTCACGTTGTGTATCCAGGGGATGTGCTTGTCGCCAATACCCTCAATACGGTGACCGCCGAAGCCGTTGTTCAGAATGGTGGGGCACTGCAGTGCTTCGCCCACGCCCAGCTTCAGCCTGGGATACAGCTCCTTCAGACGGTCGCCGGTGGACATGGTGCCGGCGGAACCGGAGGTGAAGCAGGCGCCGGCGAAGTGGTCGCCGGGGCGCTTGATGGCCTCGA
>CAYWYW010000096.1:0-8808 GCA_964462715.1 uncultured Oscillibacter sp.
AGCAGGTCCACGCAGGCGTTGGAGGCCAGCCGGTACAGCCAGGTGGAGAAGCTGGACTCCCCCCGGAAGAAGGCCAGTCCCTGCCAGGCGGCCAGGAAGGCCTCCTGGGCGGCTTCCTCCGCATCCGCAGGATTTTTACACATGCGGAGCGTGAGCGAGTAGACCCGCTTTTCATACAGGTGCACCAACTGGGCAAAGGCCTCCTGGTCTCCCTGGCGGGCAGCGTCGATCCAGTTTTGTTCCTGTTTGTCGGTCATGTCAAGTCCCTCTTGATGCCCTTGGTCACCCGGTACACATCCTCCAGGGTGCTCATCTGCACGATCTGCTCCTTGTAGTAGCCGGAGTGGGGCACGCCCTTCAGATACCAGCAATAATGGCGGCGGGCTTCCAGCACGGCCACCCGCTCACCCTTAGCCTGGGCGGCCAGCTCAAACTGCCGCACGGCGGTGTCGCACCGCTCCGCCAGACTGGGCAGGGGCGGCACGGGCTGTCCCTCCAGCACGGCCTTCGCCTGCTGGAAGAGCCAGGGGTTGCCAAAGCAGCCCCGGCCGATCATGGCCATGTCGGCCTTGGTATGCTGGAGGATACGGGCGGCGTCCTCCGGCTTCCAGATGTCGCCGTTGGCAATGACGGGGACGGAGACCGCCTCCTTCACCTGGCGGATGCAGTTCCAGTCCGCCTGTCCGCCGTAGACCTGGGCTCGGGTGCGGCCGTGGACCGCCACGGCGGAGACGCCCGCCTGCTCCAGAGTCTGGGCGAACTCCACGCAGTTGCAGCTGCCCATGTCCCAGCCCCGGCGGAATTTGGCCGTGACGGGGGTGCTCGGCAGGGCCTTTACAATGGCCTCCACAATGCGGCCCGCCTTCTCGGGGTCGCGCATCAAAGCCGCGCCGTCGCCGTTGTTCACGATCTTCCCCATGGGACAGCCCATGTTGATGTCCAGAATGTCCGCCCCGGTGGCCTCTATGGCGATCTGGGCAGCCTCCGCCATGCAGACCGGGTCGCTGCCGAAGATCTGCACGGCGGCGGGGTGTTCTCCGGGGAACTGGGCCAGCAGGGAGAAGGTCTTTTTGTCGTGGTAGCAGAGGGCCTTGGAGGAGATCAGCTCCGTGACCGTGTAGCCCGCTCCCAGCTCGGAGCAGATCTGGCGGAAGGCCACATCCGTGACGCCGGCCATGGGGGCCAGGGCCAGCCGGGAGTTGATCTCAACATTGCCGATGCGCATGGGCGGCGCTCCTTTCACATAAAAATTCAATTTATCTTACCATGTCAAGGGGGAAAAGTCCAGCGTTTCGGACTGCCGCCCCCGGGGTGGCCTTTTTTGGAAAACCCAAATTTCAGAGCCTTTCATTTCCCGACGGGATTTTCTTTGGGCCTCCTGTAAAATGGTGGAAAATCATTATTGCGGGAGGGACAGGCTGTGGAACACGGTCCGATCACGTTGCAGAGAGAACAGGCGGTGCGGCTGCTGGGGGGCGGCATCCGCTTTTTTCTGGGTGCCGCCCTGACCGCCAGCCAGACAGCGGGTGGGTATGCCCCCTTTGCCCTGGGTCTGGTGGCGGCGGCGGGACCGGGTCTGGGCGGGGCCGCCGCTCTGGCGGGGACCGGCGTGGGGGCACTGCTGTTCATGGACTTTGCCCAGGCGCTGCCCCACCTGGCCATCGCCGTGCTGATCCTGACGGCTGCCACGGCCTTCCGGGGAAGCCCCGCTCTGGCCCGGCCCAGGGTGCTGGCCCTGACGGCGGGGGGCCTCTCCTTGGCCGTGTGGGGCATCTATGTGATCCAATCCCTGTCTCCCCTGGAAAGGTTGACGCCATGCCTGGCCGCCGCGGCCCTGACCGGGGTCTCCGCCTGGTTCTTCCGCCCGGTGCTGGAGCCGGAAGGGACACCCACCTCGGCGGACGGAGCGGTGTTCCTGGCGGCGGCCCTGCTTTTGGCTCTGTCGGACCTGGAGATCCTGGGCCTGTCCATCGGGCGGACGCTGCTGTGCGTGCTGCTGGCCTATACCGCTTATGAGCGGGGCATCGTGGTAGGAGCCTGCGCGGGCCTGGGGCTGGGGCTGACGGCGGACCTCTGCGCGGGTACCGGCAGCGGCATTTTCACGGCGGGCCTGGGACTGGCGGGGCTGTTGACGGGGAGCCGCCAGGGCTGCCGCCGCGTCGGGGCGGCCGGGGCCTTTCTGGCGGCATCCATGGCGGCGCTGCTGCCCGCCAGCGATCCATTTGCCCAGCCCTTGCTGATGGAATCCATCCTGGGGATGCTGCTGTTTCTGATGCTGCCGGGCAGGTTATTTGGCGGCAAGCGGGTGAAGCGGGCGGAGAAGGCCGCCGTTCCCGGCGGCGCCCAGCTGAAGGAGCGGCTCACCAAGGCGGCGGAGGCCCTGCGGGACCTGTACGACAGCATGGGGCGGAATACCCCACAGTCCACGGAGGAGAACCCCGCCATCGTCTTTGACCGGGCGGCGGAAAAGGTCTGCCGGGGCTGCGCTCTGTGCGACCTCTGCTGGCAGCGGGAATACACCGGCACCTTCAACGCCCTCAACGATGCCACCCCCAACCTGCTGGAGCGGGGACGGGCCATGGCAAAGGACTTCCCCCGGTACTTCGCGGACCGCTGCATCCACCTGCCGGACTTTTTGACGGCGGTGAACGGGGAACTGTCGGCCTTCCTCCTGCGGCGGCAGTACCGGCGGCAGCTAGAGGAGACCCGCCGCAACGCCCGTGGTCAGTATGCCCAGCTCAGCGAGCTTTTGACCGCCACGGCGGCGGGACTGGGGGAGACGGCCCCGGTCTCCGGCGCGGCCCAGCCCCCCTGCCGGGTAGGGGCGGCTCTGCGGCCCAAGGAGGGAGAGACGGTCTGCGGGGACACAGTGGTGTCTTTCCAGCGGGAGCAGGGGGACTGGTGCCTGCTGCTGGCGGACGGCATGGGCAGCGGGGAGCCTGCCCGGAAAGAGTCTGCCCTCACCTGCCGGCTGCTGCGGCAGTTCCTGGAGGCGGGGATCGAGCCGGAGGCGGCACTTAAAACGCTTAATGCCGCCATGGCCCTCCGGGGGGCAGAGACCGGCAGTTTTACCACCATCGACCTCTGCGTCTTTGATCCGGCCACAGAGGAGGCCGCTTTCTACAAGTACGGTGCGGCCCCCAGTTACCTGAAAAAAGGCGGCGCGGTGCGGCGGGTCACCGGAGGCAGCCTGCCGGCGGGCCTGCGGGGGAATCCGGCGCCGCCGGATGTGACCCGCATCCGGCTGGAACCGGGCAGTTTTGTGGTGATGGTCAGCGACGGCGTGGCGGACCCAGGCCGGGACGACTGGCTCCAGGACCTGCTGGCGGGCTGGGAGGGGGAGGACCCCCAGACCCTGGCGGGGCTGATCCTGTCGGAGAGCATTCGCCGGGAGCATCTGCAGGACGACTGCGGCATCCAGGTGCTGTATCGTCCCCAGCCCGGTGAAAAAATGGTGTAAGAGTGGTATAGACCGCTGCCCGGTGCGGAAAAATGGAAGTATCAACATCAGGAGGCATGGACTATGGTGAAAGGTATTTCCAGACGGGTCGTGGTGGTGGATTCCCCGGACCAGCGGTTCTTCGAGCAGGCCATTTTCATTGTGCGGAACGACGCCGCCGGGGAGGGAGTCACCTCCAAGGAGCTGGTGGAAGAGGCCCGGCGGGTGGCCCGCAATTACGCCGGAGGGGACCACGGCCGGTTCAGCCGGGTCTGGCGGGAGCTGAGCCCGGCGGTCTACACGCTGATGGGCGCCGGGGGCATCGGGCTGGTGTGGCTCATCGCGGCGCTGGTTTGAGGGAGAAACGGGAAACGCCGCAGGCAATGCCTGCGGCGTTTTTCTGTCAAAGGGCCACGGTTTTAAGGAACAGGGCCCCTTTTTGTATCTTATCCCAGCTCCGCCAGACACCGGCGGGTGGCCTCCGCATCCCGCATGATCTGGGCCTTCAGGGCGTCCAGAGAGTCGAAGCGGACCTCGTCCCGGATGTGCTTCAAAAATTCCACCCGGACGGTCTGGCCGTAGAGGTCCCCGTCAAAGTCCAGGATCCAGGCCTCCACCGTCACGTCGGTGCCATTGTTCACCGTGGGCCGGGTGCCTACGTTGGTAACGGCGGGGTGGCTGGCGCCGTCCGGCAGTACCACCCGGGTGGCGTAGACGCCGTGGCTGGGAACCAGCACGTGGGGCGGTGCCACCAGATTGACAGTGGGAATGCCGATGGTGTGGCCGATGCGGCGGCCATGGCGGACCTCCTGAGTCAGCACGTGGGGATGTCCCAGAAAGGCGTTGGCCCGCTCAATCTGTCCCAGTTCCACCAGACGGCGGATGTAGGTAGAGCTGACGGTGATGCCGCCCACCTCCACCTTGGGGATGATGTCGCAGCCCAGGCCCAGCTCCGCACATTTGGCGGCCAGCAGTTCGGGAGAGCCCTGATTCTTGTGGCCGAAGTGGTGGTCGTGACCAGCCACCAGATGGACGGCGTGATACCGCTTCACCAGTATCTCCGTGACGAAATCGTCCCAGGCGGTGGTCCGCATCTCGTCGTCAAAGGGGACCATGATGACCTCCCGGATGCCGTACAGGCGGCGAACCAGATCCCGGCGGTCCTCCGGGGAGTTGATGAGAGGGCAGGGGATGCCGGTGACCACCTCTTTCGGCACCCGGTCAAAGGTAAATACCGCAGGGACGGCGCCACGGGCTGCGGCTGCTTCCACCGTGCGCCGCAGCAGAGCGGCGTGGCCCAGATGGACTCCGTCGAAGAAGCCCAGGGCGATGACTTTTTCCTTCGTGGACATATCGTTTACGCTCCAAAGAAGTTCTTGATGGATGTGAGGGTGCCATTCTCGGCACGGGAGAGACAGAGAAATTCGCCGTTCTGACCGTAAATGCGGTAAGTTCCGTCTGCCAGCCCCGGGGCTATGATGGGATTTCCGCAGCGGACCCGCTTCTCCTTTTTCTCCGAGGAGAGGGTCAGCACCGGATGCTCCGCGAACAGGCTGTCTGTGGGCCGCAGCAGGGCCTCGCCCTGCGTCTGCACGTCTTCCAGGGTGACGGCCTGGTCCAGGGTAAACCCGGCGGCCATGGTGCGGCGCAGGGAGTACAGCGTGCCGCCGCAGCCCAGGGCCTGGCCGATGTCGTGACAGAGGGTGCGGATGTAGGTGCCCTTGGAGCACACGCAGCGCAGAAGATAGTCTGTCTCACTGACCTGCTCCAGCATCTCCAGCTCATAGATGGTGATGCTCCGGGGCTTCCGGGCCACCTCCTGGCCCTTGCGGGCCAGGTCGTAGAGCTTTTGGCCGTTGATTTTGATGGCGGAGTACATGGGTGGGATCTGCTGGATGTCACCCAGGAAGCGCCCAAGAGCGATATCCACGTCGGCCCGTGAGGCGGTGACGGAATGGGTTTCCAACGTCTCGCCGCTGGTGTCCTGGGTGTTGGTCACCTGGCCCAGCCGCAGTCCTGCCACGTATTCCTTCCTGCTGTTCTCCGCAAATTCCACGGCCCGGGTGGCCTGTCCCACGAATACCGGCAGCACGCCGGTGGCCATGGGGTCCAGGGTGCCGCCGTGGCCCACCCGCTTTTCCCGCAGGATGCCCCGCAGCTTGGCGCACACGTCCATGCTGGTCCAGCCGGCGGGTTTATCAATGATGATGATACCGTTAGGCGTAAGAATGCACCCCCCTTCCTCGCAGCGTGGCCCAGCAAAGCGGGCGCACTGCGAAAAGAAGGAGTTGCCCGCTCGGATAAGCCGAATCGGCCATGATTCGGCGTTCCTTTAGGGCGAACTCCGACGCGGTCCACCCGGCGGGCTTGTTGATAATGATGATCCCATTAGGCATAGGGGAGTTCTCCTTTGCTGAAGGTGCCCCCAGTCTGGGGGCTTATCTCGTAAAATCCGGCACGTTCTGAGCGATGGCATCCAGAACGCGGTCCCGGCAGTCCGCCCAGGGGCCTTCGATGGTGGCTCCCGCCGCGGCCCGGTGACCGCCGCCGCCCATCATCCGGCAGACCTCCGTGGCGTTGACCCGGTCTCCGGTGCGGAGGGACAGCTTCCACACATCCGGCCGCAGCTCCCGCATGGTGACGGCACAGTCCACGCCCTGAATCTGGCCGCCCAGGGCGCTGAGGTCCTCGGCGTCGCTCTCGGTGGCCTGGACCCGCTCCATCAGGGAGATGGGAACGGACAAAATGGCCACCCGGTCCCGGTCGTAAAATTCACAGGAACTCAACATGGCACCCTCCAGCTGCATTCGCTTGCGGGTCTTGGTGCGGAAAAAGACCTTGTTGACCGCTTTGAAGTCGATGCCGGTCCGCATCAGGGCTGCCGCCACGGCATGGGTCTGGGGGGTGGTGTTGGCGTAGGCGAAGCAGCCGGTATCCGTGGACACGGCCACGTACAGGGGCAGGGCCATATCCGGGGTAATGGGACCCAGGGCCGCCAGAATGTCGTAGATCAGCTCGCCGCAGGCGGCTGCCTCCGGGCGGACGATGTTGGCCTTGCCGAAGTGCTCGAAAGAGGGGTGGTGGTCGATGGCCAGGTCCACCCGTCCGATATAGGGCTTGGCGTTGTCGGGGAACAGGCCCACGGTGGCGATGTCCGTGGACACCACCTTGTCGGGGAAGAAGCCGTCAGGGGCGGCGTAGGGGGCAAAATAGGGGGTGGTGGTGTCCGTCAGGCCCGGGTTGGGCAGCAGATACGCGGTCTTGCCCAGGGCCCGCAGACCGGCGCACAGGGCGGCGGCGCAGCCCACGGTGTCTCCGTCGGGGCGGATGTGGGTGAGGATGAGCACCCGGTCAAAGGTCCGCAGCAGGGCCGCGGTCTCAGAGACGGTCAGCATGGCTCACTCCTCCTCCGGCAGGACGGCGTCGTTATCGGGGTTCACGGGCTTCACCTTGCCGGGGTCCCGCAGGACCTCCAGAATGTGGGCACCGTACTGGATGGAGTCGTCGCCGATGAACTGCAACTCCGGGGTGTAGCGCAGCTGCAGGGCACGGCCCAGCTCCCGGCGCAGGAAGCCGGAGGCGGACTTGAGGCCCTTCAGCACGTCCTTCTCCTGGCTCTTGTCCAGGACGCTGATATAGACCCGGGCGTAGCGCAGGTCGCCGGTGGTGTCCACCCGGGTGATGGAGACCATGCCTACCTGGGATACGCGGGGATCCTTCAAATGGCGGAGCTGGTCGGCCAGCTCCCGTTGGATCTCTTCGTTGATACGGCCGATTCGATTACTGGGCATAGGGAATAACCTCCTTTGGGGTCCTCTGGCAGGGGACGGGGAATGCCCGGCCTTGCCGGGCGGAACATCTTAAAAAACGAGGGGCGGCGACGCGGTCGCCGCCCCTTTATCCTTTGCGGTTATATGGCTTTTATCAGAAATACAGTGGAAAAAGGATTATCTGGGGATCTCCTCCATGGTGAAGCCCTCGATGATGTCGCCTTCCTTGATGTCGTTGAACTTCTCGATGGTCAGGCCGCACTCGAAGCGCTGGACCACTTCCTTGGCGTCGTCCTTGAACCGCTTCAGGGAGGCCAGACTGCCCTCGTGGATGACGATACCGTCGCGGACCACGCGGACGGAACAGGCGCGGACGATCTTGCCGTCCTGAACGTAGCAGCCTGCCACGGTGCCAACGCCGGAGACCTTGTAGGTCTGGCGGACCTCGGCGTGGCCCAGGACCACTTCCCGGAACTGGGGCGCCAGCATGCCCTTCATAGCGGCCTCGATCTCGTCGATGGCGTCGTAGATCACGCGGTACATCCGCATATCCACGTTCTGGCGGACGGCATTTTCGCGGGCGGCGGAGTCGGGACGGACGTTGAAGCCCACGATGATGGCGTTGGAGGAGGCGGCCAGCATGACGTCGGACTCGTTGATGGCGCCCACGCCGCCGTGGATGACGCGGACGTTGACCTCGTCGTTGGAAAGCTTCTCCAGAGAAGCCTTCACAGCCTCCACAGAGCCCTGGACGTCGGCCTTGACGATCAGGGCCAGCTCCTTGCGCTCGCCGGCCTGGATCTGGTCAAACAGGTTCTCCAGGGACACCTTCTGGGTGGGAGCCAGGGCCTTGGCCTTCTCCTCGGCCTTGCGCTGCTCCACCAGTTCGCGGGCCATGCGCTCGTCGGCCACGGCGAAGAAGGGACTGCCGCCGATGGGGGCCTCGCTGAGACCCGCAATCTCCACGGGGACGGAGGGACCGGCCTCGGTAAGGCGGTTGCCCTTGTAGTCCAGCATGGTGCGGACACGGCCCACGGCGGTGCCGGCGATGATGATGTCGCCCTGCTTCAACGTGCCGTTCTGTACCAGCAGGGTGGCCACGGGGCCGCGGCCCTTGTCCAGACGGGACTCGATGACGGTGCCCTGACCGGCGCGGTTGGGGTTGGCCTTCAGCTCCTGGATCTCGGCCAGCAGCACCAGGTTCTCCAGCAGGTTGTCGATGCCGATGTTCTTCTTGGCGGACACGCGGCAGCAGATGGTCTCGCCGCCCCACTCCTCGGGCACCAGACCATGCTCGGTCAGCTGCTGCAGGACGCGGTCGGGGTTGGCGTTTTCCTTGTCGATTTTGTTGACGGCTACGATGATGGGGATGTTGGCGGCCTTGGCGTGGTTGATGGACTCAATGGTCTGGGGCATGATGCCGTCGTCCGCCGCCACCATCAGGATGGCAATATCGGTGACCATGGCGCCGCGGGCGCGCATGGAAGTAAAGGCCTCATGGCCCGGGGTGTCCAGGAAGGTGATGGACTTGCCGTTGATCTGCGCCTGATAGGCGCCGATGTGCTGGGTGATGCCGCCGGCCTCGCCCGCGGCCACGGA
>CAYWYW010000097.1:0-8710 GCA_964462715.1 uncultured Oscillibacter sp.
GGTGGCGTCCACATTGCCGGTGGTCATGGAGCTCATCAGGTCAAAGCCCACGTCGATCATCTCCACGTCATCCAGCGTGGCGCCCACAGACTTGAGCAGTTGCTCCACTGCCACCTCGGCAAAGCGGGTGCCGGAGTAGCCGATGGTCTTGCCCACCAGATCGGCAGGCTCGGTGATGTTCTTCTCTTCCAGGGAGGCCATGATGCTGATGGGTTCCTGGACCACAGCGCCCAGCACCTTGACGGGGACGCCCTCATTGGCCTTGGCAATGATAGTGTCCTCCTGATAGTAAAAGCCAATGTCCGCCTTTCCCGCCGCCGTCATGGTCAGAGGGTCGGTGGTGTTGGAGGGAAAGAGGACATTCACCTGCAGGCCCTCGTCAGCAAAATAGCCCTTGTCGATGGCCTCGTAGATAAAGGCGTGGACGGCATTGGGATACCAGTCTAGCACCACATCCACGGTCTCCAGCTTTTCTTCCTTACCGCTCTTTGCCGGAGCGGCGCTGCAGCCCGCCAGCAGCAGGCAGGCCAGCAGCATTGCAAAAATACGTTTCATAGAATATCTTCCTCTTTGATTCTTATACTCAGGACTCACCCCGCCAGCGGACCAGCCGCTTTTCCAGCAGGGACACCACACCCACCGTCACCATAGCTGTCACCGACAGCAGCACGATGGGCGCAAAGACACCCGCGCCGTCCAGCTGGGTCATCATCCGGCGTGAGAAATACCCCAGACCGCTCTGGGCCCCCAGCCATTCGCCGATGGCGGCGCCGATGATGCTCATGGGCACGGCCATTTTCACGGCAGAGAAAAAGTAGGGCAGCGCGCAGGGGACCTTCACCTTCCAATAGATATCCCGCTTGGTGGCGCCATAGGTCAGCAGCAGCTCGGCCATCTCCACTTTGGCGGAGCGCAGACCGTCATACACCGTGATGGTGATGGGGAAAAAAGTGATGAGAATGGTCACAAGCACCTTGCTCCAGATGCCGTAGCCAAACCACAGGACGAACAGGGGCGCGATGGTAGTGGTGGGAATGGTCTGGGAAGCCACCACCACCGGGTACAGGGCCTTTTGCCAGAAGGGGCTCACATCCATCAGCACCGCCAGTCCCAGGCCCAAGACCAGAGAGATGGCAAGGCCGATCAGGGTGACCTCCATGGTGGCCGGCAGGTGGACGGTAAACAGAATATCCCGCAGTTCCCACAGCTTCCGCAGGATCTGCATGGGTGTGGGCAGGATGTAGGACGCGTCGATCTTCATGGCCCCCAACTGCCACAGCATCAGCAGGGCAAACAGGAACAGCAGGGCCGGGAGATTGCCTTTGCAAGCCTTCTTCATGCCGTCACCTGCTTTCTCAGCATCTCCACCAGCTGCTCCCGCAGCCCCACGATCTCCGGCCGTGCCAGGTCCTGCCGGGTGTGGGGATAGTCCATGGGGACGGGAATCTCCCGCAGGGAGCAAATGGGGGTGGACTCCACCACCAGCACGCTGGAGGAGAGGAAAATAGCCTCCTCCACGTCGTGGGTGATAAAGAGAATGGTCTTTTTGTGGCGCTGCCACTGGTCCAGCAGCCACTCCTGCATGGAGATGCGGGTCAGAAAGTCCAGGGCGGAAAAGGGCTCGTCCAGCAGCAGCAATTCGCTGCCGGTCAGCATGGTGCGGGCAAAGGCCGCCCGCTGGCGCATGCCGCCGGAGAGTTCCTGGGGCATTTTGTCCCGGCAGCCCTCCAGGCCCACGTCCGCCAGCGCCGCGTCGATCAGCTCCCGCCGCTCCTGCTTGGTGGTCCCTCCTTGAACCTCCAGGGGCAGGGCCAGGTTTTCGCCGATGGTCCGCCAGGGAAACAGCAGGTCCTTCTGAGGCATGTAGCCGCAGTAGTGCTTCTGCTCCGTGATGGGAACGCCCCCCACCCGAATGGTACCGCTCTTGGGCTGCAGCAGACCGTTGGTCATGCGGAAGATGGTGCTCTTGCCGCAGCCGCTGACGCCGATGATGCAGTGAAAGGACCCAGGCTCCACGGAAAAGGACAGCTGGTCGATGATGTCGAAATCCTCGCTGGGATACTGGTAGGAGACCCGCTCAAATTCCAGAATACTCATTGGCGCAGTTCCCATGCCATGTCCCAGAAGCCCAGCTCATAGCGGCTGCAGTTGACGAAGATATCCGTCAGGTGGGCCATCTGCTCCTCTGTGGCGCCGGCGGCCAATCCGTCCATCAGCTCGATCAGTGCCTGGTTGGTGGCGGCGTAGTCCTCAGAGGCGTAGCCCTGAATCCACTCCCCGTAGAAGGGATGGTCCGCCGCGCCGGGGATTTGAGCCAGCGTCTGTCCGATCTCCGCATAGCTCCAGGAGCAGGCCAGGATGGAGGCCACGATCTCCATGGGACCGCCGGTGTGGGCAACGGAGAGCATGTAGTTGGTGTAGGACAGGTTGTCCAGGGCGGGCTTCACGGCAAAGACCTGTTCCTCGGTGATGCCCAGCCGTTTCATATAGGCCCGGTGGATGTTCATTTCCCCATTCAGGATGGCATCCACATTCTTGGAGAAGGTCCGCATCAGCTCCGGGTCCCGAGCCTTCACTACCCCCACAGCGAACACCCGGGCGTAGTCAAAGAGGTAGAGATAGTCCTGCAGCATGAAGTGCCGGAACTTCTCCACATCCAGGGTCCCGTCTCCAATACCGGTGACAAAGGGGTGGTGCAGGCATTTTTCCCACACCGGGTCCGCCGCCTGCCGCAGGCGGGCGGAGACAGACAGGCCGCTCATGCTTCCGCCTCCCCGATGTAGCTGCTTTTCAGGTCAAAGAGGTGGTTCATGGGCCCCCGGCCCTTGCCCAGGTCCAGCATGGCCGCCAGCGCTCCGGAAATGTAGGCTTTGGCGCCCTCCACAGCCGCTTCCAGATCCATGCCTTTGGCCAGATTGGAGGCAATGGCGCTGGACAGGGTGCAGCCGGTACCGTGGGTATTGGGATTGTCGATGCGGCGGCCCTTGAACCAGTGGCCGGTGCCGTCCTTCCACAGCAGGTCGTTGGCGTCGTTCAGATCGTGGCCGCCCTTGCAGAGGACGGCACAGCCGTACTTCTCACTGATGGCCCTGGCGGCAGTCTCCATGTCAGCGGGGCTTTCGATCTTCATGTCCGCCAGGATCTCCGCCTCCGGGATGTTGGGGGTCAGGACCTCCGCCAGGGGCAGCAACTTCTCCGTCAGGGCGCCGATAGCGTCATCACGCAGCAGCTTGGAGCCGGAGGTGGCCACCATCACCGGGTCCACCACGATGTGGCGGGCGCCGTACTGGGTCAGCTTGTCCGCGATCACAGTGATCAGGTCCGCGGAGGACACCATGCCGATCTTGACCACGTCGGGGAAGATATCGGTAAATACGGCGTCCAGCTGATTGGCAAGGAACGAGGGGGTGGATTCCAAAATGTCTGTGACGCCGGTGGTGTTCTGGGCAGTCAGGGCCGTGACGGCACTCATGGCATAGATGCCATGGGCGGACATGGTCTTGATGTCTGCCTGGATACCGGCGCCTCCGCTGGAATCGCTTCCAGCGATCGTCAATGCTGTTCTCATAGAGATTCTCCTTTCTGTTTATACAGCACTACTTTTATAGAGCGACGGCAAGGTGGTGCCCCCAATGCCACCGCTGAAAAACCGGCATTGACCGGGTTTTTCCGCAGTTCAATGATTACAGCCGCTCAATGGCGGTGCTTGGTGATCTTCTGGTCAATAGTCAGGACTTCGCCCTCGGGCTCATAGTCCACCTTGATGTAGGTGCAGACCTCCGGCGCGCCCGCCCGGACCGCCACCTTCTGGCATTCCTTGGCAATGTCCATCAGTTGGTCCATGTCATCGCCCTCGATGGCCGTCTCAAAGGGGCCCACCTCGTACCGCAGGCCAGTGCTTTTGATATAGTCGATGACCTCGTCCACAATGCGGACAAGCTCGTCCTTATCGCTCACCTGGGGCAAAATCTGAATGGCAATGCTTGCTTTCATATCTCATTTCTCCTGTTCAAGTCTGATGTTTTCCGCCGCCGTTCTCCAGTCACGGACGGTCTCGTCCGCCAGGGCGGTCAGTTCGTTCCAATGTCCATCACCGCTGGCATCCCAGACGCCCACGGTGTAAAAGCCCGTGTCCTTCGCGGTTTTAAGGGCGAACAGGGCATCCTCAAAGGCCGCGGTCTCCGCTGGGGCAGCTCCCAGCCGCTGGGCCGCCTCCAGAAACACGTCGGGCCGGTCCTTACCGGCACCAACTGCGTCGCAGCTGAGCAGGAACTCAAAGTCCTCCAGCACACCCAGCCGCTGCAAGCAGGCCCGGGCCAGAGGCTCCGGCGTGGCGGTAGCCACACACATCTTCGTCCCCCGGGCTTTCAAAGCGGCCAGATAATTCGCCGCGCTGGGCTTCAGAGGAATATCGGAGCGGTAGTGCTCGTCCATGACGGCGTTCATCTCCGCCATCACGGACTCCGGCGTCCCCGGCAAGCCAAATGCCTCAATAAACAGGGCGGAGGACTCTGCCATGGTCATGGCCTTGATGCGCTCCAGCACCTCGTCCATGCCCTCCGTGACGCCCTGGGCAGTCAGGTATTCCCGGCCCAGCCGCTGCCAGTAGACCATGGAGTCCACCAGGGTTCCGTCCATATCAAAGATGGCAAAGGGCTTATTCATGGCCGGCCACCATCTGCGCCGACAGCTTCCGCAGTTCCGCCGTGGCCTTGCCGGGGTCTTCGGCCCCGAAGATGGCGGATACCACCGCCACGCCGTCCACGCCGCTGCCGGAGAGCTTCAAAATATTGCCCGCGTTGATGCCGCCAATGGCCACCACGGGGATGGACACAGACTGGCTGATACGCCGCAGGACCTCCACCTCCATGGGCTTTGCGTCCTTCTTGGTGCTGGTGGGGAACACCGCACCCACGCCGATGTAGTCGGCGCCGGCCTTTTCGGCGGCCACCGCCTGCTCCACAGTTCCGGCGGAGATGCCCAGGATCTTGTCCGGCCCGATCATGGCCCGGATGTCCCGGCCTTTGATGTCGCTCTGGCCCACATGGACACCGTCGGCACCGCACTGGAGGGCGATCTCCACGCTGTCATTCACTACAAAAGGCACATGGTAGGAATTGCACAGCGCCTTCAGCTTTTCGGACTCCTCCTCAAAGCTCTCCTCGTCCAGGTCCTTCTCCCGGATCTGCAGGAAGGTGGCGCCGTTTTGCAGCACCTTCTCCGCAACGTCCACCAGGCTCTCGCCCTCCTTCAGCCACATCCGGTCCGTCACCGCGTACAGCAGCATGGACGCCCGGATCTCATCCTTCGTAAACTTCATATCGAACTCCTCCGTTCAGTTGTTCCTCCGTCAGATTGAATACCGCGTCGATCAGGTCTGTGCGGAAGGTGGCGTTTCCGGTGCCGTTTTGCAGCCGCCGTTCCTCTGCCAGATCCCCCACCACACCCATGGCGGCCACCGCTGCGCAGGCAGCCTCAAAGGGATGGTCCGGGTCCGCACCACAGAAGGCCCCCAGCATGGCTGTCAACATACAGCCGCTTCCGGTAATGCGGGCCATGGTGGCGCAGCCGTTCCGCAGAAGGGCCGTCCGCTCTCCGTCCGTCACCACGTCGATGGGGCCGGACACCGCTACCACAGCTCCGGTCTGCATCGCCAGCCGTCGGGCGGTCTCCACGGTACGGGGCAGGTTCTCCTCTGTCACCGCATCCTCGCCGCTGACATCCACGCCGCTGCCAGCCCTCTCCCGCCGGGCCAGTGCCCGGATCTCAGAGGCGTTGCCCCGGATGACGGCGAAGCGAACGCCTGCCAGTAGCCGGTCGGACTCCGCCCGCCGCAGGGCCGTGTTGCCCGCCGCCACAGGGTCCAGAACCACCGGCTTACCCAGCTCATTGGCCGTCTTTCCCGCGGACAGCATGGCGTCCACGGCGGCAATGGCCCCCAGGTTACACACCAGCGCGGCGGCACCCTGTACCGCCTCCGCCGCTTCCCTGACATCATCTGCCATGGAGGGGGAACCTCCGGCAGCCAGAATGATGTTGGCGCAGTCGTTGACGGTAACGAAATTCGTGATGCACTGAACCAGGGGCGTCCGCTCCCGGACCAGGCTCAGTTGTTTTCCAAAATCCATGGTTTTCTCCTTTCAGCGCTCCAGCTCCTGCTTCATCCGGTTCAGCACGCCGGTGCGCTTCAGCAGCACCAACGCCGCCGCGCCCATGGAAGCGCCCACAGCGGCAGAGGGGATGTAGAAGGGGATGAAGTAGAAGGGAGACTGGGCGTCCAGGGCATAAAACATCTTAAACAGTGGGTAGGACGCCATGGCGCCGATGATACCGGTGCCGATGATCTCGCCGATCCACACGGACCACCAGGTCCCGAACTTCCGATACAGAAGGCCGCCCAGGATGGGGCCGAACATAGCGCCGGTGACGGAGCCGATATCCCGGCCGCACAGCATCCGCAGCACGCCGCACAGCGCTCCGGCAGCGCTTCCGTACCAGGGCCCCACCAGCGCGGCGGCCAGCACGTTCACGAAATGCTGGAAGGGTGCCATGGCCGGGAAGTACACAAAGGTATTCAGCACAAAGGCCAGGCAGGTGAACATGGCGGTCAGAACCAGCTTCCGTGTAGACAGGCGGCTGGCCCTTCCCAGCACGGCCCCTGCTTCCTGTTTGTTCATTTGTTGTTTCATGCTTCACATTCCTCCTTTTGATTCGCTTAGGAGCGTCTGTGGTCATTTGAAGAAAAAAACAGAGTCCCCCCTCACAAGGGGACTCTGCTCAAATTTCCATTCATTCACTTCCTGCGGCCATCAACCGCACAGCCGTGAAAAAATATCCGTTTTTCTTCGCATCCCTACGTTGGCATTACCCAAATCAGGTGAGGTCGAGGGAATACACCCTCCTCTCAGCCCTCTTCCGAGAACTCCCTTGCAAGGCACAGTATATGCCCGGGAGGTTTGATTGTCAAGCCATGATCAAACTTTTTCCGGAATGCAAGCCTGTTCCTCACCGGATCCCTTCGGCTTTTTGGGCTTCCGTCCGACAGCCACCAGCAGAGTACCAACGGCAGCAAGGGTCACAGCCCCGCCGACCCAGGCGCCCGTTCCGCCTTCTGTCCCGATAAGGCACAGCTCCGCCGCTTCGGTCTCCAGCTCCGCACGCAGGTAGCTTCCCTCTTTGGTACAGGTAAGCTGGCGCCACGGTCCCTGCTCCGTCCGGCACCAGAGCTGCGCTTTTCGGGCGTTATCCGGTTTCTGGACCCGCAGGGCAGTGAAGAACGCGCCGCCGTCCACCCGGACGGACTGGTGCAGCAGCACCTCGCCCTTGGCCGCAGGAGTCTCCCCCTGCTCCGGGGTCACCTCCAGCGCCGCTCCCGGGGCGAAGGTTCCCTCCGCCAGAATGGCGCCGTCGGCGCTGGACAGGGTGGTGACCCAGGGCGTATAGACTGCTTCAATGGTGTTATCGAAGGTCAGGGCCGTCCGGTCGAAATCCTCCCAGGCGCCATAGAACCCCTCCTTCACCGGCACGGCGGGGATATCCTCCTCCCGGACGCCCTGGCCGTAAATAAAGGAGACCCGTTTCACCACCACATCATCTGCCGTGAAGGTCAGAGCAAAGGCGAAAAATTCCTCCGGGGCCTCCAGGGCCAGCAGGTCTCCGTAGGCCACGGGCTCCGCCTGGCCGGTATAGCTGATGCCGTCCACACCGCCCAGAGTGTCACTGACGAAGCAGTTGTCCGCCAGGGTCCCCTGGGCCTCTCCGGCGACGGCGCCGCTGTAGGGCGTTTCTTCCATGCGCACCAGGGTCCGGCAGCCGCTCAGCCGATCCTCCGCCAGCCCCGCGATGCCGCCCACATGGCTGCTGCCGCCCAGGTCACATTTGGCCCAGCAATCCCGGATGGGCACTGCGGACCGCCCGGCAATACCGCCCACATAGGCGCCGCCGGTGCTCTCCACGCTGCCGTAGCCCTGGCAGGCGGTGACCACGCCTACCTCGGCACGGCCCACCACGCTGCCCACACAGTCCTTCCGGCCCGTTACCGCGCCGTGGTTGACGCACGCCCGCAGCACCGCGTGGGTGAGATACTGGAAGTTGACGGAGACATCCCCCTGGCGGATGATGTCATCTTCCGGGTCAAAGTCCAGCTCCACGGCCATGGAACCTGTCACGCCGCCGGTGTTGACGTCGCCCTCCACAGTGCCCCGGTTGACACAGTTTGCCGCCGTACCCATAGTGATGGAGGTGTCCTCTTCCGAGGTGTCTACCACCCGGTCCTCTTGATCCTCATCAGCGCTGTCCCGCAGCAGATCGGCAATGACACCGAACTGGTCGTTGATGCGCCGCAGGTCGCCGCTCATGGTATCCCCCACTCCGTCCGCCGTGGACTGCATGGACCGCAGTTCCTGGGACAGGGCATCCAGCGTGGCGCTGAGGCTGTCCTCCTTCTCATGGAAGGCACTATCCAGCTTGGGGAATTCCAGGGCCGTCTGGTCCGCCTGCTCTTCCAACAGGTCCTTCAACCCGCTCAGTGCGGAATCCATGGCGTCTCCGGCATTCCGCATGGTACGCAGGGCCTTACGGAACTGCTTGGCGGCCTCCAGCGCCTTCTCTCCTGTTTCTTCCCAGAAGGGACCCACGTCCTGGAGCCGGTCCAGGGCCTCCCGAATCCTCCCGGCGGTCGCCGTCATGCGCTCCAGCGCTTCCTTCAGCC
>CAYWYW010000098.1:0-8625 GCA_964462715.1 uncultured Oscillibacter sp.
CCAGATCTTCTACACCTCTCCCTCCCGCTGCGCCGTGGCGGACAGCTGCGCCATCTCCATCGACCGCCGCATGACTGCCGGCGAGACCTGGGATTCCTGCCTGAAGGAGATCGAGGACCTGCCCTCCGTCCAGAAGTACAAGGACGACGTGAAGGTCAGCATGTACATGTATGACCGTCCCGCCTGGACCGGCACCGTCTATGAGACCGAGTGCTTCTTCCCCACCTGGATCAACAAGGAGAGCGCCGCTCACGTCCAGGCTCTGATCGACGCCCACCACGCCCTGTGGGGCGACAAACGCATCGGCCACGCCGACGCCGACCCCAAGAAGGACGCCATGCACCTGCGCGACGGCCGTCCTCTGACTGACAAGTGGACCTTCTCCACCAACTGCGTGTCCATCCAGGGCCGTTACGGTATCCCCTGCGTTGGCTTCGGCCCTGGCGCCGAGTCTCAGGCCCACGCCCCCAACGAGATCACCTGGAAGCAGGACCTGGTCACCTGCGCCGCCCTGTATGCCGCCGTCCCCGGCCTGTATAAGCCCGAGAACAAGACCGACGACGTCACCGAGTTCCGTCAGAGCCTGACCAACAACGACATCCAGTAATCTGCCACCCACTTACATATAGAAAATAAAGGAGAACTGAACATGGATAAGACTTTGCAGATGTATATCGACAAGCTGAATGCCCTGAACTTCAAGGATATGTACAACGGCGACTTCTTCCTGACCTGGGAGAAGACCGACGACGAGATCGAGGCCGTCTTCACCGTGGCCGACGCCCTGCGCTACATGCGTGAGAACAACATCTCTACCAAGATCTTCGAGTCCGGCCTGGGCATCTCCCTGTTCCGCGACAACTCCACCCGTACCCGTTTCTCCTTCGCCTCCGCCTGCAACCTGCTGGGCCTGGAGGTCCAGGACCTGGACGAGGGCAAGAGCCAGATCGCTCACGGCGAGACCGTCCGCGAGACTGCCAACATGATCTCCTTCATGGCCGACGTCATCGGTATCCGTGACGACATGTACATCGGCAAGGGCAACAAGTACATGCACGAGGTCGTGGACGCCGTGACCGAGGGCAACAAGGACGGCGTTCTGGAGCAGAAGCCCACTCTGGTGAACCTGCAGTGCGACATCGACCATCCCACCCAGTGCATGGCCGATATGCTGCACATCATCCATGAGTTCGGCGGCGTGGAGAACCTGAAGGGCAAGAAGATCGCCATGACCTGGGCCTATTCTCCCTCCTACGGCAAGCCCCTGTCCGTTCCCCAGGGCGTCATCGGCCTGATGACCCGCTTCGGCATGGACGTGGTCCTGGCTCATCCCGAGGGCTATGAGGTCATGCCCGAGGTCGAGGAGGTCGCCCGCAAGAACGCTGCCGCTACCGGCGGTTCCTTCACCAAGACCCACTCCATGGAAGAGGCCTTCCAGGACGCCGACATCGTGTATCCCAAGAGCTGGGCTCCCTTCGCCGCCATGGAGAAGCGCACCAACCTGTACGCCGAGGGCGACACCGATGGCATCAAGGCTCTGGAGAAGGAGTTGCTGGCTCAGAACGCCGAGCACAAGGACTGGGCCTGCACCGAGGAGATGATGGCCAAGACCAAGGACGGCAAGGCTCTGTACCTGCACTGCCTGCCCGCCGACATCACCGGTGTCTCCTGTGAGACCGGCGAGGTGGACGCCTCCGTGTTCGACCGTTACCGCACCCCCCTGTACAAGGAGGCTTCCTTCAAGCCCTATATCATCGCCGCCATGATCTTCCTGGCCAAGTGCAAGGATCCCCAGGCCACTCTGAAGGCTCTGGAGGAGCGCGCCACCAAGCGTGAGTTTGCTGAATAATCAGCGCTCCCTGACGACATAAATCAACTGAACGGCCGGCCCGCCTGATATGTGTATTCCGCGTCTCAGGCGGGCTTGCTATCTCTAAAAGGAGTATATATACCATGGGCAAACGTATTGTCATCGCCCTGGGCGGCAATGCCCTGGGCAACAATCTTCCCGAGCAGATGGTGGCCGTCAAGCAGACCGCCAAGGCCATCGCCGACCTGATCGAAGAGGGCCACGAGGTCGTCATCGCCCACGGCAACGGTCCCCAGGTGGGCATGATCCAGGCCGCCATGACCGAGCTGACCCGCTCCAATCCCGAAAAGTACATTCCCTGCCCCCTGTCCGTCTGCGTGGCCATGAGCCAGGGCTATATCGGCTACGACCTGCAGAACTCCCTGCGGGAGGAGCTGCTGGACCGCGGCATCCGCAAGGGCGTCTCCACTGTGCTGACCCAGGTGGAGGTGGACCCCGCCGATCCCGCCTTCCAGAACCCCACCAAGCCCATCGGCTCCTTTATGACCAAGGAGGAAGCAGACAAGATGGTCGCAGAACGCGGCTATCAGGTGATGGAGGACGCTGGGCGCGGCTATCGCCGTGTGGTGGCCTCTCCCCGCCCCCAGTCCATCGTGGAGATCGAGTCCATCCGTGACATGGTGGACGCCGGCCTGGTGGTCATCGCCTGCGGCGGCGGCGGCATCCCCGTCTTTACCACCGAGGGCCATCACCTGAAGGGCGCCGCCGCCGTGGTGGACAAGGACTTCGCCTCCTGTGTGCTGGCTCAGCAGCTGGACGCCGACTGCCTGGTGATCCTGACCGCCGTGGAGAAGGTGGCCGTCAACTTCGGCAAGCCCGACCAGACCTGGCTGGACTCCCTGACGCCCGACCAGGCCCGGGTCTACATGGACGAGGGCCAGTTTGCCCCCGGTTCCATGCTGCCCAAGGTCCAGGCCGCCGTCCAGTTCGCCGAGAGCAAGCCCGGTCGCTCCGCCCTCATCACCCTGCTGGAAAAGGCCCGGGACGGCATCGCCGGCAAGACCGGCACCGTGATCGTCCAGTAAAAAATAGGTCGACCTGTGATTTTCACTAAATGGGAGTGGTACTACCGCTCCCATTTTTTGTTTGATTTTTTTCGTTTTTGTATCATTTCATAAAACCCGTGTGAAATTTTTTTAAAATTCTAGCCGGATTTCTCTTAAAATTGCAAAAATTCAGTTGAATTTTTAAGGCCGACCTTGTATGATGGCAATAGAAGAGGGTCATTTGTGACCTAATTTTATTTTTTGAAGGAGGAAATTAGAATGAAGAAGTTCCTTGCACTGCTTCTCGCTCTGGTCATGTCTCTGAGCCTGGTCGCCTGCGGCGGCGGCAAAACGGAAGAAAATCCCGCCGAGCCTGAGAAGCCCGCTGAGACCCAGGAGCCCGCGGCTGATCCCGCCGCCGAGATCAAGGTCGGCCTGATCTGCGTTCATGATGAGAACTCCGGTTACGACGCCGCCCACATCGAGGGCCTGAAGACCGCCTGCGCCGATCTGGGCATTGCTGATTCCCAGATCATCATGAAGTACAACATCCCCGAGGACGAGACCTGCTATGATACCGCTGTCGACCTGGCGGAGCAGGGCTGCGGCATCATCTTCTCCGACTCCTACGGCCACCAGCTGTACATGCAGGAAGCCGCCGGCGAGTATGAGGATGTCATCTTCGTCGCCTGCACCGGCGATACCGCTGCCAACTCCGGTCTGGCCAACTTCAAGAACATGTTCCCCTATACTTATGAGTCCCGCTATGTCTCCGGTATCGTGGCCGGCATGAAGCTGAAGGAGCTGATGGACGCCGGTAAGGTCTCCGATCCCTACATCGGCTATGTCGGCGCCTTCCCCTATGCCGAGGTGGTCTGCGGCTACACCGCTTTCCTGCTGGGCATCCAGTCCATCGTTCCCGACGCTCACATGGACGTGCAGTACACCAACTCCTGGTATGATCCCGTGGCTGAGGGCGAGGTTGCCAACGCTCTGATGAGCAAGGGCTGCGTCATCATCGGCCAGCATGCTGACTCCACCGGCGCTCCCTCCGCCGTTCAGGCTGTGAAGGACTCCGGCAAGGAAGTCTACTCTGTCGGCTACAACATCGACATGCTGTCTGTCGCTCCTACCGCTGCTCTGACCTCCGCCCAGAACAACTGGTCTGTCCTGTACAAGGCCACTCTGGAGAAGTTCGTTGCCGGCCAGGATATCCCCACCGACTTCGCCACCGGTGCCAAGGACGGCGCTGTCATGATCTCCGCCCTGGGCGAGAGCTGCGCCGCCGGCACGCAGGAAGCTGTTGACGCTGCCTGGGCCGGTATCAAGGACGGCAGCCTGAAGGTCTTCGATACCTCCACCTTCACCGTGGGCGGCGAGACCGTCACCACCGCCTTCGGCCTGGATACCGACGGCGACTGGGTCAACGATACCGGCGAGGCCATCGTGGACGGCGCCTTCCAGGAGTCTGTCCTGCGCTCCGCTCCTTACTTCGCCCTGCGCATCGACGGTATCACCGAGCTGAACAACAACTGATCATCCATTCGTTCCAAGGAGGGGACTGCCAGAAGGCAGTCCCCTCTTTTTTCCATTCTCGTCAAAATAGGTTGACCTTTCTTGTGAAAGTCTCACATTTCTGTGCAACCCTCACAATTCTTATGTCATTTATGATTTACATTGCCCGAAAGGCATGGTATACTTAGATATCAACCTTTGATATCCCATCGGGCACCGGGGGACCGCTCCCCTGCCCCAAGCGCCGGGCTTTCGGTTTCTCCGGCGCTTCCCCATTTTATGCCAATACGGCAGGAAGGATGGTCTTCGTGGAAACTGTTGCAGCAGTCCAATTGCGGAACATCACAAAACGGTTCGGAAAAGTCGTTGCCAACAACAGCGTTTCTCTGGACATCAACCGTGGTGAAATTTTGTCTCTGCTGGGAGAAAACGGCAGCGGCAAGACCACGCTGATGAATATGCTGGCCGGCATCTACTTCCCTGACGAAGGTGAGATCCTGGTGAACGGCCAGCCCGTCACCATTGCCTCCCCCAAGGACGCCTTTGATTACGGCATCGGCATGATCCATCAGCACTTCAAGCTGGTGGATGTGTTCACCGCCGTCGAGAACATTGTTCTGGGTCTGGAAGAAGAAGGCAAGCTGGACCTGAAAGCCGCCGCCGCCAAGATCAACAGCATCTGCGAAAAGTACGGCTTCCAGATCGATCCCAACAAAAAGATCTATGACATGTCCGTTTCCGAAAAGCAGACGGTGGAGATCGTCAAGGTCCTCTACCGCGGCGCGGACATCCTGATCCTGGATGAGCCCACCGCCGTCCTGACCCCCCAGGAAACCGACCGTCTCTTTGAAGTCATGCGGAACATGAAGGCCGACGGCAAGGCCATGATCATCATTACCCACAAGCTCCATGAGGTCATGGATGTATCCGACCGGGTGGCGGTGCTCCGTAAGGGCAAGTACATCGGTGACGTGGCCACCAAGGACACTTCCCCCCAGGCGCTGACAGACATGATGGTAGGTCACGCTGTCACCCTGAACATCAATCGCCCCGATCCCAAGGACCCCACGCCCCGGCTGGAGGTCAGCGGCCTGACCGTCTACGATGCCATGGGCGTCAAGCGGCTGGACAATGTGACATTTACCGCCATGGGTGGCGAGATCCTGGGCATTGCCGGCATCGCCGGCTCCGGCCAGAAGGAGCTGCTGGAGTCCATCGCGGGCCTGCAGCCCATCTCCCCCGGTGCCTCCATCCGGTACCGTCCCATCGGCCACCCGGAGGATAAGGAGGGCACGGAACTGGTGGGCAAAACACCTCTCCAGATCAAGCAGTCCGGCGTGTCCCTGGCCTTCGTGCCGGAGGACCGGCTGGGCATGGGCCTGGTGGGCACTATGGGCATGACCGGCAACATGCTGCTGCGCAGCTACCGGAAGGGCCATGGCATCTTCACGGACCGGAAGGCTCCCAAGAAGCTGGCCGAGGAGGTCCTGACGGAACTGGACGTGGTCACTCCCAGCGTCAACTTCCCCGTTCGCCGTCTCTCCGGCGGCAACGTGCAGAAGGTGTTGGTAGGCCGTGAGATCGCCCAGGAGCCCTCTGTGCTGATGACAGCCTACGCCGTCCGCGGCCTGGACATCAATACATCCTATACCATCTACAACCTGCTGACGGAGCAGAAACTGAAGGGCGTCGCCGTGGTCTACGTGGGCGAGGATCTGGATGTGCTGCTGGAGCTGTGCGACCGGATCCTGGTGCTGTGCGGCGGTCAGGTCTCCGGCATCGTGGACGCCCGGACCACCACCAAGGAGGAAGTGGGTCTGCTGATGACCCGCTTTAAGAAGGAGGTCGAACCTGCATGAGCACTGTGAATCACACCCAGGAGCCCCTGCTCCGTATTGCCAAGCGGGACGGCATCTCCCGTCCCAAGGCCTACGCCATTCGCATTGTGGCGGTGGTACTGTCTCTGGTGGTCAGCGGCATCTTTATCTTCGCCGTCACCAAACTGAACCCCGTCGAGGTCTATAAAGCCATTTTCGACGGTGCCTTCGGCACCTCCCGTCGCAGTTGGGTCACCATCCGTGACACCATGATGCTACTGTGCATCGGCGTGGGTCTGGCCCCCGCCTTCAAGATGAAATTCTGGAACATCGGCGCTGAGGGCCAGGTCCTGATCGGCGGCGTCATCACCGCGGGCTTTATGCGGGCCTTCGGCGGCTCCATCTCCACCCCGGTCCTGCTGGTCATCATGGCTGTTGCCAGTCTGCTGGCAGGCTGCGTCTGGGGCGTCATTCCCGCCGCCTTCAAGGCCAAGTGGGGCACCAACGAGACCCTGTTCACCCTGATGATGAACTACGTCGCCATTCAGATCACCAGCTACTGCGTGGCCCTGTGGGAGAATCCCATCGGCTCCAACACCGTGGGCGTCATCAACCAGCAGACCAAGGCCGGCTGGTTCCCCGCCGTGTTCGGTCAGACCTACGGTCTGAATGTCATCCTGGTGCTGGTCCTGACCGTGGGTATGTTCATCTATCTGAAATACTCCAAGCAGGGCTATGAGATCAGCGTGGTGGGCGACTCCCAGAACACCGCCCGGTACGCCGGCATCAGCGTGAAGAAGGTCACCGTCCGCACCATGGCCATCTCCGGTGCCATCTGCGGTCTGGCAGGCTTCATCGCCGTGGCTGGCGCCAGCCACACCATCTCCACCTCCACCGCCGGCGGCCGCGGCTTCACCGCCATCATCGTGGCCTGGCTGGCCCAGTTCAACACCTTCGTGATGATCCTGATCTCTCTGCTGCTGGTGTTCCTGCAGAAGGGCGCCATCCAGATCGCCTCCCAGTTCAACCTGAACGACTATGCCTCCAACATCATCACCGGCATCATCCTGTTCTTCATCCTGGGCAGCGAGTTCTTCATCAATTACCGTGTCATCCTGCGGGGCAAAAAGGAGGGCGAGGCCAAATGACAAGCGCACAGATCATCCAGCTCCTGCAGTCCGCCATCTGCTTCGGCACCGTCATCATGTTCGGCGCCATCGGCGAGATCCTGACGGAGAAATCCGGTAACCTGAACCTGGGCGTCCCCGGTATCATGTACCTGGGCGGCATCGCCGGCCTGGCGGCTTCCTTCTTCTATGAGCTCAACAATCCCGCGCCCAACAAGGTGGTATGCCTGCTGCTGAGCTTTTTGGCGGCCTTCCTGGCCTCTGCGCTGGGCGGTCTGCTGTACAGCTTCCTGACCATCACCCTCCGGGCCAATCAGAATGTCACCGGCCTGACGCTGACCATCTTCGGCGGTGGCGTGGCCAACTTCTTCGGCGGCGGCCTGAACACCATGGCCGGCGGCGTGGGCCAGATCTCCGTGGCCGCCACCAGCTCTATCTACCGGGCCAACATCAACAATGTGACAGACTTGGGTGTGGTGGGCAAGCTGTTCCTCAGCTACGGCTTCATGGTCTATCTCGCCATTGTGGTCGCCATCGTCATGGCCTGGTTCCTGAACCGGACCCGCACGGGCCTGAACCTCCGAGCCGTGGGCGAGAATCCCGCCACCGCTGACGCGGCGGGCATCAACGTTACCCGCTACAAGTACCTGGCTACCTGCATCGGCGCCGGCATCTCCGGTATGGGCGGTCTGTACTACACCATGGATTACATCAAGGGCACCTGGGCCAACGACGGCACTATCGAGTCCCTGGGCTGGCTGGCGGTGGCACTGGTCATCTTTGCCACCTGGCGGTCCGTAAACGCCATCTGGGGCTCCTATCTGTTCGGCTTGCTGTTCTGGGTGTACCTCATCATCCCCGGCCTGGGCCGCAAGGACATCGAGCTGTTCAAGATGCTGCCCTACCTGGTCACCATCGTGGTGCTGATTGCCATCTCCCTCCGCAAGAAGCGCGAAAACCAGCCTCCTGCCAGTCTGGGACTGCCTTATTTCCGCGAAGAGCGCTGATACTCTTACCCCGCCGTGGCAATCACGGCGGGGTCTTTTTTCTACGCTGGCTGGTTTTCGCGCAGCCGCCAAAGGCGGCACGCGGCTTTACCGCGCCAAGCGTTTTCCGCAGGAAAAGCCTTGAAATTGCCGGGCTTTGCCTGGCAATTTGTATCCTATGCGGGGTCCCCATCCGTCATGGGCGGATGGGGTGCAAACCAGCCCCCTGCCAGTCTGGGACTGCCTTATTTCCGCGAAGAACGTTAATTGATCGAGTAGGAGGGGCGGTTAGCCCCGTCCTCTCACACCACCGAGTGTGCCGTT
>CAYWYW010000099.1:0-8598 GCA_964462715.1 uncultured Oscillibacter sp.
CCGTTGGCGTCGATGTCGAAGGTGACCTCGATCTGAGGCACGCCGCGGCGGGCGGGAGCGATGCCGTCCAGGTGGAAGCGGCCCAGGCTCTTGTTGGCAGCGGCCATCTCACGCTCACCCTGCAGCACGTTGACCTCAACAGAGGTCTGGTTATCGGCGGCAGTGGAGAAGATCTGGCTCTTCTTCACGGGGATGGTGGTGTTGCGGTCGATCAGCTTGGTGCACACGCCGCCCATGGTCTCAATGCCCAGGGACAGGGGGGTGACGTCCAGCAGCAGCAGGCCCTTCACATCACCGGTCAGCACGCCGGCCTGCAGGGCAGCGCCCATGGCCACGCACTCGTCGGGGTTGATGCCCTTGAAGGGCTCGGAGCCGGTGAAGTTCTTCACGGCCTCCTGGACAGCGGGGATACGGCTGGAGCCGCCCACCAGCAGGACCTTACTCAGGTCGGAGGGCTTCAGACCAGCGTCGGACATAGCCTGACGCACGGGGCCCATGGTGGCGTCTACCAGATGGCTGGTCAGCTCGTTGAACTTGGCCCGGGTCAGGGTCACGTCCAGGTGCTTGGGGCCGGTGGCGTCCGCGGTGATATAGGGCAGGTTGATGTTGGAGGTGGTGACGCCACTGAGCTCGATCTTGGCCTTCTCGGCGGCCTCCTTCAGGCGCTGCATGGCCACCTTGTCGGTGGACAGGTCCACGCCGTCGGTGCGCTTGAACTCACTGACCAGATACTTCATGACGCACTCATCGAAGTCGTCGCCGCCCAGGCGGTTGTTGCCGGCGGTGGCCAAGACCTCGATGACGCCGTCGTCGATCTCCAGAATGGAGACATCGAAAGTGCCGCCGCCCAAGTCATAAACCATGATCTTCTGAGACTGCTCCTTATCCACACCGTAGGCCAGAGCAGCGGCGGTGGGCTCGTTGATGATACGCTTCACGTCCAGGCCGGCGATCTTGCCAGCATCCTTGGTGGCCTGGCGCTGGGAGTCGGTGAAGTAAGCGGGGACAGTGATGACAGCCTCGGTGACGGTGGTGCCCAGATAGGCCTCGGCGTCCGCCTTCAGCTTCTGCAGGATCATTGCGCTGATCTCCTGGGGGGTGTAGGCCTTGCCGTCGATGGTGACCTTGTGGTCCGAGCCCATCTCGCGCTTGATGGAAGCGATGGTGCGGTCAGGGTTGGTGATGGCCTGGCGCTTTGCCACCTGGCCCACCATGCGTTCACCGGTCTTGGAGAAGGCCACCACGGACGGGGTGGTGCGGTTGCCTTCCGCGTTGGCGATGACCACTGCCTCGCCGCCTTCCATGACGGCCACGCAGGAGTTGGTAGTACCCAGATCGATACCGATTACCTTAGACATAATGAATTCCTCCTAAATCTATCGAAAAGTTTATTTTTGTATTCGAAATCAGTTTGCAACCTGTACGATGGCGTGGCGGATGACCTTGTCGCCCAGCATAAAGCCCGCCTGGAACACCTGGGCCACCTCGTTCTCGCCGAAGCTCTCGTCGTCGATGTGCATGACAGCTTCCATGCGCTCCGGATCAAAGGGCTGACCCTTGGCCTCGATCTCCGTGACGCCCAGCTTTGCCAGGATGTCCTTGTACTGCTGGAAGATCATCAGCAGGCCTTTCTTGTGGGGAGATTCCTCGTCGCCCTCGGTGGCGGCGGCACGCTCCAGATTGTCATACACCGCCAGGAACGCCTTGATGGTGTCAGCCTTGGCGTCCTGGTAGGTGCCGTCCTTTTCCTTGGTGGTGCGCTTGCGGTAGTTGTCATACTCGGCGGTGAGGCGGGTGAACTGGTCCTTCACGGACTCCAGCTGCTTGGCAGCCAGCTCCATCTGCTCCACCTGTTCCCGGGTGAAGGTATAGCCCTTTTCCTTTTTCTTCTTGGGCTTCTTTTCGCTCTTGGCGGCCTCCTCTTCCTGTGGGGCCTCCTGCTCCGGACCCGCCTGGGTCTCCGGAGTCTCCGGCTCCTCCTGCTCCAGGGGCTGCTTGTTCTCTTCGTTCATTTCCGCGTTTCCTCCTTCGGGGGTAATTCCTGTTTTCCGAACAGCCGTGTCAGTCCGTCGGCAAAGCCAGACAGCCGCGCGGCCACTGTGGCGTAATCCATTCTGGTGGGGCCTACCACGCCGATCAGGCCCCGCATATCATCTCCGATGTCATAGCTGGCCACCACCACGCTGGTGTCCTTTAACGCATCGCTGACATTCTCCGGTCCGATAAGGATCTTCATGGGACTGTCATCCTCCGGCACGGGAAGATTCTCCTTGCTGTCCGCCAGAAAGCTCATAAGTTCATGGGCCTTGTCGGCGTCCCGGAACTCCGGCAGCTTCAAAAGTTCCCTGGCTCCCGAGGTGACGATTTCCCGGTGTCCCGCTTCCTCCAGAGATTCCACGGAATAGGAGATGATCTGGGACAGCAGCAGGAACACCTGCGGCGGGATCTGCTCCGCCACGTTCATCAGCCGCAGGTTCATCTCATTGGTGGAGACCTTGGTAAAGTGGCTGTTCAGCAGGTTCACCAGGATGGGGAACTGGTCCATCTCCACCTTCAGCTGCAGGCGGAGCAGTTGGCTCTTCACCCGGTTGCCGTCCATCATCATGACCACGATGCAGCTGTGGTCGTCAACCGGCAGCAGCTCGAACCGCTGGGCGGTCATGCTCTTTTTTCCCGTGGCCGCCATATAGGTGGGGTAGTTGACGAAAGAACTCACCGCCCGGCCCGCCTGGGACAGCAGACGGTCCAGCTCCTCCATTTTCAGCTGCAGGGACTGGTTGATCTTCTCCGTCTCGTCCAGGGACAGCTTCTGCCGCTCCATCAGCTCGTTGACGTACAGTCGGTAGCCCTTGGGGGAGGGCACACGGCCCGCCGAGGTATGGGGCTGTTCCAGGTATCCCAGCTCCACCAGGTCCGCCAGCTCGTTGCGGATGGTGGCGGAGCTGACGCCGCCCATCCGGGCGGCGATGGCCTTGGAACCCACCGGCTCGGCGGTATGGATGTAATCGTCCACCACCACTTTTAGTATTTGCTTTTTCCGTTCCGTCAGTTCCACGGCACACCTCTGGTCTTTCTCCGGGGCTTTGCAGAGGTTTTAGCACTCTATTCCCCGGAGTGCTAAAGGCAGTGTACCACCATGGGAAATCATTGTCAATGGATGGATGATAAACAATTTGTGAACAAAGGCGGAAGATTTTTTGAATGCTGCCGAAGCGCAAAAAAACCGCCCCATCCGGGGCGGTTTCGAGTGTCACCAGGTAATTTTGGCGGGGGTATTCCGGTCAACGAGACCGGTTCTGCGAAGGACAGGCAGCAGGGCGCCGATCAGCAGCACCAGCAGCAACGTCTGTAAGGGAAGCATAATGAGGTTCTTCCAGAAGCTGCCCACCGCCATGACGGACCAGGCCTTTCCGTAGAGAATGGCGGACCAAAGGGACCCCAGCACCACGTTCTGGAGGTTGGTGAGCAGCTTGGCCAGGAACACCCGGCGGACGGTGAGTTTGGCCCGGTAGAGAAACAGGGCATAGATCAGTACGCCCAGCATGGTGGTCAGGGTATAGCCGGGGAAAAAGGGGTAGCCGCCGCCACCGGTGAGGAAAAAGCTGAGGATATCCTCGGCAAAGCCGAAGGCCACGCCCAGCACCGGTCCGCACACCAGGGCGCAGAGAGACCGGGCCAGGAAGCCCCAGGTGATCTTAGCCCCGCCGAAGAGGGGCACGGAGGGGATATGGCTGAGGACCACACACATGGCGATCATCAGAGCCGCAAAGGTCAGCTTCCGCAGGTCCTTCAGCTCTCTGACGGCGTCCCGCCAGTAAGCAGTGGTAAAGGGATGTGGATACATAAAAAATCCTCCTTCTGTATTTCGGCAGTCCGTTTCCGGAGCGCCGCACAGAGGAGGGGGAATCGCCCGCGCCTTTATGCGGCAGCGGGATGCGGAACACACACTGCAGGAAGAAGGCCGTCCTTCATTCCTTTTCGTCCGGAAAACAACTCCCCGTTTTTCCGGCACTGGTCACGTATGCTCCTACTCTGCCTAACTTGCTTTTATCATAATCTTCCACACGAAAAAAGGCAATGCAAAAAGTACCCCAAATCTTCCGATTTGGGGTACTTTTTTCCGGTAAAACTTACTGAGCGGAAGCGGCAGCAGCTTCCTCAGCGGCCTTCTTGGCGGCAGCGGCCTTCTCAGCCTGTGCCTTCTTGATGGCCTTGTACTTTTCCTTCTCCTCGGCGGTAGCCACGGGGATGATGGCGTCGCGGGGGCAGACCTTGGTGCAGAGCTTGCAGCCCACGCACTTGTCATAATCCACCACGGCAACACCGTTCACCACATGGATGGCGTCCTTCTTGCACTCCTTCTGGCACAAACCGCAGCCGATGCAGGAGCTGGAGCAGACGCTCATGGCGGCCTTGCCCTTGTCCTGATTGGCGCAGGTCACGTGGACCTTCTTGGAAGCGGGGACGGAAACGATCAGGTGGCGGGGGCAGGCCTTCATGCAGGCGCCGCAGTTGGTGCACTTCTCAGGGTCCACCACGGCGGTGCCGTTCTCGCCGATGCTCATGGCGCCGAACTGGCATGCATTGACGCAGGAGCCGAAGCCCAGGCAGCCGAAGGTGCACTCCAGGGGGCCGCCGGCCACCTTGGTGGCGGAGATGCAGTCCTTCACGCCCACGTAGTCATAGCGCTTCTTGGCGTTGACGCCGCCGGTACAGCGGACGAAAGCCACTTCACGCTCACCGGTGGGAGCGGCCATGCCCATGATCTCGGCGATGGCGGCGGCGTTCTCAGCGCCGGCGGGGGCGCAGGCGGTGACAGGGGCCTCACCGGCCAGGATGGCGGCAGCGCAGCCGCCGCAGCCGGGATAGCCGCAGCCGCCGCAGTTGGCGCCGGCCAGGTGGCTCAGGATGGCCTCCTCACGGGGGTCCTTTTTCACCTCGAAGATCTTGGAGGCGATGGCCAGGATCAGGCCGAACAGAGCGCCCAGCACACCCAGCACAACAATAGCATAAATCACATTGGTCATTTTCCTTACCTCCTTACCAGATCTTCAGGCCGGAGAAGCCCATGAAAGCAAGCGCCATCAGACCGGCGGTAACCAGAGCGATGGGGAAGCCCTCAAAGGCCTTGGGATACTCGGCGAAGACCAGACGCTCACGGATGCTGGCAAACAGCACGATGGCCAGCAGGAAGCCCAGGCCGCCGGTGATACCGTAGACCACGGAGGAGATGAAGTTGTAGTTGTTCTGGATGTTCAGCAGAGCGACGCCCAGCACAGCGCAGTTGGTGGTGATCAGAGGCAGATACACACCCAGAGCGGTGTACAGAGAGGGCATGGCCTTCTGCAGGAACATCTCGATGAACTGCACCAGAGAAGCAATGACCAGGATGAAGGCCACGGTCTGCATGTAAGCCAGACCCAGCTTCACCAGCAGCAGGTTCACCAGCCAGGTGATGGCGGAGGCCAGACCCATGACGAAGGTCACGGCGATGCCCATGCCCACTGCGGTGTCGACCTTCTTGGAGACGCCCAGGAAGGGGCAGATGCCCAGGAACTGGGAGAAGATGAAGTTGTTCGCCAGAATGGCGCCCAGCGTGATCGCCAGGAGTTCAAAAATCTGATCCATGAATGTCTCTCCTCCTTATTTCTTGGACTTGGACAGGGCCCACTGCATGGCGGCGATCAGGCAGCCAAGCACCAGGAAGCCGCCCACGGGCAGGGTCAGCATACCGGCGGGGAACTGGGAGGGCAGGATCTGGATGCCCTTGCCGTCCACGCCCAGCAGGCCGCCGCCGAAGGTGCCGGCGCCCAGGAACTCACGGATGATGCACATGGCCAGCAGGACCACGGTGTAACCGATGCCCTGGAAGATGCCGTCGAAGAAAGAGGCGGCAACGCCGTTCTTGTAGGAGAAGGACTCCGCACGGCCCAGGATGATGCAGTTCACCACGATCAGGGGGATGAACACGCCCAAAGACTCAGCCAGAGCAGGGACGAACGCCTGCAGGAACAGGTCCACCATGGTGACGAAGCCCGCGATGACCACGATGAACATGGCGATACGGATCTTGTCGGGAACGATCTTGCGGATCAGGGAGATGATGACGTTGGACAGGGTCAGGATCACCAGAACGGCGACACCCATGCCCAGGCCGTTAAAGAAGGAGGTGGTGATGGCCATGGTGGAGCACATACCCAGCACCTGCACCAGAACGGGGTTCTGGGTCAGGAGGCCTTCCATAAACTGTTTTTTCAGATTCATAAGTCAGCTCCTCCTTTCTTAGCCCATGACAGCGGCGACGGCCAGAGCAGCGTTGACGCCGGTGGTGACGCCCTTGGAGGACACGGTGGCGCCGGAGATGGCGTCCACGTTGGTGCCCACGGCCAGGGTGCCGTCCGCAGCGCTCTTGCCCACGAACTGGCTCAGCACGCCCACGCCGGCGGCGGTGGGCTCGTTGGCCATGACCTTGGAGCCGATACCGGCGGTCTCGGAGTTCTTGACGATGGAAACGCCGGTGACGACGCCCTCGGCGTCCACGCCGACCATCATCTCAATGTTGCCCTGGGAACCGGAGGACACGATCTTCAGTGCGTAGCCCGCGGCAGCGCCGCCGGCCTGGACCTCATAGGCCTCGGTGACCTTGGCGCCGGCGGAGGCGGCGGCCGCGTTCATGTCATCGGTGATCTCCAGCGCGTCGGAGAAGGTGCTGCCCTCGGGATCGGCCACGACCTGCTGCATGGCAGCCTCGGTTTTGGCCTTGTTGGCAGCGGTGATGTTGGGTTCAGTGACCTTGTTGACCAGGCCCAGCAGGCCGGCCACGACCACGCAGGTCAGGAACAGGGTAACGGTCAGCTTGATGATGTACTTCGGATCCAGGTTGATCTTTTCCTTGGTCTGCACTTCGTTACTCATTTCGCAGCCGCCTCCTTCTTATCGGATTTCACGACGCCAAAACGAGTGGGCTTGGTGTACTTGTCGATCAGGGCCACGCACAGGTTCATGACCATGATGGAGTAGCAGACGCCCTCGTTATAGGAGCCAAAGTAACGGATCAGGACGGTGAAGAGGCCACAGCCGATGCCGAAGATCAGCTGGCCCTTCTTGGTGACGGGAGAAGTGGCATAGTCGGTGGCCATGAAGAAGGCGCCCAGCATCAGGCCGCCGCCAAAGACGCTGTACAGCATCCACTCCAGGCTGGAACCGGCCTTGGGGAACAGGAAGCTGAGAACAGCAACGGTGGCGATATAGGCCACGGGGGTCTGCCAGTTGATGACCTTGCGCCAGATCAGGTACAGGCCGCCCAGGATCAGCATGGCGGCGGAGATCTCGCCCAGGGAGCCGCCGGTCTTGCCCAGGAACATGTCCATCACGGAATAGGTCTCGGTCAGGCCGGCCATGTTGCCGGTCTTCATGTAGGCCAGGGGGGTGGCGGCGGTGACGATGTCAGCGGTGGAGCCCATCAGGGGAGCCTTGTTCTGGGTGGCGTCGATCCAGGTGGTCATGACACCGGCATAGCTGCCCAGCAGGAAGGCACGGCCGGCCAGGGCGGGGTTGACAAAGTTCTTGCCGATGCCGCCGAAGAGCTGCTTGACCACGATAATGGAGAAGAAGCCGCCGATAATGATCATCCAGTAGGGGGTGGTGACAGGGCAGACGAAAGCCAGCAGCATGCCGGTGACGACAGCGCTGAGGTCGCCCACGGACTGGGGCTTCTTCATCAGCTTGCGGTACAGCCACTCCCAGAACATGCAGCCGATCACGGACACGGCGGTCAGGGTCAGAGCCTTGACGCCGAACCAGATGACGGCCCACACCAGGGCGGGCAGCATGGCGATGATCACGTCCAGCATAATGGAGCGGGTGGTCTCACTGCTACGGATATGAGGATTGGAAGTGGCAATGAGCTTCAGATTCTTATAATCGGTCATTTGTTCACAGCCTCCTTCTCTTCCTTGGCCTTCTTGGCCTCGGCGGCAGCCTTGTCAGCCGCTGCCTTGTCCTTCACCAGCTGCTTGCCGGTCTTGAACATCTGGGTCAGGTGCATACGGGCGGGGCAGGCGTAAGCACAGGCGCCGCACTCCATGCAGTCCATGATGTGAGCCTCGTTCAGCTCATCCACCATGCCCTTCTCGGCATACTGGTACATGAACAGGGGCTCCAGGTGCACAGGGCAGGCGGCGACGCACTTGCCGCAGCGGATGCACTGGGGATGCTCGACAGTCTGCTCTTCCTTCTCGCAGAAGGCCAGCATGGCGCCGGTGCCCTTGCCCACGGGTACGTCGGCAGTGTACTGGGCCATACCCATCATGGGGCCGCCGGCGATGATCTTGTAAGTACCGTCCTTCAGGCCACCGCAGGCATCGAACAGGCAGGAGACAGGGGTGCCGATGGGGCACTCGATGTTCTTGGGCTCGATGACGCCGGAACCGGACACGGTGACGATCTTGTTGACCACGGGCATGCCCTTGGTGATGGCCCGGTAGATGGCGCAGGTGGTGTTGATATTGAACACGGCGCAGCCGATGTTGCTGGGCAGGCCGCCGGGAGGCACCTGCTTGCCGGTGATGGCCTGGCACAGCTGCTTCTCACCGCCCT
>CAYWYW010000100.1:0-1067 GCA_964462715.1 uncultured Oscillibacter sp.
CTGTGGTTCTGCTGGTTCGGCTTCAACGGCTGCTCCACCGTGGCCATGGACAGCGATGAGGCCATGGTCTCTGCCGGTCTGATCTTCGTCAACACGAACCTGGCCGCTGCTGTGGCCTCCTGCGTGACCATGCTCTACACCTGGCTGCGCTACAAGAAGCCCGATGTGGGCATGACCCTCAACGCCGCTCTGGCGGGCCTGGTGGCCATTACCGCGGGCTGCGACATGGTATCCCCTGTAGGCGCCGCCATCATCGGCATTGCTGCCGGCCTGGTCCTCCCCATCTCCGTCAACTTCTTTGATTCCGTGGCAAAGATCGACGACCCCGTGGGCGCCATCTCCGTGCACGGCGTCTGCGGTGCTATGGGCACCATCCTTACCGGTCTCCTGGCCGTGGACGGCGGAACGTTCTACGGCGGCGGCCTCCACTTCTTCCTGATTCAGTGTTTGGGTGTGGCTGTCACCGCTCTCTGGGCCGCTGTGATGATCACCATTGTGTTCCTGATCCTGAAGAACACCATCGGCCTCCGCGTCACCGCTGAGGAGGAGCTGAAGGGCCTGGATATCACCGAGCACGGCCTGCCCTCCGCTTACGGCGGCTTCGCCTTCGTCTATGACGACACCCCCGCCGACCTGGTGGCCGAGGTCACCGGTGCCACTCCCGTTAAGGAGGCCGTTCCCGTGGAGGTGGCTGCCTCTGTGGTGGAGCCCTCCGCTCCCGTGGGCGGCGTGAAGATGACCAAGATCGACATTCTGTGCAAGATGGAGCGGTTCGACGCTCTGAAGCGCGCCATGTTCGATATCGGCATCACCGGTATGACCGCCACCAACGTCATGGGTTGCGGCGAGCAGCGCGGCAAGACCGAGGGCTACTTCCGCGGCGCCAAGGTGGAAGCCACCATGCTGCCCAGCCTGCAGGTGTCCATCGTGGTCAGCAAGCTGCCCGTCTCCCTGGTGGTCAACACCGCCCGGAAGGTCCTCTACACCGGCAACATCGGCGACGGCAAGATCTTCATCTCCAACGTAGAGAACGTCATCAAGGTCCGTACCGGCGAGCAGGGCTACGA
>CAYWYW010000100.1:1167-8541 GCA_964462715.1 uncultured Oscillibacter sp.
GCGTTCCTCTGCGGCGGCATCCTCTGCGCCATCGGCCAGATCCTCATCGACAAGACCAAGCTGACCCCCGCCCGCATCTTGACAGGCTATGTGGTGGTGGGCGTCCTTCTCAGCGCCCTGGGCCTCTATCAGCCCATCGCCGACTGGGGCGGCGCCGGAGCCACAGTGCCCTTGACAGGCTTCGGCCACGCCCTGGCAAAGGGCGTATCCAAGGCGATTGCGGAAAAGGGCTGGCTGGGCGTTCTCACGGGCGGCCTTACCGCCACGGCAGGCGGCATTACGGCGGCGGTGGTATTCGGCGTCATCATGGCGCTCATTTTCAAGCCCGGTGACAAGCGTTAACGCAAAAAGCGGATGGAGGCTCCATCCGCTTTTGTTATTGTTTTGTTGTTTTCTTTCCAAGGCTGACCTGTTATACTGGAGATAACAGAAAAAACGACTGGAAAGGATTTATGATGATGCGCCGCTTTACCGCTTTGTTCCTGGTCTGCCTGATGCTGCTGTCTCTGACCGCCTGCGGCTCCGCCCCCGCTCCCGGGTCCGACGGGCACTCCAAGCCCGAGCCTCCCACTCAGGCGGAATCCCCGGAGCCTGACGTTCCCGCCGAACCTGAACCGGAACCCGAACCCTACACGATTCTGGACCCCACCGTTCAGCCCCAGGGCGGCGTCCGGGACGGCGTCACCTACGTCCCCTATGACGGCGTGGTGGAGCACCTGTTTTTCCATCCCGTAGTGGCCTATCCGGAGCTGGCCTTTGACGGAGACTACAAATCCGACGGCATCGATGACTGGATGGTCACTGCCGGGGAGTACCTGAAAATTCTCCAAAGTGTCTACGAAAAGGGTTACGTGCTGGTGGATATCGCGGACTGCTGGAGTGAGCAGACCAACGAGGCCGGGGAGACCCGTATGGTCAAGAACACCCTTTACCTGCCCGAGGGCAAAAAGCCCCTGATCCTCTCCTATGACGATGTGAACTATTACCAGTACATGCTGGACAACGGCTTCACATATAAATTGATCATCGGCGAGGACGGCAAGCTGTGGTCCTGGGGCAAGGACCCCCAGGGCAAGGAGGTGGTCAGCCGGGATCTGGACGCCGTGACCATTCTGGACAAATTCGTGGAGGAACACCCGGACTTCTCCCCCTTCGGTGCCAAGGGCTGCCTGAGCCTGACGGGCTACGAGGGCATCCTGGGCTACCGCACCCAGACGGACCGGGAAAACTGGACGCCGGAGCGGGAGACCAACCGCCAGAAGGAGATCGAGGCGGTAAAGCCCATCGTGGCGGAGCTGAAGCGCACCGGCTGGACCTTCGGCAGCCACACCTGGGGCCACATCAGCCTGAACACCCGCACCGTGGACACGGTGACGGCGGATATGCAAAAATGGTTCGACGAGGTGGGCAGCCTGGTGGGCGAGACCCCCGTGCTGTTCTATCCCTTCGGCGGCCGCCTGGACGGGGACGATGTGAAGCAGTCCGGTCCCGCCTTCCAGTGGATGCAGCAGCAGGGCTTCCGCATCTTCTGCTCCGTGGGCATCGACTCCTGGTCCAAGTGCAAGAGCGACATCAGCGCCGTCATCTGCGACCGGCTCCACCCCGACGGCACCACCCTCCGGGGCAGCGACAAGGTCCTCAGTTGGTACAGCCAGTTCTACGACGCCCGGGATATCATCGACCTGGATGTGCGTCCTGACCGCGGCGTGAAGTGGACGCCTAAAACCTGATCTTTTGAGAAAAACAGAAATTAGGAGGTACTGTTATGCGCAACAGCTCCAGGATCCTTCCCGCCGCTCTTCTTCTGCTCTGCACGGTTTTGTGCCTTGTATGGGCCTTATCTCACCAAAACCCGGGCGTTCCCACACTGGAAACCCTGGAGCAGCTCAGTGAGGAAGATGCCGTTGCCGCGCTCTCCGGTTATACCCGGCGCGATCTTCTGAATGCCTGGGGTGAGCCCCAAAGCACCATGGCCGCCTTCTCGATCCTGCACGTGGACCTCTATGACGCACCCACCCGCGGCGGTTGGATTGGAATCCTCTACGACACCCACGGTCTGCACGAAAAAACGCCGGAGTCTCTGTCTGTCCTGCCTGTGTGCCGTGTGGATCTTCAGCTGAGTTCCCTGAATGAACTTGTGGAGAAAGGAGTATCCTGATGAGTCTTGATGAATTGAAGGCCGCGGCTGTCGCCATGCTGGACCGGGCCTACTGTCCCTATTCCCACTTCGCCGTGGGCGCCGCACTGGAGTGTGCCGACGGCACGGTGTTCACCGGCTGCAACATTGAAAACGCCGCTTTTTCCCCCACCATCTGCGCCGAGCGCACCGCCGTTGCCAAGGCCGTCAGCGAGGGGCACACCGATTTCGTCCGTATCGTCATCGCCGGGCGGAGCACGGACTTCTGCGTTCCCTGCGGCGTCTGCCGCCAGGTGCTGCGGGAATTCGCCCCCGCCATCGAGATCATCTGCCTCAACGGCAGGGGTGAAGAGCAGGTCTTCACCCTCTCCCAACTGCTCCCCCACAGCTTCGGCCCGGAGTTTCTGGTATGAGGCTGACGACGGAAGAGGCGGCGGCCCGCATCGCCGCCGCGCCGGGACACGACCTGTGTGTCCTGCGCATTGAGGAGGGAGACTTCGGTTGTGAGGAGCACCGGGACCCGGCTCCCCTGTGGCTGCTGTGCCAGCGGGCCGACGGCACCCGGTTCTCCCTGGATATCCCCGAAACACGGGTGGACGCCCTGGGTCTCACCGAGGGCTGCACCTGCCGGGAGGCAGACCTTTATGGCTGACCATGGAGCACTCTGGGTGCTGGCTGACAACAACACCCTCATCGACCGCTATTTCCTGGGAGAGCCCGCCGCCAGCTACTATCTGGAATTCGACGGTCTCCGCATCCTGCTGGACACCGGCTATTCCGACGTGTTCCTGCAAAACGCGGAGAAACTTGGCATCGACCTGGGCCGCCTGACCCACATCGTCCTCTCCCACGGCCACAACGACCACACCAACGGTCTGTGGGCCTTGGCTGAAAAACATGACCTGACCGGCGTCCCCATCATTTCCCATCCCCGGTGCCTGCTGCCCCGGTGGTACAGGGAGGAGTATATCGGTCCGCCGGGCCGGGGCATCCCGCCTCCCGGCTGTGACCACCAGCCCAGCGCCAAGCCTGTCTGGCTGTCGGAACGCTGCGTCTTTCTGGGGGAAATTCCCGTGACCCACGACTTCGAGCAGCGCCGCCCCCTGGGCCGTGTGCTGCTGGACGGTGAGGAACAGCCCGACCTGCTGACAGACGACACCGCCCTGGCCTGCAAAACTCCGGATGGGCTTTTCATCGTCACCGGTTGTTCCCACAGCGGCATCTGCAACATCGTCTCACACGCCCAGGCGGTCTGCGGCGAGGAGCGCATCGCCGGCATCCTGGGCGGCTTCCACCTGCCCCGGGCCAACAGCCGGGTGCAGAAGACCGCCGGCTTCCTGAAGTCCCTGGACCCAGGCGTCCTCTACCCCTGTCACTGCGTATCCCTGGCCGCCAAAGTGGAGCTGGCAAAGGCCCTGCCCATCCAGGAGGTCGGCTCCGGCATGTGTATTGAATTTTAAACTGTACCTATGAAAAACGGCACCGGAAACTCCGGTGCCGTCCTTTTATACCAACTTCTCGAAGTAGAAAAACGTCTCGTCCTCGCCGTTCTTCCGCATGCAGGAGGACAGCATCCTGTAGGACGCCTGATTCTCCTTATAGCACTTTGCCACAACGCGGCCCAGGTGCAGCTGATACAGACCCCAGTTGGCCACGACGGTAAAGGCCTCCGTTCCGTAGCCGTGGCCTGCATATGCCTTGTCGATGCGGCAGCCCAGCTCCGCGCCGCCCCGGCAGTCGAAACGGTACAGCACCGCCTCCCCGATAAGCTTCCCATCCAGCCGCACGGCGAAGTTCACCGCCTGCCGGTTTGCAAAATCAGTCTGGGCCACGTTGAAGAAGCTGCGCTCCTCCATGGGGCCGCCCAGGCCGCCCACGTCGTCGTAGCCCCACCAGCGGTTCCGCTCCCCGTCCAGCACAAGCGCGTTATAGGCAGGAATGTCCGCCTCGGTGAGAGCCGACAGGGTCAGCCGCTCTGTTTTCAGCTCAGGAATGGCCTCCACATGGCGCATCAATTCATTTTCAGGCTCGAAGCAGTACTTGGCCCCCATTTTGGCGGGACCGTACTGCAGCTTGGAGGTCCGTAGCCCCCGGTCGGCTGCGTCATCCTCCCGGTTGACCCACTGGCAGCCCTCGCCGAACTGGTCCGCAAAGGCCTGGACCATGGCGGGATACACGCCGGTGTAGGAGTACAGGGCCTTCTCAATATGGATGATAAGGGTCTCGCCGCACTTCTCCGCCAGAGCCAAGGCCACCAGCTTCTCCCCGTCGAACATGCCGCCTCCAATGAACCAGCTCTTGTCCACCATCCGCAGCATCTTCTTGGCCAGCTCCAGTTCGTCCCGGGCCTTGGCGTTGTCTCCCTTGGGGAACTCCGCCTCATAGTCCCGCCAGAACTGCTCAATAGCCCCGCTGTCCGCCGCCGTCAGACGACGCAGCTCCGCCTCCGGGCACAGGGTCCGGAACTTCTTGATATGGTTCCGCTGGCCGGAGTACCGCCGCCCCGCGAAGAGCTGCAGGTCCTGCCGGTAATAGAGGTAATCCTGCCAGGTGCGGAAGTTGCTGACCTGCACATAGGGATAACGGGCCATGAGCCGTGCCGCTTTGCACTCCGGCACCACGGAGATCATAGGCCGCACCCCCTGCTCCAGGCAATAGGTCTCGATGGCCTCCAGGGCGGCGTCCTCGTCTCCCTCAGGGCCCGGAACGGGATAGTCAAACATCCAGTGCCCGTGGTGCTCATTCCGCACCACCAGGCAGCCGGCCACCTCCGCCCAGGCCGCGTGCAGCACCGGCCGCCACATGAGCTTGGTACCCACGGAGTATTCGCACAGGCCGTAGTTACAGTTCTGATAGTATTTTCGCAGCTTCCCGCCGTCCTGCTTGGTCACCGCTTTGAATTGAAGCATAATATCCATCCTTTTGTTGGCATTTTTCAAATTTCATGAAGAGCGTTCCAGGTTTTTTCGTCAAAACGCCTTCTTTCTCTTGACGAGTCCCCCGGTCATGTAGTATCCTATATGCACATTTCTAATATCATATATGAAATTTTATAATGAGAGAGGAGATATCATCATGGAACAGAACAGAGGCTCCTGGGGAAGCAATCTTGGCTTCCTGCTGGCAGCCATTGGCTCCGCCGTGGGCCTGGGCAACATCTGGGGCTTCCCCTATAAAATGGGCAAGTCCGGCGGCTTCACCTTTCTGCTGATCTACCTGCTTTTGGCGGTCTTTGTGGGCTTCATCATTATGATGGGCGAGCTGGCCCTGGGCCGCAAAACCGGCAAGGGCACCGTGGGCGCCTACCACACCCTGTCCAAACGGTTCAAATGGATCGGCTGGCTGGCGGTCTTTTCCCCCTTCGTCATCATGAGCTTTTACTCCGTTCTGGGCGGCTACTGCATCGAATACATGTCCCTGAACCTGAGCAACCTGGCCTTCGCCGGGGCGGAGATCAAGACCGGCGCTGACCTGTTCGGTGCCATGCTGACCAACCCCTTCGGCTGCGTCATGTTCACCCTGCTGTTCCTGGTGATCTGCTACCTCATCAACCGGGGCGGCGTCTCCGGCGGCATTGAGAAGTTCAACAAGGTGGGTATGCCCGCCCTGTTCGTCATGCTGGTCATCATCATTATCCGCTCCCTGACTCTGCCCGGGGCCATGGAGGGTCTGAAGTTCATGTTCGTCCCCAGCTACGCCGTGAAGGCGGGCTTTATCGAGGAAGCCCCTAAATTCGCCACGGTGCTGGCCACCGCCGGTGGTCAGATGTTCTTCTCCCTGTCCCTGGCTATGGGCGCCATGATCACCTATGGCTCCTACCTCAGCAAGCAGGAGGACCTGGTGAAGAACTCCGCCATCATCGTAGTGGCAGACACCGTCGTGGCCACCATGGCGGGCATCGCCGTGATCCCCGCCGCTGTGGCCAACGGCATCCAGAACGGCATCCCTCTGGACCAGATCAAGCTGGGCGGCCCAAGCCTGCTGTTCGTCACTTTGCAGGACGTGTTCCATGCCATGGGCACCGTAGGTCCCCTCTTCGGTGTCATTTTCTACCTGCTGGTGCTGATCGCCGCCATCTCCTCCGCCATCTCCCTGATCGAAGTGGTGGTCACCTACTTCATGGACCGGGCAGCCGAGAAAGGCAAGCAGGGCAACCGGCCCAAAATCGTGCTGTTCGTGTGCCTGGCCATTATGGTGGAAGCTGCCATCGTAGCCGTGGATGGCCTGGGTAGCAACGGTGTATGGGTTCCCCTGCAGAACAGTTTCGGCGTCATCGGTGAGTTCAACGACTGCTGGCTGGACTTCATGGACACCCTGTCCGAGGGCATCGCCATGCCTCTGGGCGCTCTGCTCATGAGCCTGATGGTGGGCTGGGAGATCAAGCCCAAGACCCTGCTGAACGAGATCCATCAGGGCAGCACCGCCAAGATCGACGGCTTCTTCAGCTTCTGCATGAAGTTCATCGTTCCCCTGGGCATGCTGCTGATCCTGGTGGGCCAGATCGACACCTTCTTCCACCTGGGCATTTTCTGATGTCTTTTCCACGGCCGGGACCGCATCCGCGGTCCCGGCTTTTTCAGGTTTCCCTGAAGTCTATCACATATTCCCGCAGAGCTCCGTTGTTTTTACAACAATTTCCTATGAAATGAAAGCATCGGTCCATAAAAAGGTCCGGGCCATTCGGCCCGGACCTTTCGCATCCAAGGAGAGCCTGCTCTTTTCGGAATCAGTTCATCTGCTTCCGGCGGGAGAGGTTCATGGTGCCGTCCTGCATGTTGTTCAGGGAATCCAGGCTCTTGCCGGTACCCAGGGCCACGCAGGAGATGGCGTCCTCCGCGATGACGGTCTGGATGCCAGTACGGGCGGCCACCAGCTTATCAAAGCCGGACACCAAGCTGCCGCCGCCGGTCATAACGATGCCGTTGGTGGAAATATCCGCCACCAACTCGGGGGGCGTCCGCTCCAGCACGGAGTGGATGGCCTCCATAATGCGCTCCACGGGCTCCTCAAAGGCGTCCATCATCTCTGTGGAGCTGACAGTGACCACCTTGGGCAGGCCGGTCAGCAGGCAGCGGCCCTTTACGTCCATGGTCTCCTCCTCGTCTTTGGGGAAAACACAGCCGATCTTCTTCTTCATTTCCTCGGCGGTGCGCTCGCCCACCAGCAGGTTATGGGTGCGGCGCATATACTTCACCACAGCCTCATTCAGCTGGTCTCCGGCGATCTTGATGGAGGCG
>CAYWYW010000101.1:0-8192 GCA_964462715.1 uncultured Oscillibacter sp.
CCAGCTTCTCCACCTGGCTGTACCGGCTGGCCTCCAACGCCTGCGTGGACCTGCTGCGGCGGGAGGGCCGCCACCGCTCAGCCGCCGGGCCCTCCCTCAACGACGAAGATGCCGCCGTAGACGTGGCAGACGACGCCCCCTCTCCCCACACTCTGGCGGAGCGGGCGGAGCTGCGGCAACAGATCGAGGAGGGCCTTTCCGCCCTGCCTGAGGAGTACCGGCAGGTGCTGATCCTGCGGGAGATGCACCAGCAGACCTATGACGAGATCGCGGAGATCCTCTCCCTGGACCTGGGGACGGTGAAATCCCGCATCAACCGGGGTCGAAAACGATTGCGAAAAATTTTGCTGGATAGCGGGAACTTTTCTGCGTCTCCTGCGTCAAAAGAAGCAGACGAACTGTTAAAACCGTGAGGCTTGAGAAATGGGAAGGAAGATAGTTACGAAAGAAGCCCAGGAAGGGTGTCTTTCGTTTTCAATCATAAGTTTTTCTGAACTTCAAATTGTTCAGAAAAACTTGAGCAGCTTGGCAAAAAAGTTTTTTGCCGAGCTGCCAGAAAAGGAGGGCTGCAAATGAGATACTGTGACGATTACGTGGCCCTGCTGGACCTATATGTGGACGGGGAGCTGTCCCCGGAGGATATGAGCTGTGTTCAGGCCCACCTGGACCGGTGCCCCGGCTGCCGAGCCTACGTGGACGACGCCCTGGCCATCCGGGCGGCTTTCCCGGATGCGGAGGACGTAGAAGTTCCCGCGGGCTTTGCCGAAAGCGTCATGGCCCGTGTCCAGAAAGAGGTCGTACCTAAGAAGAAACAGCCTAACCCCTGGCGGAAGGTGCTGCCCACTCTGGCAGCCTGCTGTGCCCTGGTGATCCTGCTGCGGAGCGTTCCCGGGATGTTCTCTGGCCGCGATGAGAAAGCGGCTCCCGCATCCGCCGCTATGGACACCGCCGCTCCGGCCATGACCACGGAATCCGCCACGGAGGAGACCGCCGATGCCGTTTTCGAAGAACCTGCGGCCATGATGGACCGGCAAATTGCCGCTAACAGCAGCGCCGTAACAGAGGCCGAGACTCCTGCCGAGTGCGCCGAGCCGCAGGAAGCGGATAAGGCGGCAGGGCCGTATATCTATACGGCCTCGGGAACGGTCTACGCTTCCATCCTGACCCTGCCCCCGGAGAGTACGGAGCTGATGGCGGACTATCTCCCTCTGACCGAGAGTGATACGGAGATCCGATACGAGCTGACGGCCCAGGAGGCCGAAGCGCTGCTGGTCCAGCTGGAAACCGCGTCTTTCTTCTATCAAAGTGAAGAGGGTATCGACCCCACCACAGACCTGGTGCTGGTGATCCTCTCCAAATAAGCAGCAGGACCCGCCCGAAAAGGCGGGTCCTTGATTTTCCTCTTGCAATCCCTCTATGGGCATGATATACTCTCTGCTTGACAGGTGCCATCTCCCTGTCCAAGCGTCCGGTTTCGGGCGTTCGTTCGGCAAAGCCTGGCGGATTTGCCGTTCTCTAAACAAAAAAATGGAGGTTGCGCGGGCCTTTCCCGCGTGTTTTGCTGCGTGATTCACGTCAAAGACCTCCACACTATCAAAAGGAGGTCTTTTCTCATGTCCAAATCCCGCTTCACCACCCGCCAAGTCGCCACCGCCGGTATTATCGCCGCCGTCTACACCGTCATGAGCCTATGCGCCTCGGTGTTCGGCATCGCCTACGGCCCCATCCAGTGCCGCTTCTCCGAGGCCCTGACAGTCCTCCCCTTCTTCCTGCCGGAGGCCATTCCTGGCCTCTTCATCGGCTGCCTGGTCACCAACCTCATGAGCACCGTGGGCCCCCTGGACATCATCTTCGGCTCCCTGGCCACCCTGTTCGCCGCCATCTGGACCCGGAAGATGCCCAACAAGTGGCTGGCTCCCCTGCCTCCGGTAATCTGCAACGCCGTCATCATCGGCGCCATGATCGCCTGGTACGAGGTGGGCTGTACCGGCGCTTTCTGGGCGTCCTTCGCCTTCAACGCCTTCACCGTGGGCCTGGGCGAGGCCATCGCCTGCTACGTGCTGGGTCTCCTGCTGCTGCAGGTGCTCTCCCGCTCCTCCCTGCTGCGGGGCCATCAGGCATAATATCCTCTATACGCTCCAAGGCCAGCGCCTGTACAGGCGCTGGCCTTTTTTGGTTCAGCCGATGAATTCCAGTCCGGTGCCCTCCACGAAGGCCTCTGCGGCGGCGGGGTCCGCCCTGCTCTCGTCCAGGGGCAGGGTGAACAGTGCGCCCTCCACGCCATCCGCCAGCGAGATGCTGCCGTCCTCCGCCATGGAGAAGGTGGCGGAGTCGGGGACGCTGCCCTCATAGATGGCAAAGTACACCGTGTGGTCCGCAAACATCTCCAGGTTCTGGGTATCAAACAGATAGTAGGCCACGCCGTCCTGCACAAAGGACTGGCAGGTGGCCCCCAGGGTCCAGGCGTTGACGGCACTGACGTGATACCCGCTCACCAGGGGGGAATAGCTCAAATCAGCGGACAGCTCCTCCAGGTACTTCAGGGGCTCCCCATCGGTGCGAGTCAAGGTGAACACCGCGTAGGTGCGGTCGCTGACCAACTGTCCGTTGTACTCCGCCGGTGCCTTGGACAGGTCCTCGCCGGACACCAGCCCTGCCAGGGTGACGGTATAGTCTCCCACCGTTCCGATCTCATTCAGAGCCAAGGCGTCCTCACTGCCAAAGGCCGCCGCCAGAATGGGGTCCTCCAGCCGCTCCGCCACCTGGGCTGGGGACAGCCACAGCATCACCGCGGACACAGACACCGCCAGCAGGGCAATGGCGGCGGCGATCAGCACCGCCAGTTTCTTCGTCTTTCCAACATGCATGATATGCTCCTCCTTTTCCTGTTCCCGGAGCCGGTCCCGCAGCAGCTCTGTGGTACGGTCCTGGAAATCCGGAGAAAAGGGGATGGCGTCAAAGGTCTTTCGGTATGCTTCCCGGTTCATTCGATCTCCTCCTTCAGGCTCTGCCGCAGCCGCTCCCGGCCGCGCGCCAGGCGGGTGCCCACCGTGGCGGCGGGCAGGCCCAGCAGTTTTCCGATCTCTTTCAGGGAATATCCCTCGTAGTAGTGGAGGTGGATGACGGCGCTGTACTTCTCCGGCAACGCCCGGACCGCCGCCAACAACTGATTCTCCGGCTCCGGCGCTAATGCCAACAACGCCTCCTCCAGAGGGACATTCCGTCGGGCCGCCGCTTTCCGCAGGTCGGCAGCCCGGTGAAGGGTAGCGCGGATGAGCCATGCCTTTTGGTGTTCCGCGTCCCGGAAAGCCGGGCGGGCCGTCAGCAGCTTCAAAAACACCTCCTGGACGGCATCTTCCGCGTCGGCGGGATTTTCCAGGCGGGTGCAGGCCAGCCGCAGCAGCATAGGGCTGTATGTCTCCACCAGACGGCTGGCATCATCCTGTGCTCCAGTCTGGGCCATGGTTCCTCACTCCCTTCCTTTTTGACGGAAGCCGACTCCATGGCGTTGGCTGCCGTCACCCTAAACACGAAACAGCCGGGCAGATTTTTTCACCGCCCGGCTGCTTTTTCACCGTTTTTTTCGGAACATCAGGCCGACGCCGCCCAGGATAATGGCGAAGTCCGCCAAGTTATAGACGTACCTGCTCCACCGGCCCGGTGCTTTGGGGAACTGCACATAGTCGTAGACCTTTCCCCGCCACAGGCGCTCCAGCAGGTTGCTGAGGCCGCCCCCCAGCACCAGCCCCGTGCTGACCGGGTGCTCTTTCCGCTTTGCCCACAGCACCCCCAACAGCACCGCCGACATGGAGGTCACCACATCACGCCCGATGGGCAAACCGAAAGCGGCTCCCTCGTTCCACAGGACCTTCAGCCGTACCAGACCCCCGGCGCATGTCTTCTCCCGCCGGCTGGGCCGGTCCAGATACCACCGGGCCGCCACGCAGCCCCCCAGAGTCACTGCCGCGATACACGCTGTTATCATCTTCAGTCCTCCTCCGTGCCCTCCAGGGCCTTTTCCAGGGCGGCCCGCACGGCCCCCTGCTTCGTTTTTTGGTTGTTGCGGTCCAGCACGCCGCTGATCTGCCCCCGCACCCGCTCCATCTCCTCGTGGAAGCTGGAGGCGGACACCCGCAGGGCGCCGTGGCCCAAAATGATAAGCTGCTCCGGGCCGTCGGAGGTGGCCACCTTGACCCGATGCTTTTTGCCGATTTCATAGGTGGCCTTTTCGATATAGGCGTCCGCCGTCTCGGCCTCCTTGGTGTAAACCACATGGATGTTGTGGTACTTCTCCACGCTGCCCAGGCCGCCTTTGACCTTATAGGCGTCAAAGACGGCGATGACTTCGCACTTCTGATAGCCCTGGTAGTTGCACAGCAGGTCGCACAGGGCCTTCCGGGCCGCGTCCAGGTTGTCCCGGGCGATGGCTTTCAGCTCGTCCCAGGCGAAGATGATGTTGTAGCCGTCCACCAGCAGGTATTCCGGGCCGGACACCTGCTCCCGGATGGCCCGGGCGGAGACCTCCGCCATGGGGCGCTTGGGCTCCCTGGGCGGCGTAAAGGCCTGCCGCTTCACGGGGCCGTAGGTCCGCTCAAAGATGGCCTGCAGCTCCTTGTCCTGCTCCATGGTGCCCGCGTAAGTGCTGGGCCGCCGGGTCTGGGGCGCTGCTTCCGGTGCCTGTTCCTTCCGCCCCAGCCGCAGGCCGCTGTCCACATGGGCCCGGGCGGGGACCTCATTCCACTTTACATTGACGCCCGCGCCGTGGGAACAGAACACAGAGTCCGGAGGATTGTCCACATCCCGCTCCGGGTCGTAGCCGCTGGCCTCCACAATAACAGCCTGGTCGGCGCAGGGGCGGTAGCCCGCCGGGACGCACAGCAGCCGTCCCCGGCCCCGGGTATAGGCGGTGACCTCCCGGGCGTAGTCCCGCAGGGCCGCCACAGGGGCGGAACCAGTCAGGGTGGTTTCCTCCCCGAAGGTCTCCGGGGGATTCACCTCTCCGCTCATCCGCTGCAGATCGCTCATGGCACGGCCCACCTGGTCGCTGGGCAGCTCCAGCCGGAACTCATACCAGGGCTCCAGCAGGACACTTTCTGCCTGCATCAATCCCTGCCGCACCGCCCGGTAGGTGGCCTGGCGGAAATCGCCGCCCTCGGTGTGCTTCTCATGGGCCCGGCCCGCCACCAGGGTGATCTTCATATCAGTGATAGGAGAGCCTGTCAGCACACCGGGGTGCTCCCGTTCCGCCAAGTGAGTCAAAATCAGCCGCTGCCAGTTCAGGTCCAGCTCATCGGTGGGGCAGGCGGTGTCCAGCACCAGACCGCTGCCCCGGGGGCCCTGCTCCAGCAGCAGGTGGACCTCCGCGTAGTGCCGCAGGGGCTCGAAGTGGCCGATGCCCTCCACCGGGGCCGCGATGGTCTCCCGGTAACAGATGGCTCCCGCGCCGAAGGCAACCTCCATGCCGAACCGCTCCCGAATGAGTCGCTGCAAAATCTCTAGCTGGACCTCACCCATAAGCTGAATGTGGATCTCCCGGGCAGCTTCGTTCCAGACGATGTGGAGCTGGGGGTCTTCCTCCTCCAGTTGCCGCAGCTGCAGCAGGGCGGTGTGGGGATCCGTGCCGCCGGTCAGCTCCACCTGGTAGGTCAGCACCGGCTCCAGCACCGGGCCTGCCCAGGGTTCCTCAAAGCCCAGGCCCTCCCCCGGCACGGTCCGGCTGAGGCCCGTCACCGCCACGACCGTCCCGGCGGGGGCCTCCTCCACGGGGCGGAACTTCACCCCGGAATAAATGCGCAGCTGGTCCGCCTTTTCCTCCCAGATGTTATCTTCCGGCAGACCGGGGCGGCGGTTGGTCATCATATCCTTCACCCGCAGGGTACCTCCGGTGACTTTTAAATAGGTAAGCCGGGCCCCCTGGCTGTCCCGGGCGATTTTGAACACCCGAGCGCCGAACGCCGCTGGGTAAGCCGGGATGGGGGCGTACCGCTCCAGCCCCTCCAAAAACGCGTCCACACCCTCCAGCTTCAGGGCGGAACCGAAGAAGCAGGGAAACAACTTCCGCCGGGCGATCATGGCGGTGATATCGGCATCGGAGACCTTGCCGGATTCCAGATACTGCTCCAGCACTTCCTCGTCGCAGACGGCGACCTCCTCCACCAACTCCTCCGGGGCCGCGCCGAAATCCACGCACCCGCTGTCCAGACGGCGTTTCAGGTCCGCCAGCAAAGCGGCCCGGTCCGCGCCGTTCAGGTCCATTTTGTTGACGAACAGAAACACCGGCACGCCGTACTGCTCCAGCAGCCGCCACAACGTCCGGGTGTGGCCCTGGACGCCGTCGGTGCCGCTGATGACCAGAATGGCACAGTCCAGCACCCGCAGCGTCCGCTCCGCCTCGGCGGAGAAATCCACATGGCCCGGGGTGTCCAGCAGGGTCACATCCATGGTGGGCAGAGAGAACTCCGCCTGCTTGGAGAAGATGGTGATGCCCCGCTCCCGTTCCATGGCGTCCGTATCCAGAAAGGCGTCCCGGTGGTCCACACGACCCAGCTTTCGCAGGGCGCCGCTGCGGTACAGCAGGGCCTCTGACAGGGTGGTTTTTCCGGCGTCCACATGGGCCAATACACCTATACAACAGTGCTTCATAATGCAAAATACTCTCTCATGATATACTTACAAACCTTCCTAAGCGTGGATATAGATGTATTTCGATACTGTCCGGCCTTTCTGGGCTCCGGTAGTATGTAATCTTCTCCATCAGCAATTTCCACAAGCGGTTTCTTTCCTCTGCCGTCATTCGGTCATAGTAGTCCAGAATATGTGCCGTTGTCGGCAGGAAAATCTCTCTCGCCTGCTCATATTCGCTTTTATTATGGCAGATTTCCTCTAATTCTTCAATGCTTGACTGCAACTCTTTTATGTCCTTTTGCAGTACAGCATTGCGCTTCAGGAACATTTCTTCGGAGTACACTCCTCGCTCAAGTAAATTGCAGATCTGATTTTGCTGCTCGTAGTGGCTTTTTAACTGCTTACGCATCATATCGAGTTGTGTTTCTTCCATTGCCTCCTTCTTTTCACGCGGAGCAACTTTTAAGGTCACATCCTTCCACCATTCTCTCATGGCCTCTACGATTTTGTCCTCAATGATGTCACAATACGAAATCATACAGTCACAGCCTTAGCTTGCACAGGAGCCTTACCCCCTGTAGCCGCCTGACGCAATTCTGTTCGTCACACCAAGGGTTTGCTACAGCTTCAGATTCCCCGCCGCCGGGGACACCCTTGCTGTTCGGCTATGTGCTTCCCACCACCGGGCACGCTTGGGACTTTCACCCGTTAGATTTCGCCCATGCCGGGCGCACAGCAGAACAAGAGGACGTACTGAGTACGTCCTCTTGTTTTATTCTTTATTCCCCATGGGCGTCAGCTCCGGGAAGCAATCCTGCAACCGCCGGGAAAAGAGCAGTCCAGCCTGCGCCGAAGCCCATCTTGCTTCCCAGCTCCATCTGCAACGCCGACTGGCAGAACACCAGCTCATAGGTGTCGCCGGTAGCCTGGTCATCAACGAAAAGCCGCCCCTCCTGCTCCTGGCGGACCGTGCAACCCATCTGCCGCAGGACGCCGGTCACTTCCTCTTGGAAGATCTACCAGGGCCGCTGACTGTCCACCAGATACCGCTGTCCTGTATGGCGCCGCTCTAAAAGCGCGGCGATGGCCACATTGTACTCCGGCAGTCCCCGGGGGGCCCACAACAGCTCCAGCCCCAATATCTCGTTGTCGATCCGCGTCAAATCGAAGCTAAAGCCGGAGAAAGAATACCGCAGCCGCTCCGGCGTCCGGCAAGGCAGGCCGACCAACCGGGTGCACCGCTCGCAGCGCTCACACCCCCCGCCGCAAGGCTCTAGCTTCCGGGAATGGGCTTCTCCAGTTCCAGCAGGGATTCCAGCAAAACACGCTTTGCCTTTCCATCCATTCCTTTACCGGCAATGTAACGACCTTTGCCTCTGCATGGTCCACAATCACTCACCGCCTCTCAAAAAAGAGATTCTCGTGATTCCATCATAACCGCTTTTGCCGAACAGGTCAATCCGCTTTCTTACCCGCCCGCGATCATGCTCACTGCCAGCCCCGGGCCGCCGGGTCCAGTTGTCCCGCGGCGCTGTACAGCAAGGCGTTGCAGATGGCCGCCGCCACAT
>CAYWYW010000102.1:0-8148 GCA_964462715.1 uncultured Oscillibacter sp.
TGGAGAACAGGCCGCGCTTGGCGCCCTGGCTGATGGCGGTCTTGATGGCATAGCCGAAGCCGCCACCGATGATGGCCTGGGGCTGGAAGGCGTACTTGAAGATCATGCCGAAGGTGGCGGGGAGATACTTGATGCGGGCAATGAGGATCACCAGACCGCCCACCAGGAAGATGGCAGCCATGACGGGGACGATCTTCTCCGTGACGGAGGCCAGGCGCTGCATGCCGCCCAGGAAGATAAAGCCGCAGATGATGACAAGGACGATACCCACGATCCAGGAGGGGATGCCGAAGGCAGTCTGGAAAGTGGAGCCGATGGAGTTGGACTGGACCATGCAGCCCATGAAGCCCAAGGCCAGAATGATGGCGATGGCAAAGAAGTCCGCCAGGAACTTGCCGAAGCCGCCCTTGAACGCGGTGGTAATGTAATACACGGGACCGCCGTGGATGGTGCCGTCCTCATCCACCACGCGGGTCTTCAGAGCCAGGGTAGCCTCCGCGTAGATGGTAGCCATGCCGAAGAAGGCGATGATCCACATCCAGAAGATGGCGCCGGGGCCGCCGGTCAGAATGGCACCGGAGGCACCCACGATGTTGCCGGTGCCCACCTGGGCGGCGATGGCGGTGGCCAGTGCCTGGAAGGAGGTCATGCCGCTGTCGTGCTTCTTGCCGTTCAGGGACAGGTTTCCGAAGACCTTCTTCATACCCTCACCGAAGCAGCGGACCTGAACGAAACGGGTCTTGATGGAATACCACAGGCCCACGGCGATCAGCAGGAAGACCAGGATATAGTTGGACAGATACGTATTGATTTTGACGACGACGTCAAGCAGCGCGGATTCCACAGATGCGAACATGGTTGTTTTCCCTCCTGAAAAAATAAACGGACCAGCTGAAAACCAGCTGCTCCGGAAAAGAAAACACAGAGATGCGCGGACGGACCCGTCCACGTCTCCCTACTCTGTCCTTTTACCTGAGAGATTCAGCGGCTGCGCCGCCTTGCACCTTCGGTACCCGTCACCGGGCTTCTCCAGAGCCACATCCATTTCTAGTCCCCGCCCGAACCCGGGCGCCTGAGAGTTTCACTCCTTCGGCAGGCTTTCGCCGTTCCCCTAGAAACTTCGTTTGCCGTTATTAAATTGTGGTAATACCTTACCATGTCCGTCTGTCGTTGTCAACTGTGTTTTTCGACAAATCGTCCGCAGTTCGGAGACGGGCATTCTCCCGATATGGACAAACGCCGGTCCGGATGTCCCGGGCCGGCGTGTTTTCCACGATCAGCAGACAACTGTTTCAAAAGATGTCTCCTCCGTCCGCGAAGGGCTTACAACTCCTCCACGGCGGCGACGCCCTCCACCCGGTGGATGGAATCCAGCAGCAGTTCCACCTTGCACCGCTTGTTCAGACGCAGGGAGAAGATAGCGCAGGCATTGTGATGCTCGCTGCCGGTGGCCCGGGTGATCTCCATATTCAGGACTTTCACACTCTTCTCCCGGTACAGCTTCAGCACCTGCTCCAGGCAGCTTCTGTCGGTATACTCCATGTACAGGTTGATCTCCGGGGCATTCTCCAGCATCCGGTATTCCAGCTTGGAAAACAGCAGCTCCGCCAGGATGATGAGGAAGGTGGCAAAGAGGGCACCCTCATAGAAGCCGCCGCCGATGGCCAGGCCGATGATGGCGGAGGCCCACAGGCCCGCCGCCGTGGTCAGACCCTTGACCCGCTGGCGCTGGGTCACGATGATGGTGCCGGCGCCGATGAAGCCGACGCCCGCCACCACCTGGGCACCCAGGCGGGCCATATCCGTGTAATAGTGCAGCTCCAGATAGAGGAACTGACTGGTAAGGGTGGTCATGGCCGCACCCAGGCAGATCAGAATATGGGTACGGAACCCGGCGGGCCGGCGCTTGTACTCCCGCTCGATACCGATAACGCCGCCGCACAGCACCGCCAGGACCATCCGGACCGTCACGGACACCATATTCACATCCCGCAGGCTGTCAAAAATGGATAACATGGCCGCTCCTCCTCCCTCAGATCTCGTCGATGGTACGGACGGTCTCCAGTTCGGAGATGGCCGCCAGCACCTGGGTATGCATCTGCTTCTGATTCAGCCGGATGGAGAACACCGCGCTGGGGTTGCGCAGCTTTTCCTCCCGGCCGTGGTCGATGTCCACCTCATAGATCTGGACATCCTGGGCCTTGATGCGGCCGATGATCTCACCCACATCATCCAGGGATTCGAACTCCACGTAGATGTTCATGTTCCTGGCATTTTCCACCACAAAGTTCTCCAGATAGGGCAGCAGGCGGATAGACAGGAAGATCAGCAAAAACGCCAGCACCACACACTCATAGAATCCGGCGCCGATGGCCAGTCCCATGCAGGCAGAGGCCCACAGGCCCGCCGCCGTGGTCAGGCCCTTCACCTCCTGGCGGCCCGTGACGATGATGGTGCCGGCGCCCAGGAAGCCGATGCCGTTGATGACCTGTGCGCCGAAACGGGACACATCCGTGCGGATGCCCACCTGCTTGGCGGTCTCCGCCCAGGCGCCTGACAGCATCCCGGACTCATACTGGCTCAACAGCATGGTCAGTGCCGCGCCAAGGCACACCAGCATATAGGTGCGGAAACCGGCGGCACGCCGCTTTCTTCCCCGCTCCAGGCCGATCAGGCCGCCGAAGGCCATGGCCGCCGCCAGCCGAAGCATCAGCGACCAGATATTCAGTTCCCGCAGGAAAGACAGACATTCCATGCAGTGTTCCTCCCCCCTCTCCAACAGGACAATATAAATCGGAAAGGAAGAACCGGCCTCCCGCCATTTCTTCCTTCCCCTATATCACACACTCTGTTAGATCATATAGGTTCTCAAACGTTTGCGAATTCAAGGTACTCTTTATGTAATCTATATTAATACCATTTATATGAAACTTTGTCAATATTTTTGCGTTTTATTTTTATTTTTTTGTTTGTTTCGCCAAGACTCGCTTCACCTTTTTGTGTTTCTTTCTTGTGTCTCTTCCGAAACGTTTCCGGAAAGATGCTCCGGGAGCGAACTCCCGGAGCATCTGCTGTTTCTTTACTTACCGGCCCACCATAATATCCAGGATCTCCTGGTCGGTGCCCCGCATGCCCAGCCGGGCCAGACGACCCACGTTGTCAATGGTGTTCTCCACGCCCTTCTGGATGATGCCCTCGCCGCTGACGAACTGGTGGCCGCCGTTGACATACATGTGATAACCCATGAGTCCCGCATCCACCGCGGCGGCGATCTTAGCCGCGCAGGAGGGCTTGGCCCCGTCGCAAATCATACCGGAGCAGATTGCCAGCGTGTTGGCAATGGTATGAGCGATGACTTTATAGCGGCCGCCCTTCAGATAGGCGATGCCCGCCGCCGCGCCGCAGCCGGCGCTGACAGCCCCACAGAAGGCGGACAGGCGGCCGATGCCGGTCTTCTGGTGAATGGTCACCAGATTGGCCACCGTCAGCGCCCGCAGCAGTTCCTCATGGCTGGCATCCATATCCTGGGCATACTCGATAACAGGCAGGGAGGTGGTCATACCCTGGTTTCCGCTTCCGGAGACGATCACCACCGGCATCTCACAGCCGCTCATACGGGCGTCGGAGCCTGCGGCGGCAGCCGCCTTGGCCCGGACAGCCACATCGTCGCCATAGAGGCTCCGCAGGGTGCGGCCCACCTCGGCGCCCCAGCCGCCCTTCATGCCCGCCTCGGAAATGGCGCTATTGTAGGCGATCTGCCGGTCCAGCAGCTCCGCCACATCGGCGGGGTCCAGACAGTCCGCAAAGGCCACGATCTCCTCCACGCTGAGGACGGAGCGGTCTGTCTGCTCCTTGCCGTCTCCGGTGCCGGCCTCCGCCTGGAACAGCACCTTCGTATCCCGCTGGATGCGGACGATGTTGGTATGAAAATCCACGATCTCACAGCAGGCGGTATGCTCCCCGGCCATCACCGTGACGTTGATGAAAAACACCCGGTCTCCCAGAGCGGGCACCACCCGGATGGCGCAGCGCTCCATCAGGGCTTTCATGGCCTCGATCTCCTCCGGCGTGACCTGAGACAGCACCTCCAGCCCCAGCTCCGGACGTCCGGCGGCCATGCCTGCCGCAGCAGAGGCCTCAATGCCTTTCAGGCCGCCGGTGTTGGGCACGGTGACAGCCTTGACATTTTTGATAATATTGCCGCTGACCTCCACCCGGCACTGCTCCGGCTCCATCCCCAGGGCTTCCCGGGCCTTGGCGGCGGCCAGGGCGATGGCGATGGGCTCTGTGCAGCCCATGGCGGGGATCAATTCCTCCTCCAGAATCTTTACATACGCTTCATAGTGGGACGTCCGTTCCATTTCGTGCGCCTCCTCTTTGTTTTTCTTCATTATACAGGAAAACCGGCCCGGGGACAAGCCCGGACCGGTCCTGATTCAGCTCAAAAGCACATCCAACAGCATCATTACCAGGAAGCCCGCCATGACGCTGGCAGTCCCTGCGTGGGAGTGCTCCCCCAGCTGTGCCTCCGGGATCAGCTCCTCCACCACCACGTAGATCATGGCACCCGCGGCAAAGGACAGCACCCAGGGCATGATGCCTGTGATGCTGCCCGCCACCAGCACCGTCAGCAGGCCGAAGATGGGCTCCACCACGCCGGAGGCCGCGCCGCAGAGGAAAGCCTTCCTCCTGGATACCCCCTGGGACTTCATGGGTAGGGACACCGCCGCCCCCTCCGGGAAGTTCTGTAGGCCCATGCCCAGGGCCAGAGCCACAGCTCCTGCCAGGGCACCGCCCTCCCGGGCCGCCACGGAAAAGCTGAGGCCCACCGCCATGCCCTCCGGGATGTTGTGCAGGGTCACCGCCAGCACGATCATGGTGGTCCGCTTCCAGTGGGCCGGCAGGCCCTCCGCCTCGTCGCTGCCGATGTGGAGATGGGGCAGCAGCCGGTCCAGAGCCATGAGGAACAGACCTCCCAGCACAAAACCACCGCCCACCGGCAGGATCACACTCTGGCCCCGGCTCTCCGCCATCTCCATGGCGGGGATCAGCAGGGACCACACCGACGCGGCGATCATCACGCCGGCGGCAAAGCCCAGAAATACCTTCTGCATGGTGTGGGACATCTCTTTTTTGAAAAAGAACACCATGCCCGCGCCCAGCACCGTGGCAAGGCAGGTGAAGCCCGTTCCCAGGGCGGCGTAAAGCAATTCTCTTTGCAGCATTTTCCCTCTCCTTTTACCGGATCATATTCCAATAGAGATACAGCCCCGCCGGGATCACGATCTGCAAAATCAGGATTGCCGGGATGCCGAAGCGGAAGCTCTTGTGCAGCGTCTTGTGGTGCCACACCCTCATGCCCAGCAAGGCTCCCACGCTGCCGCCCAGGGCAGCCAGCAGGAACAGCGTCTTCTCCGGTACCCGCCGGGCTGTCTCATGTTTTTCCTTGTATTTCGCCTTCCACTTATCAAACCCAAACACGAAAAACGTCACCAGGTTGATCATCACCAGCCAGACGGCCAGCAGCCCCCAGGGGGAGCCCACCACCGTCCAGAGCAGATCATTGTGTGCCGCCGGTTGATACGTCATGGATGTCACCTCTTTTTGTCCAATGTTCTTCTCCCAGTTTACCGCTTTTTTAGAAAACGTCAATCTCTTTTGCCGCTGAACATTTTCCAGTACCGCCTGTAACACGGAACGTCAGCTATTCCGTTTTCCATTCCAGTCTGATGATTTTCCAAAAATCGTGGAACCAAACCGCTTGCCGTCCCGTCTAATTGGGAAAAGGAGGCATTTATTATGAAAAAATGGCCGTTGTTTTTAGCAGTTTATTTCTGCATCTGCCTGCTGGCAGCCTGCGCGGCTGCCGGCAGTGGTTCCTTATCCGGCGGTACCCCCTCCAACGAGGAGCAGTCTGGCGGTGAGACCACACAGCCTGCGTCGGTCACAGCCACCTGCCGGGTCATCACAGCGGAGGACGGTCAGCTCCTGTTGGCGGGAACGGAGGATGACCAAAACATTTACACCATGTCCGTGGAGTGCGGAGACATCCAGCCCGGTGTCCTGGTGGAAGTCACCTATGACGGTACCGTTATGGAGTCCTGGCCCGCTCAGTTCAGCGGCGTTTCCGCCGTGGATATCCGTCCAGGCGGCTTCGATGACCGCTGCGCCCTGTATTTGCAGGTTCTGGAGGACCTATGGGATGTCGATTCCGGTTTAAACGGTGATCTGACCTATATCGGCGTGGACCTGTCCCAGACCAGCCTGTCTGACAGCGAGCGGGCGGCGGTGGCCTGGGCCTTCGCCGGACGCCACGGCGGAGAGCTGGTCACCGGCACCTGGGCGGAGCTGGCGGACCAGGGCTACATCGACCGGGAGAACCTGTATTGGGAGGACGGCATCCTGTTCTCCGTCACGGAGAAGGAGGCGCCGGTGTATCTCATGCAGGGCATGGCGGCCGTCACCTTCGACGCGGAGAAGTGGCGCAGCGGCCTGGGGGCCTATTTCTTCTGTGACTGCACCTCCGCCCAGGACGCCATGGGCCACTGGGACGGCTATTCCGTCGGCAGCGAGGCCATTTCGTAAAACGCAGGAGGTGTTTGAATGAAACATCTTCTATCTCTGGCATGCGCATTCCTGTATGTCCTGCTACTGACAGGCTGTGGTAAAGGTGAAGAAACGACGACCATGGATGGCTGGTATCTTCAGGCGGAGAACGGCGCCCATTTTGTCGTCACCGGCGACGGGGAGCCGCTCCATGTCAGCGGCCAGGCCAAAAACGGTGGCCTGTTTGACGACCTCACCAGCGGGGACCGGGTCCGGATCACCCACGACGGTATTGCCGAGACGTATCCCGGCCAGGCCGGGGCCTATTCCTGCAAGCTGCTGGAAGAAGGGCCCCCGGAGGACATTCCGGCGGAGACGCTGGCAGCGCTGGAGGAACTGGGTTACACCTTTGATTTCCACACCCACACTCCCTCCGGGGAGCCACAGACCGTGGCGGCCCCCGTCTCCGGCTACTGAGGCAACACCGTCACCACCGTCCATCTGGACGGGCAGACGTATTCCTTCTGGGGAAGTGACTCCGTGACCCTGACGGACATCCTCATCAATCTGGCCTACGCCCCCGGTCAGGTGTGCAGGTGCCTGACGGAGTTCACCGTAGACACGGAGTTCGGAAGCGGCTGCGGCGTGAACCTGGCGCAGTCCTTCGCCCGCTGTGAGGCTGGGCAGGCCGCCCTGACGGCAAAGCAGGTAAACACCATTCAGGGTATTCTGGACCAGAATTGCGGCTGAAATCTCTCGTTTCCTCTTGTAAAACGGTTTGAAATGGAGTACAATACTCCATTATTGTGCGTATATCCCACCAAAAACAAGAAAACGGGTGAATTTCAATGAGCTATACAAAGATCGCTACCATTTTCGCCGACAGTGAGACCCTGTCCGGCAAGGAGGTCACCGTGGGCGGCTGGGCCCGCACCATCCGGGACATGAAGAACTTCGGCTTCGTGGAGCTGAACGACGGCTCCTGCTTCAAGAACCTCCAGATCGTCATGGAGGCCGGGACCCTGGCCAACTATGCTGAGATCGCGTCCCAGAACGTGGGTGCCGCTCTCATCGTCACCGGCACCGTGGTGCTGACCCCCGAGGCCAAGCAGCCCCTGGAGCTGAAGGCCACTTCCATTGAGGTGGAGGGCACCTCCACCCCCGACTATCCCCTGCAAAAGAAGCGCCACAGCGTGGAGTTCCTGCGGACCATCCAGCACCTGCGTCCCCGGACCAACCTGCTCTCCGCCACCTTCCGGGTGCGGAGCGTGGCGGCCTACGCCATCCACCAGTTCTTCCAGGAGCGGGGCTTCGTCTATGTCCACACCCCCATCATCACCGCCAGCGACTGTGAGGGCGCCGGTGAGATGTTCCGGGTCACCACCCTGGACCCTGAGAATCCACCCCGCAACGAGGACGGCACCATCGACTACACCCAGGACTTCTTCGGCAAGCCCGCCAACCTGACGGTCTCCGGCCAGCTGAACGCCGAGAACTTCGCCATGGCCTTCGGCGACGTGTACACCTTCGGCCCCACCTTCCGGGCAGAGAACTCCAACACCCAGCGCCACGCCGCCGAGTTCTGGATGATCGAGCCGGAGA
>CAYWYW010000103.1:0-7994 GCA_964462715.1 uncultured Oscillibacter sp.
TCTTCGCAAACTTCGCAATGTCGAGAATCGCGCCCGAGGGATTCGCCACCGTCTCGCCGAAAACGCACTTCGTGTTCGGACGGAACGCCGCCTGAATCGTCTTCGCGTCCGCATCCGGATCGACGAACGTGAACTCAATGCCGAGCTTCTTGAGCGAGACCGCGAAGAGATTGAACGTGCCGCCGTAGATCTGCGCGGAGCTGACGACATGGTCGCCGGCGTTGCAGATGTTGAGAACCGCAAAGGTCGACGCCGCCTGTCCCGAAGAAGTCAGGATCGCCGCCACGCCCCCTTCGAGCGCCGCGATCTTCTTCGCCACGAGATCGTTCGTCGGATTTGCCAGTCGCGTGTAGAAATAGCCAGTCGCCTTCAAGTCAAAGAGATCGCCCATGTGCTGGGTCGTATCGTACTTGAACGTCGTCGTCTGATAAATCGGAACCTGCCGCGGCTCACCGCACTTCGGCTGATATCCACCCTGCACGCACAATGTGTCAATCTTCATATCAGTAAATCTCCTCTTCCATTTCAATCCGCTGCCGCAGGGGCAGGGGTCGTTGCGAACCCATGGGGCAGGGCCCCATGGGAACCCTTCCGATTGAACATCCTCGGCAGGCGGAGCCTGCCTGCGGCAAGGTTTTGATGCTTTGCATCAAAACGCTTGGACACGCCAAAGGCGCTGCTCGCTTACGCTCGCATCGGCCGCAACGTCGTGCTTATTGGTCGTGATATTCTTTGCAGGTGCACTTCTTCCACTTCAATCCGCTGCCACAGGGGCAGGGGTCGTTGCGGCCGATCTTGGTGGACTTGACGGGCTGCTTCTTCGGCGTGGTGCCGTCGCCGCCCACGTTTTCCACCATGCCTTTGGCAACCCGTTCCCGCTTGACCTCCTCGTCCCTCTTCAGACGGACGGAGTACAGCCGGCGGACGGTCTCGTCCTGAATGGCGGAGATCATCTCCTCGAACATCTCAAGAGACTCCCGCTTATAGACGTCCACAGGGTTGTTGTTGCCCCAGGACTGCAGGCGGACGCCCTGCTTCAGGTCGTCCATGGCACTGATGTGGTCCATCCAGTATTCGTCCACCACCCGCAGCATGATCACCCGCTCTAGCTCCCGCATGATGGGACTGGTGATCTCGGCCTCCTTGGCCTCGTAGGTCTTCTCGGCGGCCTGGATGAATAGGTCCGTGAATTCCTCCTGGGTCTTGCCGGGGATCTCAGAGGCGGGGATGCAGATGGCGCTGGGCAGGAAGTAGATGCCCTCCAGGCCCCGCATCATATCCTTGTAACCGGCGGCGTCCAGATGCTGGCTTTCGCCGAAGGCCAGGGCCACGTGGTTGGAGATGGAGGTGTGCATCATGTTCAGCACGGTGTCCTTGATATCCAGGCCATCCAGCACCTGGCGGCGCTGGGCATAGATGATCTCGCGCTGCTTGTTCATCACGTCGTCGTATTCCAGCACGGACTTACGGGACTGGAAGTTGCGGCTCTCCACGGTGGTCTGGGCGTTCTCAATGGCCTTGGTCAGCATCTTGTTCTCAATGGGGGTGTCCTCGTCCAGGTCGAAGCGCTCCATCATGTTGTTGATGCGCTCGCCGCCGAAGAGACGCATCAGGTCGTCCTCCAGGGAGATATAGAACCGGGTCTCGCCGGGGTCGCCCTGACGGCCGGCACGGCCGCGGAGCTGATTGTCGATCCGGCGGGATTCGTGGCGCTCGGTGCCGATGATGAACAGGCCGCCGGCGGCACGGACCTTCTCCGCCTCCTGGGAGATGACAGCCTTGTGGTGGGCCATCCGCTCCGCAAACAGCTTTCGGGCGTCCAGAATTTCCTGATTGTCAGTGTCGGCGTAGCCGGTGGCGTCCACGATGACCTCTTCGGAATAGCCCGCCTTCACCAGGTCGGCCTTGGCCAGATACTCGGCGTTGCCGCCCAGCATGATATCGGTACCACGGCCGGCCATGTTGGTGGCCACGGTGACGGCGCCGAACTTGCCGGCCTGGGCCACGATCTCGGCTTCCTTCTCGTGGTTCTTGGCGTTCAGCAGGTTATGGCTGATGCCCTCCCGGGTCAGCAGCTTGCTCAGCAGCTCGTTCTTCTCGATGGACACGGTACCAACCAGCACGGGCTGGCCCTTGGCGTGGCACTCCTTGACCTGCTGGATGACGGCCCGGAACTTGCCGGCCTCAGTCTTGTACACTACATCGTGATGGTCGTCACGCTGGTTGGGACGGTTGGTGGGGATCTCCACGATGTCCAGGTTGTAGATGGTGCCGAATTCCTCCTGCTCCGTCATGGCGGTACCGGTCATACCGGACAGCTTGTCGTACAGGCGGAAGTAGTTCTGGAAGGTGATGGTGGCCAGGGTCTTGTTCTCGCTGCGGACGCTGACATGCTCCTTGGCCTCAATGGCCTGGTGCAGGCCGTTGGAGTAGCGGCGGCCGAACATGAGACGGCCGGTGAACTCGTCCACGATGATGACCTCGCCGTCCTTCACCACGTAGTCGGTGTCCCGCTTCATGGTGCCGTGGGCCTTCAGGGCCTGGTTGATGTGGTGGTTCAGCGTGGCGTTGCTGGGATCGGACAGGTTTTCCACATGGAAGAACTCCTCAGCCTTGGCGATGCCCCGGGCGGTGAGAGTGGCGGACTTGGCCTTCTCGTCCACAATGTAGTCGGCGTCGATGGCGGTGTCCTCTTCCTCCTTGTCGTCCACCTGGACCACCACCCGCTTCTTCAGGCGGGAGACGAACATCTCCGCCATGTCGTACATCTGGGTGGACTTTTCGCCCTGGCCGGAGATAATGAGGGGAGTGCGGGCCTCGTCGATCAGAATGGAGTCCACCTCGTCCACGATGGCGAAGGCGTGGCCCCGCTGCACCAGCTCGGAGGAGTAGATGCACATATTGTCCCGGAGGTAGTCAAAGCCCATCTCGTTGTTGGTGCCGTAGGTCACGTCGGCGGCGTAGGCAGCCTGCCGCTGCTGAGAGGTCAGGCCGTGGACGATCAGGCCCACCTTCAACCCTAAGAAGCGGTGGACCTTGCCCATCCACTCGGAGTCACGCTTGGCCAGATAGTCGTTGACGGTGACGATGTGGACGCCCCGGCCCGTCAGAGCGTTCAGATAGGCGGGCAGAGTAGCCACCAGGGTCTTGCCCTCGCCGGTCTTCATCTCGGCGATGCGGCCCTGGTGCAGTACGATGCCGCCCACCAGCTGCACCCGGTAGGGGCGCATGCCCAGCACCCGGTCGGCGGCCTCCCGCACGGTGGCGAAGGCCTCCGGCAGGATATCGTCCAGCGTCTCGCCGTTGGTAAGACGCTCTTTGAACTCCGGCGTCTTCGCCTGGAGCTGGGCGTCGGTCATGGCCTTATATTCGTCGGCCATGGCCTCGATTTTATCCACGATGGGATAAATGGACTTCAGCTCCCGGGAGCTGGAATCGCCAAACAGTGTTTTCAACAGACCCATGATATTTGAAACATCCTTTCCGATTCTGCCTGTATCAGGAAATCAGTATATTCATAATAAATCTATGATAGCATACCACAAACTGCCGCAAAATGCAAAGAAAATCAGGGAATTCCGAAAAAAGTTCACAACCAGGCGGCAGCTTTCGCAAAAACTGCCGCCTGGTTTCGCAATTTTATGAAACCCTATACAAAAAACTCTTCATCCAGCAGCATCCGCACCCGGCTCTGGACCGTGCCCTCGCCGGTGCTGGCGTCGTAGTCCACGCTGACCAGCCGAATATCCGGCAGCTTCCGCTGAAGGGCGGCGTACTGCCCCTTGCCGAAGATGTGTCCCGGCAGGCAAGCGAAGGGCTGGATGCAGAGGACCTTGCGGACGCCCTGTCCGGCCCAGCCCACGATCTCGGCGGCCACCAGCCAGCCGTCCGCCACCGTAACGTTCAGCGGGGCATAGCCTTCCGCTTGCCGTTTCAGCTCCGGGAGGGGCGGCAGGGTGATGAACCCGGCCCGGCGGAGAATGCCTACCAGCTCCCGCTGGACCGCTGCGGTATAGCTCCGCACCGCCCGGTAAAAGGCCCGTTGGGGAGCGGGGCCTTTGAGCGTGTGGGAATCCATGTAGTAAAGCGCCTGCCAGGTCAGGCCTCCGGCGCAGATGCGGACGTGTTCCGCCGCCAGATAGCGTTTCAGGTCCCAGTTGCCCAGCCGGCAGTGCCGGGTGTAGACCTCGCCCACGATGGCGACGGTCTGCACCTCCCGCTCCACGGTGTCCAGGCGGCGGAAGCTGTCCGCCATCTCCCGGCACCGGGCCAGGATGACCCGCCGGGACAGAAATTTTCCGCTTTGCAGCTCCCGGCCCAGGGCCTCCATCCACTGGCGCCACAGGGCCTCCGCCGATCCGGGAACGGCTTCGAAGGGCCGGGTCTGGTCCCGGAGAATGGCCAGGGCATCGCCCCATACGGCGGCGGCCAGGGCCTGCCAGACCATGGAGGGGCGGATGGACAGTCTGTTTTCCCGGTCAATGTCCCGGACGTTCAGGGATACCAGGGACACCTGCGAATAGCCCGCCCGGTCCAGGGCACCCCGCATCAGGCGGATGAAGCAGGAGCCCCGGCACTCGTCCCCCGCCTGCCCAATGAGGACGCCGCAGCGGGCAACGTCGTATTTTCCGGAGCCCAGGGCTGCCAGCACCTGTCCCGCCACCAGATGGGCGGGATAGCACATGTCGCTGTGGATGTACCGCAGGCCCAGGTGGGCCAGGTGCGAGCCTTCCTCCGTCAGCAGTACCGGGTCCCAGCGGTCTGACGCGAAGGCGTATCGCAGCAGGGGAAACCAGTCGTCCAGCAGGGATGGGATCAGCAGTGTGCGGGGCGCCATACGATCACCTCTTCCGTTTCTCAGCATACCGAAAAGCCTGCCGGAAAACAAGAACAAAGCGGTTACAAACGGCTCCGGCGGGCGGGTTGTACTTTTTTAAAGAACGTGCTACAATATTTGCATCGAATATCTGAAGGAGGTCCCGCGTATGAAGCTCAGTTTTTACGGTGCCGATCAATGTGTCACCGGCAGCTGCCACTGCCTGGAGGTAGGCGGCAAGCGCATTCTGGTGGACTGCGGCCTGCAGCAGGGGAGAGACGAGGTGGACAATGAAGTCCTGCCCTTCGCGGCGGGTGGCATTGATTTCGTTCTTATCACCCATGCTCATATCGACCATTCCGGCCGGGTGCCCATGCTCATCAAGCAGGGCTTCCAGGGCCGTATCCTGACCACCCGGCTGACGGCGGACCTGCTGGATATCATGCTGATGGACTCCGCCCATATCCAGGAGTCGGATGCCGAGTGGAAGAACCGCAAGGCGGAACGTTCCGGTGCCCCCAAGGTGGAGCCCCTCTATACCATCGAGGACGCTCAGCGTGTCCGGGAGTTCGTCACCACCTGCGAGTACGGCCAGACGGTGCCCCTGTGCGAGGGTGTGACGGTGGAGTTCGTTGACGCGGGACACCTGCTGGGCAGCGCCAGCATCATCGTTCACGCCACGGAAAACGGCGTTACCAAGAATCTGGTGTTCTCCGGCGACCTGGGCAACATCAAGCAGCCCATCATCCGGGACCCGACCTATCTGGACGGCGCCGACTATGTGGTCATGGAGTCTACCTACGGCGACCGCAACCACACGGAGGTCTGGAGCTACACCGACGACCTGGCCAGGATCATCGACGAGACCATCGGTCGGGGCGGCAATGTGGTGATCCCCTCCTTTGCCGTGGGCCGTACCCAGGAACTGCTGTACTTCATCCGGGAGATCAAGGACACGGGCCTGGTGAAGAGCAACCCCGACTTCCCGGTGTATATCGACTCCCCTCTGGCAAAGAAGGCCACTACCATCTTCACAGGTGACCTCCGGGGCTATCTGGACGAGGAGGCCCTGGAGCTGGTGCAGGACGGCACCCACATGTTCAACTTTACCAACCTGCGGATGACGGAGACCAGTGAGGAATCCAAGCTGCTGAACATGGACTCCACCCCCAAGGTGATCATCTCTGCCTCCGGCATGTGCGACGCGGGCCGTATCCGCCACCATCTGAAGCACAACCTGTGGCGAAAGGAGAGCTCCGTGGTGTTCGTGGGCTACCAGGGGGAGGGCACTTTGGGCCGGACCCTGCTGGAGGGGGCCAAGAGCGTCAAACTCTTCGGCGAGGAGATCGCCGTCAACGCCCAGATCGTGAATTTCAAGGGCCTCAGCTCCCATGCCGACCGGGACCACCTGCTGGCCTGGATTCAGAATTTCAAGGCGCCCAAGCCGCAGCACGTCTTCGTGGTCCACGGTGACCGGGAGGTGGCGCCCTTCTTCGCCCAGAGCATCACCAACCTGGGCTTTACCGCCCACGCACCCCAGTACACCGAGGTCTACGACCTGATCGCCGACAAGGTGTTGGAGCCCGGCTACCTGCCGGAGCGGAAGACCAAGTCCGCCGTCACCGGCGTCCGCACCTCCTCCGCCTACGAGCGGCTGGTGGCTGTGGGCAACATGCTCATGGAGAGCATCAAGCGCTCCAAGGGCCGGGACAACAAGAGTCTGGCCCGGTTCGCCGACCAGCTGCGGCAGCTGCTGGAGAAGTGGGAGGCGTGAGAAGCACCCCATACAAAAATTCACCCCACCGAGGTCATTATGGAAAAACTGCTTGAAAATCACCTCTACACCGGCACCGTGGAGGGCTACTCCAGCGAGGGCCTGGGCATCGTGCGCCTGGAGGGCGCCGTGGTATTCGTGCCACAGGCCGTCCGGGGCGAGACCATCGACCTGAAGATCACCAAGGTCATGAAGACCTGTGCCGCCGGGAAGATCGTCAAAGTGAAAACTCCCTCCCCGGAGCGGGCCAAGCCGGAGTGCCCCTGGTTCGGCAAATGCGGCGGCTGCGACTTCCAGCACATGAGCTACACCGAGGAACTGTGGGCCAAGCGCCAGCGGGTCCAGGACGCCCTGACCCGCCTGGGTGGGACCGACCTTCAGGTGGGGGAGATCCTGGGCGCCAAGGACCCCGCCCATTACCGCAACAAGAGCCAGTATCCCGTGGGGGCCGACGGCACCATCGGCTTTTTCCAGGCCCGGACCCACAAGGTGGTGCCCATTGACCGGTGTCTGATTCAGTCGGAGGTCTCCGACAAAACGGCCAAAGCCGTGGGGGATTGGATGAAGCGGTACAAGGTCTCCGCCTACGACGAGCACACCGGCAAAGGCCTGGTGCGGCATATTTACGTCCGGGTGAACCAAAAGGGCGAGAGCCTCTGCTGCGTCATTGCCAACGGGAAGCAGCTCCCCCGGGAGCCGGAGTTGGCGGCCTATGTCCGGGCGGCGGCGCCCAGGACCGTGGGCGTGGTGCTGAACACCAACACCGCCAAGGGGAATGCGATCCTGGGAGACAAGTACCGTACCATCTGGGGCCAGGATTTCCTGATGGACACCCTATGCGGTCTGACCTTCAAGCTGTCGGTTCCCTCTTTCTACCAGGTGAACCGGGACCAGGCGGAGGTGCTGTACGGCAAGGCCCTGGAGTTCGCCGGACTGACGGGAGAGGAGACGGTGCTGGACCTGTACTGCGGCACCGGCACCATCACCCTGTGCCTTGCCAAGCAGGCCAAGCGGGCCATCGGCGCGGAGATCGTGCCTCCCGCCATTGAGGACGCCAGGGAGAACGCCGCCCGGAACGGCATCACCAACGCGGAGTTCTTCTGCGGCGACGCGGCGGACATCTCTGCCAAGCTGGAGGCGGAGGGCCTGCGGCCCGACGTCATCACCGTGGACCCGCCCCGGAAGGGGCTGGCGCCGGAGGTGATCGCCTCTGTGGCAGGTATGGGACCCAAACGGGTGGTGTATATCTCCTGCGACCCTGCCACCCTGGGCCGGGATGTGAAGATATTCCAGGGCTTTGGCTACAAGGCAGTCCGTGCCTGTGCCGTGGATATGTTCCCGGGGACCAGGCATGTGGAGACGGTGGTCCTCTTGTCACGGGAAACAAATCCACTGACGGTTGAA
>CAYWYW010000104.1:0-7828 GCA_964462715.1 uncultured Oscillibacter sp.
GGTCAGGCCGTCCTCGTTGACCACGATGCCGCCCTTCTTGTTGATCTCCAGGCCCTTGGTGGTGTCCTTGATCAGGGGGTTGGGGCTGGTGCCCAGAGCCATGATGACGCAGTCCACGTCCAGGTCGAACTCGCTGCCGGCGACCTCGATGGGACGGCGGCGGCCGGAGGCGTCGGGCTCGCCCAGCTCCATCTTGATGCAGCGGATCTTGTTGACGTTGTCGTTCTCGTCAGCCAGGATCTCCACGGGGTTGTTGAGGGTCTTGAAGATGATGCCCTCTTCCTCGGCGTGCTCCACCTCTTCCTTACGGGCGGGCAGCTCCTCCATGCCGCGGCGGTATACGATGTACACCTCGGCACCCAGGCGCTTGGCGCAGCGGGCGGCGTCCATAGCCACGTTGCCGCCGCCCACGACAGCCACCTTCTTGGGGTGGACAATGGGAGTGTCGGAGTCGGGGCGGTAGGCCTTCATCAGATTGATGCGGGTCAGGAACTCGTTGGCGGACAGAACGCCCTTGTAGTTGACGCCGGGGATGTTCATGAACATGGGCAGGCCAGCGCCGGAGCCGATGAACACGGCTTCAAAGCCCTGCTCCTCCATCAGCTCGTCCACGGTGATGGTTCGGCCCACAACGGTATCAGTGGCGATGGTGACGCCCAGAGCCTTCAGGCCGTCCACTTCCTTCTGAACGATGGACTTGGGCAGACGGAACTCGGGGATGCCATAGACCAGCACGCCGCCGGCCAAGTGCAGGGCCTCAAACACGGTGACCTCGTAACCCTTGCGGGCCAGGTCGCCGGCACAGGTCAGGCCCGCGGGGCCGGAGCCAACCACGGCAACACGGTGGCCGTTGGAGGCAGGCTTGGTGGGAGCCTCAGTGCAGTGAGCATTGTGCCAGTCAGCCACAAAGCGCTCCAGTCGGCCAATGCCCACGGGATCACCCTTCTTGCCCCGGACACAGTACTTCTCGCACTGGCTCTCCTGGGGGCAGACACGGCCGCAGACGGCGGGCAGGGCGGAGGTGGCGGAGATGATCTGATAGGCCTCCTCGAAGTTGCCCTTGGCCACTTCCGCGATGAATTCGGGGATATGTACCATAACCGGGCAGCCGGTCATGCAGGCGCGGTTTTTGCAGTTCAGGCAGCGCTGCGCCTCGTCCAGCGCCTGCTCCTCAGTATAGCCCAGGGCCACCTCTTCGAAATTCTTATTGCGGACATTGGGGTCCTGAGAGGGCATGGGATTCTTGGTCAAAGACATGTTAGCCATGATTATTCGGCCTCCTTTTTGAACAGGTTGCAGGTCTCCTCGTGCTTATGCATCTCGAAGTCCCGGTACATCTGGTTGCGCTTGACAGCCAGATCCCAGTCCACCTTATGGCCGTCGAAGTCGGGACCGTCCACGCAGGCGAACTTCATCTCGCCGCCCACGCTGAGGCGGCAGCCGCCGCACATGCCGGTGCCATCCACCATGATGGGACTCATGGAGACAGTGGTGGGGACGCCGTAGGGCTCGGTGGTCTTGGAGACGAATTTCATCATGATCATGGGGCCGATGGCGAATACCTCGTCATACTGGTTGCCGGCCTCGATCAGTTCCTTCAGGGCATCGGTGACCAGACCCTTGCGGCCGTAGGAACCGTCGTCAGTGCAGACGATCAGCTTATCGCTGGACTTCTTAAAGTCCTCCTCCAGGATCACCAGATCCTCGCTGCGGAAACCGACGATGGCATGGACCTCGGCGCCGTCGTCATGGAACTTTTTCAGCACGGGATAAGCGATGGCGCAGCCCACGCCGCCGCCGACCACGCAGACCTTCTTCTTGCCCTCGGTCTCGGTGGCCTTGCCCAGGGGGCCCACAAAGTCCTGCAGGCAGTCGCCCTGGTTCAGATGCTTCAGCTTTTCAGTGGTAGCGCCGACGGTCTGGACGATGATGGTAACCGTGCCCTTCTCGGGGTCGTAGTCATTGATAGTGATGGGGATGCGCTCGCCCATCTCATCCACCCGCAGGATGATGAACTGGCCCGGCTGAGCCTTCTTGGCGATCAAGGGCGCCTCGATCTCATACAGAGTCACAGTCGGACGGAGTTCCTCTTTTCTCACGATACGAAACATACTCTTCCTTCTTTCCCGAATCCACGTATTTTAATATGTAATGCAGTTTTTGCCGGTTACTGACAACATATCATGGCTATGATAATATATTAACGTTCTCCCGTCAATACGATTTCCGAAATTTTGTTATTTTTTCGTCAAAGTCTAAACAATATCCTGCAGTCCCTCTATTTTCCATAAAAGGTTTACATTTTCAGTGTGAATTTTCGTCCGTCCGAGGTAATGACCCCCTCCTCCCGCAGGCGTTTCAGTTCCCGCATCATGGCGCTGCGGTCCGTGGCGATATAGTCCGCCAGGGTACTGAGGGAAAAGGGCAGCGTGAAGGTGCTTTTTCCGCTGCTTTCCTCCAGCTGGCGGAAATAGCACAGCAGCTTTTCCCGGATGGAGCGGCGGGACAGCACATCCACCCGCATGGACAGGGCCTGGGCCTTATCGGCCATCAGCCGCAGCATATTCTGCACCAGCAGGCTGTGATGAGTACAGGCGTTCTCGCACCGTTTGAGGATGTGGGCATAATCGATGAACAGCACATCGCAGGGAGTCCTGCAGACCACTTCCAGGCTGTCATGTCCGGTCCCGGCAAAAGCCAGGGTCCTGCCAAAGACGCCCCCGGGGCTCAGCTCCTCCATCACTGTGGACACCCCCTCCTCATCAATGCGGATCAACGCGGCCTCCCCCCGTTCCATGATGCCCACGGCGTCGTTCTTCGGTGCGGAGAGATCATAGATCACATCATCCGGCCGGAAAGAACGGCGCACCGCCTGAAAACAGGTCAGCATCCTGAGGTATTCCTCATAGCTGATGTCCTGAAATAAAGGACTCTTTTCCATATCCTGCTGTGTCAGCACAGCGCCCGCCCCCTTCTGTTGCATATATCACAATCAATATCCTATCAGCTTTCAACGAAAAAGTAAAGAGCGGCTCCATGCAATCTTCATAAAATGTTCATCACTTATGGAGGAAATTCTTGTATATTATGAATAGAGGCTGAAACGCCAAAATACAGGCGGGCTTTCCGTCTTCGAGAAATGAGGCAGCTTTGTGAACATTGCTTATTTTCTGCTCCCCAAAGCTCGCGTCGCGTATCTGTACGACGACTGCACCTTTCGGCAGGGTCTTGAGAAAATGCGGCACCATGGCTATACGGCCATCCCCGTCATCTCTCGCAGCGGGCAGTACATCGGCACCGTCAGTGAAGGCGATTTTCTGTGGCGGCTCCTCAATGAGGAGACTGAGCGGCAGCACACCATGAAAGATCTGGAGCAGCTTCAGGTGCGGGACATCCTTCGGGGCAACCAGTATCCGCCCGTAAGGATCACCGTCACTATGGATGAGCTGCTGGACAGCGCCATGAACCAGAACTTTATCCCGGTGGTAGATGACTCAGGCAGCTTTATCGGCATCGTCACCCGCAAGGACATTATCCGCTATTTCGCGGAGCAAAAGCACGGCGGCATCCCCCAAAAGGAGCTTCGGAAAATCGTATAGGAAAACGCCCGGCACTGCCGGGCGTTTTTTCATGGTTCTCTTGTTCCGCAGACGGTATCCGCCAGGCGCATGGCCTCCAGTTCTATGGCTGTCCGCTCTGATACCGGCGCAGTCTGCCGCTTTTGAGAGGCCCGCTTCCCCTGATGCCTCAGTTCGGTGCAGCAGAGGAACGCCAGCAGAGCAGCTGCTCCCACCCGCCATACAGTACGGGAAACGGTGTTGTATCCCTTCCACATGGTGGGCAGAGCCAGGTCCGCCGCGCACAGCAGGGCGCTGGCCAGCAGCAGAAACAGTACATTTCCCGGCCGCAGGATCTTCCGAAGGGGCACCTCCGGAAACGCCGCCTTGACAGAGCAGGCGAACACCACCAGCAAAAGCACCGCCAGACACCCCCAGCTTAAAAGACGCGCCAGCCAGGGAGAGGCGCCCACCCACAGCAGGGACGCCGCGGACATCAGCACCCAGCCGAAGCACCACAGGGGTACCGCCACCAGCATCCGGACCGCCGCCGGCAGTCCCAGCACCCACTGGCGCACCCGCGCCGAAGGGCTCTTCCGCTGTTCCGCAACGGCAGCGTCGTCATCATCTGCCTGCTGCTCCGCCGTCACAGCGATCTCCGGCACCAGGTCCATGGGCGAATCAAAGGCGGTTCCTGTGACCACACCCGCCACCGCTGCCACCGTGACTGCCGCGGCAGCCGCCGCTTTTCGCTTTTTCACGTCCTCACCTCCCTGTTTTTCCCTTATTTTACGCTTTTTGGAAAAAAAAGCAAGCGTCTTTCGACGCCTGCCTTTTTCGTTGATGCGTTTATTTGCGCTTGCGGTCCCTTCTCCGCCGCACTTTGCGGACGATCAGCCGGACCAGCAGGACCACCAGCAGGATGACAGCGAGAACCAGCAGCACTGCCACCCAGGTGATCCAGTTCCAGTTTTTCAGCAGCCCCAACGGGGACCAGCTGCGGCTGACGGTCTTTCGGCCGTCTCCCCGTGCTGACGCATACCACTCCGGCACGCCATCTTTTCCAAAAGACTGCAGATAAGCCGCCAGGGCATACCATTCCTTGATCTCATTGCCGTCCTTGTCATAGAGGATACAGTCGTTGAAATCCGTGACAGGAGAACCGTTGGCCAGCTTGGGCTCCAGGGCCAGCAGGCCCATGGACTTCGACTTCACCGTGCCCAGCATCTGGGCGGAGTACATGCCGGTGACCACCCGGTAAAGCTGGTCATCTGCGATCTCCGCCGCCGCGCCGCTCTGGGAACCGTCAGAAAAGGTGGTCGGATACAACCGGGCGTCTGTCACCCGGTTGAAGAACATGCGGTTGGTATTGAAGCTGTACGCCATGCCCCCGATATACAGCTGGGCCGCCGGCATGATGGGGGTCACGGAGGCGTCCACCTCCGCGGCGGCTTTCAATTCTTTTCCGGTGAGATACACCGCCACCAGCGGGAAACCGGAGGTACCGTCGGCTCCCACGCCCATGGACAGCACATCAAAGGCCTGCGTAGCCGTCAGTTCCCCGGTCCGCAGGGGGGCCCGAAGGACACCGTCCGCTGTGACGGACACCGTATTCACATCCGGCGCGTCCGCCGCCAGGTTTTCCACAGCCCACAGGAAGGCGTCCGCCGCCAGCTCGCCCAGGCTGTTGCCCTGCTGTATGCCGGAAGCCGGGGTATTCAGGTCAAAAGCCGTGGTGGTCAGCACCTGGTCATAGGTCAGGCCGTAACGGGAGAGGTAGGTCTCCCCCACCTTTGTCTTCCAGGTCTCCACCATAGCCGCCGTATCCGGGTCCTCCGCCAGGGTCTCGTCAATGGGGACCAGGCGGTAATCCGCTACTGTCCGCTCACCGGAAGGCTTCCACTCCACGGTCAATACGCCCAGGTTCCAGCAGTAAGGTCCTGCGGATACGATATAGGTTCCGTTCACCATCAGAGGCTCCGGCAGAGTGGAGTGCGTGTGGCCGGAGAGGATGACGTCGATGCCGTCCACGGACTTGGCCAGCTCCTCGTCCTCAGAGACCTCCAGACTGTCTCCCGTTCCGGAGTGGGACAGACAGATGATAAACTGAGCCCCTTGCTCTTTCAGGAACGCCACGCACCGCTTGGCCGCCTGGACCGTATCCTCCCGGGCAAAGCCGGAGGTGGGAGCACACTCATCGGCGTCCACTCCCATGAGGCCAAAGATGCCGTAGGTGACGCCGCCCCGTTCCAGGAGCATGGTCTCTTGTACACCATATTGATCCATGGCCCGCTGGATAAAGTCTTTGTCCGGGTTGCTGTCAGCGGGCCGGTAGTTGGCCTCCAGCAAAGCGGGCAGGTCCAATGTCAGAGGGCCATATCGTTCCCGGTAAGCCTCGATGGGCGGCGGATACTGGGAGCTTGCCAGCACGCCGAAGGCCGCCGCCTGCGCGTCTTTGGCCGCCGTCAGCATCTCCGCGAAGCCCGTGCCGGTGTGGTCGAACTCGTGGTTGCCGATGGTGGTGGCGTCGTAGCCCAACGCCCCCATGGTCCGCAGCTCGGCAGCCTGGGTGGTGTAAAGGGTCTGGATCAGCGACCCGATGGAAAAGTCGCCGCCGTCCAGCAGCAGCGCGTCGGGGTATTTCTCCTTTTCCGCGTCGATGGCGGTTTTCAGCCGGGCATAACCGCCGCTCTCTCCGCCGTTCTCCGCCGGCTGGGGCAGAAAGTGGGAGTGGAGGTCGTGGGTAAACAAAATGGTAGTCTTATAAGTCGGCGCATTGGCATCCGCTGTGGCAGTACAGAGAGATACCGCCAGCAGCAGGACCAGCAGCCATGCAGACAGCCGTCGTTTCATCTTCTTCATCCTTTTCGAAAAAAATGGACTGGGCGAATTTCGCCCAGTCCATTTTATCACAGACCGTCAGTCTACCACAATGCCTTTTTCGGCAAAGGCCTTTACCAGCAGGTCCATGTCGCTGGGAATGGAGATAGGCTCGCCGCAGGCCTTGATGGCATTGGCCACATCCTTGAGGCCGTTGCCGGTGACCACGCTGACCACGGTGTCGTCCTTGCCGATGACGCCCTGCTCGCACAGCTTCTTCACGCCCGCCGTGCCGGTGACACCCGCGGGCTCGCCGAAGACGCCGCATGTCTGTCCCAGCAGCTTCTGGGCGGCCATGATCTCCTCGTCAGAGACATTGACCACCAGGCCGTTGCTCTCCCGGATGGCCATGAGGGCCTTGTCTGCGTTCCGGGGCACGCCCACAGCGATGGAGTCCGCCAGGGTGTTCTCCTCCATGGGATACCAGTCCTCGTTATTGGCGATGGCCCGGTTCAGGGGGCAGCAGCCCTCCGCCTGGGCGGAAATCAGCCGGGGCAGTTTGTCGATAAAGCCGATGGCGTACAGATCCTTCAGGCCCTTCCACAGGCCCGCGATGGTGCAGCCGTCGCCCACGGAGATGGCGATGTAGTCGGGCACCTGCCAGTTCAGCTGCTCCATGATCTCCAGGGAGACAGTCTTTTTGCCCTCGGACAGGTAGGGGTTAATGGCGGCGTTGCGGTTATACCAGCCCCACTTGTCGATGGCCTGCTTGCTCAGCTCGAAAGTGTCCTCATAGCTGCCCTGGACGGAGATGACGTTGGCGCCGAAGGTCATCAGCTGAGCCACCTTGCCCTTGGGGGCACGGCTGGGGACGAAGATATAGGTCTTGAGGCCCGCCGCCGCGGCGTTGCCCGCCAGAGAGCTGGCGGCGTTGCCGGTGGAGGAGCAGGCAATCACCTGAGCCCCCGCCTCCCGGGCCTTGGCCACGGCCATGGCGGAAGCGCGGTCCTTCAAAGACGCGGTGGGGTTCTGGCCGTCGTCCTTCACCCACAGTTTTTTCAGGCCCAGCTGCTCAGCCAGACGGGGCTCCTCATACAGGGGGGACCAGCCCACCCGCAGGGGCGTGGGCTCCGTGGTCTCCTCAATGGGCAGCAGCTCCCGGTAGCGCCACATGGTGCGGTCCGTCCGGGCGGCCAGTTTCTCTTTGGTCAGCTGCGTTTTGATGTAGTCGTAATCGTATGTGATCTCCAGAATGCCGCCGCATTCGCAGTTGGTCAGGTCCGGCGTGGCCTCGTAGGTCTTTCCGCACTTGACACATTTTCCGTATAACACATTTTTCATGGAATACTCCTTTTTCCCCGCCCGTGGGCGTTGTGATGGGAATTCGCTTTACAGTGCTTTCAGCACGCCGCTCTCCTCGTTGAAGGCGTTGATGAGCTCATCCAGGTCCT
>CAYWYW010000105.1:0-7743 GCA_964462715.1 uncultured Oscillibacter sp.
CCGTGAACGACATGGAGGTCATCAACGCTGTCACTAAGGTGCTGTATCCGGCGGTGGCCAAGCGGTTTGCCACCACACCCAGCCGGGTGGAGCGGGCCATCCGCCACGCCATCGAGGTGGCCTGGGACCGGGGCGACCTGGAGACCCTGCAGAAGTATTTTGGCTACACGGTGTCCAACGCCAAGGGCAAGCCCACCAACAGCGAATTTATCGCCATGATCGCCGACCGTCTCCTGCTGGAGAAGAAAAACGGCGCGGGCATGCTGGGCTGAGAAGCGCCGCAAGGGATACAGGGCTGGAAAAAACTGGTCGCCTAGCGATAAACACTATGAAAGTGCCTATGAAACAGCCCTGCTATGCCGATAAACTTTTCTGTTTATAGCAATAAACACTCTCAATTTATTGGGTATCAAATCCAGTAAGTTGGGAGTGTTTTTATGCGAGGAAAAGGTCATATAAAACGAGACTTTTCTACGCCAGAGGAAGTAGGCGGCGATCTCCGTGGCGCAGAAGAGAACTAGCAGGGGCCAGAGGACCAGTGCGCTCAGGGCGGCGGGGTTGGCCAGGGTATCCGTGGGGTGATGCCGGAGGTCGGAGAGGTTCCGGACCAGTTGGAACAGGGCCAGAGCCAGCAGAATGCCGTAGCTGAGGAGGAAGTTCTTCTTCATGGCCTGGTGGACGGCATCCACCTGCACCGCGGCGTCGGTCTCAATGGGAGTGGGGGCTTCCGCGTCACTGGCGAAGATCAGCATCTGGGACCAGCTGGCGGCCAGGGTCCAGCCCGCCTCGGCGCAGTAGTCCTGAAAAGTCTGCTGCTCCTCTCCGGGAGCGCAGTCGAACTCCGAGGCGGGGGCAAAGTAGACCACGGAGAAGTGCATGGCTTTGGGCTCCATCCGGCGGTAGGTCCGGAAGAAGCGGCCCATGTTCTCCACCATCCAGCCCTTGGCGGCCATCTGTTCCAGATGGGTCTGGATGCCGGTGCGGTCATAAAAGGAGTAGAGGATATATTCCAATTTTCTGCGCAGCATAGCTCAGGTTCCTCCTTTCAGCGCTTCGGCGGCAGTGGACATCATGTCCTCCGTGATGGTCCAGTCCCAGTCGAACTTCACCTCCGCCATCCGGTCCGGCCAGCAGACCAGGAACTGATTGATAGGCTCCCCGGCGCTGTACCGCTGGTAGACCTCCTCTGCGCCCCAGGCGGAGGCGTCGATCAGGCGGTATTCGTCCCAGTGTTCCGGCGGGAGCTTGCCGTTGTCCCGTTCCAGCCAGGAGATGAAGTCGTTTTTGCACAGGGCATAGAGGAACCCCGCTTTTGCGATAACAATCTCGTAGTCCAGGTCCGGCTGGTCCAGGGCGTCCATCCGGGGCCGCTGGGAATACGCCCCGTGGGTCAGCAGGAAGGTGCTGTCTACCCTGGCTTCGGTGCTCCACTGGCCGTAATCCGTCTCCACCAGGTCCTCAATCCGCAGGGGGATGCGGTCCTGGTAGACCTCCCACGTCATACCTTTGTATTCGTAGGTCTCCGCCGGCAGATGGTCCTCCAGCCAGCCGGAGCCGGAATTGCGCAGGATGAGGGCCGTCATGCCCGCCATGCCGCCCATAGTCAGGGCAATGATCATGCCGAAGGTGACGGTGAGGTTCACCCAGCGGGGGGCTTTCAGGTGCTTCAGGGCGTCTTTGGCACCATTTGCCAAAAGGACCATCAGGCCCATGTAAAGGAGCATTCCCGCCATCAGCAGGAACATCCCCCGGGAGCCCCAGTAGGAGGCCAGCAGCCACAGAATGATGACGCAGGACCACACCAGAACCAGGATACCCAGCCACCGGATGCTCCGCAGGTCCGGCAGGGGGGAGCCTGCCTCCGCCGCAGCCTGGGCCTTCCGCTGCCAGCGGTAGTACCGGGTCAGCTCTGTGATGATCAGCACGTCCAGGGGCAGCCAGTTCAAAACAGCGGAAAGACTGGCGGTGCTGGACAGGGTGTCCACCGGGTCTGTCCAGATTCGATAGCACTGAAAAAGAATTTGAAATAGGGACAGGACCAGCAGCGCCCAGTAGCCGGAGAGAAGGCCTTTTTTCATGCATCGGCGGATGTTGGTGAGCTCCACTGCCGAGTCCGTCTCAATGGGGACGGCGTTTTCGTCTCCGGTGCAGAAAATCTGTACCTGGGCGGACTCCGCGGCAAGCTGCCAGCTTGCCGCGGCGCAGTAGTCCCGGTAGGTCTCCAGGCCCTCGGAGGGGCCGGGGTCAAACTGGGAGGCAGGGAAGAAGGTGAGGTTGAACCGCAGCTTCTTGGGCTCCGTCCGGCGGTAGCGCCAGCTCCAGCCGCCGATTTTTTCCAGCACCCATCCCTTGGCGGCCATGTCCGAAAGATGGGCGGTGATGGCGGTTCGGTCCAGATAGCTGTACAGAGGCATCCATTCCTGTTTCGTGTTTTTCATGCGTCAGCACCTCCCGTCAGCGCCTCATAGTCCGCTATCAAGGTCCGCAAGCGGCGGTATTCGTCCTCCAGGGCCTTCTGGCCCGCCTCGGTGATGAGGTAACTCCGTTTCCGGCCTTCCACCTTGGTCTCCGCGATATAGTCTGCGGAGAGAAAGCTCTCCAGCAGGTTGTACAGGGTGCCGGGCCCCACTGCCACCCGACCGTGGGTCAGTTCCGTGACGCGGGCCATGATGTCCGTGCCGCAGCACTCCTGCCGCAGACACAGCAGGATGTAAAACATCTGCTCTGTCAGGGTTTGAAATTTCTCCCGTGCCATGGGTTCCCGCCTCCTATTATCGAATATCGTTATTTCTGATTTCAACATATCATCGATATTCGATATTGTCAAGAAGAAAATATCGAATATCGCTAATGCTGCCTTAAAAACAGCGGCGGCCCGAAGGGCCGCCGCTGGGGGAACGTTATTGGATGCCATAAACGGAGCGAAGAAGGGCACGGCCTGTGGGGGTCTTGAAAAGCGTGTTCAGGGTGTGGCGGATATTTTCCGGTGGATATCCGGCCTCGTCCGCGTTCACCAGGTAGTCCGCTTCCAGCAAAATCTGATAGTCCGGGCCGTCCACACCGTCCGGGGTGTGATGGTGGCCCACCAGATACGCCACCCGGTCAATGAAAGGCTGGGGATAGCCGCACTCCCGCAGGAAGTCCGCGGCCAGGACCTGGCCCTCGGTCTCCTGGTGCTTGCCGTTGGTATTGCCGTATTTCTTTCGGCACAGGGGACAGGCGATGTCATGGAGGAGAGCGGCGGCCTCCAGAACGGTCTGCGTCTCGTCGTCCAGTCCCTCGCACTGGCCGATGGTTCTGGCATAGCCCCAGACCTTCAGAAGGTGGTTGATATCATGGAGATTTCTCTCCGACCGCGCGATCATGGCGCAAGTCAGCGGTGCAATGGTCATGGTGTGGTCCTCCCGTGATATTGGAATCACCCTATCCTACCATAGACTGGATAGGACTGCAAGAAAAACGGACTGCCGCTGCTGCTTTGCGGCCTTGCCTTTTTCCGGCCGTTGTGGTATCGTTAAATGGAATATTGAACAAAAGGAGAAAGAACCCATGACTTATCGTTTTCGCCCCCGGGGCGTCTGCTCCCAGGAGATGCAGGTCGACGTGGATGACCGGGGCGTCATTCAGGAGCTGCGGGTGCTGGGCGGCTGCAGCGGCAATCTGCAGGGGATCGCTTCCCTGGTGAAGGGCATGCCCGCCCGGGAGGCCATTGAGCGGCTGAAGGGCATCCGCTGCGGCTTCAAGGATACCTCCTGCCCGGACCAGTTCGCAAGAAACCTGGAGGCCGCGCTGGAGAAGCAGTGAGGAGAGGCTTATGAAGATCGTACTGGTGATCGACCAGTTTGACGACGCCAACAACGGGACCACCATCAGTGCCCGCCGCTTTGCCAAGGCCTTGAAGGACCATGGCAACGAGGTCCGGGTCATTGCCATCGGCAAGCCCGCCGACTATAAATACGCGGTGCGGCAGATGAAGTTCCCGCCGGTGGTGGAGCACCTGGTCACCAGCCAGGGGATGCGGCTTGCCATCCCCAACAAGCATGTTTTTGAAAAGGCGGCCGCCTGGGCGGACGTGGTGCACTTCATGATGCCCTCTCCCCTGGCGGTCACAGGCCTGCGGCATGTGGAAAAACTGGGCATCCCCCACACGGCGGCCTTTCACTGCCAGCCGGAGAATATCACCTATACCTTCCACATGGGAAAGAGCAAGCGGGCCAACGACCTGCTGTACAGCGGCTTCCGGGATACCTTCTACAACCGGTTCACTCACATTCACTGTCCCAGCAACATGATCGCGAACCAACTGCGCCAGCACGGCTACACTGCCCAGCTCCATGTGATCTCCAACGGCATCAGCCCCCAGTACTTCTACGGAAAGCGGCCCAAGGAGGACTGGATGGAGGGCTATTTCAACGTGCTGATGGTGGGGCGTTACGCCGGGGAGAAGCGGCAGGACGTGCTGATCGAGGCCTGTGCCCGGAGCCAGCACGCCAAAGAGATCCAGGTGATCCTGGCGGGAAAGGGCCCGCTGGAGAAGAAGTACCGGAAGCTGGCGGAGAAGCTTCCGAACCCCATTGTGATGGAGTTCTATGAGCCGGAGCGGCTGATCGAAATTCTGCACATGGCGGACCTGTATGTCCACACCTCCGACGCGGAGATCGAGGCCATGAGCTGCATGGAGGCCTTTGCCTGCGGCCTGGTGCCCATCATCGCGGAGTCCTCCCGGTCTGCCACGCCCCAGTTCGCCCTGGATGGCCGGAGCCTGTTCCCTGCCGGGGACAGCGCCGCCCTGGCGGCCCAGATCGACTGGTGGATCGAGCATCCCGGGGATCGGAAGACCATGGAGCTGTGCTACGCCGAGCACGCCAAGCAGTACGCCCTGGAGGAGTCCATCAAGAAAACGGAGGAGATGTTTCGCATGGCCATCGCCGAGCAGAAGGGCACGGCCAGATAAACGGCACATTCCTGCATACATCGGCCCTTTGCACGGCCGCCGGGGAACCGGCGGCCGTGCTTTTGCATACACTGTCTCAGCAAAGGAAGTGAGGAGATACACCATGGCATTTTCCGACCGGGAGCTGTTGGCGCGTCTGATCCAGTGCGAGGCGGGCGGGGAAGGGGAGAACGGTATGAAGGCTGTGGCGGGTGTGGTGATGAACCGGGTCCATGCCAAAGGCGGAGAATACGCCCGGGTGGGCCAAGGCAGCATCCGCAACATCATCTTCCAGCCCTACCAGTTCGTCTGCGCCAGTGAGACCGAGGGCGGCGCCTACAATCCTCAGAATATCTACAACATGCGGCCTGAACAGATCCACTACGATATAGCCGACTGGGCCATCGCGGGGAACCGGCTGCCGGATGTGGCGGAGTCCCTGTGGTTTTACAACCCCTTCGGCCCACAGTGCAGGTCTTTCTTCCCATCCAACGTGGGGTACTGGCAGACGCGGATCGGCGACCACTGCTTTTATAACCCCACAGATGCGTACTATAAAACTTGAGAGGTGTCATTATGCAGCGTTTGCAGAATACTTACGAGCCCACGGCCATGCCGCGGATGATGGACCGGGACCGTCAGCGGGACCGGATGGACTGGTCCGGGGAGATCAGCCGGGAGCCCACGGAGCCCCGCTATCCCGTGACCGCCGGAAGGGGCGCCATGGCCGGTTCCAATCCGCCGGAGCTGTCGGATATGGGCAACCAGCTTCCCGTCGAGGTCATTGAGGCCCCCACCTCCCGGGAGGAGGCCTACCTGGGGTCCTGGAAGGCCCTGCTGTCCCGTTACGAGGGCAGCTACGTGGTGGCTACTTTCCTGGTGGGCACTCAGAACACCGTGTCCTGGGAGGGCATTCTCTTCGATGTGGGCAACGACTATCTCACCATCTATCAGGAGGCCCGGGACCGCTATATCGTCAGCGATTACTACTCTCTGAAATTCATCGAGTTTTACGACATTCAGCGCCGGAGACGGTGCGCGGAGCTGCTGCGGGAGGATGGCTGGCAGAGCAACGGCCTGAGCGACAGCATAGGCGGCGGTATGAGCGGCAGTTCCGGCAGCGCCATGGGCGGTATGCCCCGCCGCTGACAAAGGGATTGCGAAAACGGGGAGAGTGTGCTAAAATCCGGGTATCACAAGAGAAAAAGGAGAAATTCCCATGGATTTTGAAAAGCTGTCCGGGTCGCGGTATTCTCTCCGGAAATACAGCGACCGCCCGGTGGAGCCCGAGAAGCTGGCCCTGATTCTGGAGGCCGGCCGCAACGCCCCCACCGCACACAATCTCCAGCCTCAGCGCATTTTCGTCATCCAGAGCCCCGAGGCCCTGGAAAAGGCCGATGGCTGCATGGGTTCCCATTTTCATCCCCCGGTGATCCTGGCGGTGGCCTATGACGCCGAGGAGGCCTGGAAGCGGGAGACCGACGGCAAGAACCACGGCGAGATCGACGCCGCCATCGCCGCCACCCAGATGATGCTGCAGGCGGCGGACCTGGGCCTGGGCACCACCTATGTGGGTATGTTCGAGCCCGAAAAGCTCTGGGCGGCTTTCCCGGAGATGCAGGGTACCATGCCTGTTGCCATGCTGACCCTGGGTTACCCCGCCGAGGGCGCCCATCCCTCCCGGCTGCACGCTTCCCGCAAGCCTCTGGAGGAGCTGGTGAAGTACCTGTAATTCCGGCACAAAGACGTAAAAACGGAGACTGCGAAAGCAGTCTCCGTTTTTCTGCGATCAGTGCCGGCGGCCCCGGTAGTTCCCGCCGCCCCGGCGGCTGACGCTGCGGCCGTAGCGGTAGCGGCGGCGGCTGAACAGCAGCCTCCACAGCACCAGTACCACGATCAGCACCACCAGCACAATGAGTCCTATCCGGACAGAGGTCTTGGCGAAGAAGGCCTTCACATCCCGCCAGAAGGTCATCAGCTTGCTGGCCTCCACGTCAAAGCTGGCCAGCAGGTCCACGGTGGCGTAGGTGACGCCGTCATAGCTCAGCACCATGGTGCCCAGCTTCTGGCCCTTCTCCACCGGGGCCTCCACCGGCTCCTCCAGGGTGATGGTCCGTTCCAGGTCCTCCGCGTCCAGCACCTTGGGCAGCAGGACCTCGATATCCCGGGCGGGATGGACGGTCACATGGTCCATCTTGGACAGAGAGACGGCGACCTCCTGGATGACTTCCTTCTCCTCCACAATGGTCTTGTAGGTGAAGTTGTCAAAGCCGTAGTTGAACATCCGGGTGGTCTCAGAGAAGCTGCGGATGTTGCCCACGCCGTTTTCCACCACCCGGTCTGCCCCCAGGATCACGCTGATGAAGTGGAGGCTGCCCCGCATGGCGGAGGAGACCAGGCAATGCCCCGCCGCGTCGGTGGAGCCCGTCTTGATGCCGTGGGCTTCTGTGTTGCGGTAGCCGATGACCCGCCAGTTGGACAGCAGGTGGTTGGTGGTGTACAGTTTGCGCTCCGCGCTGAGATTGGTGGCGGGAACGGTATAGGCGGCGGTGTCACAGATGGTCAAGAAATCCGGGTATTCCATGGCGGCTTTCGTGATGAGATACATATCCCAGGCCGAGGTGTAGTGCTGGGGGTCGTGGAGTCCGTTGGGATTGACGAAATGGGTATTCTCGCAGCCCAGCTCCTCGGCCTTTTCGTTCATGGCCGCTACAAAGGCATTCACAGAGCCGGAGACGGCCTCTGCCAGAATGTCGCAGGCCTCGTTGGCGGAGACCACCAGCATGCAGTACAGCAGGTTCCGCACCGAC
>CAYWYW010000106.1:0-7725 GCA_964462715.1 uncultured Oscillibacter sp.
ACGGCTCCGCCCCGGACATCGCGGGCCAGGACAAGGCCAACCCCATCGGCACCATCCTGGCGGCGGCCATGATGCTGCGGTACAGCTTCGACATGGCGGCGGAGGCCGATGCCATTGAGCAGGCCGTGGACGAGACCCTGAAGGCCGGCATTCGCTGCGGCGACATCATGCGCCAGGGCTGCACACTGGTGGGCTGCCGGGAAATGGGCGCGGAAATCCGCAGTCGTATCTGACCGCTGTTGTCAGACATCAGAAAAATTACACTTGACATTTGCAAACTTCTATGGCAAAATCACCCTCAAGAAATATGATGAAGGGAACAAGTAACCCGCTTCGCTCCGTTTTCAGAGAATTGCCGGTCGGTGCAAGGCAACAAACGTCGGAGAGGACGAAATCATCCCGGAGTAGCCTGCTGAAGGGAAACCGTTAGGCAGAGCCGGACGCACCCGTTACCGTGCAGGGCTTGTTGGAGCCTGCTGAGATGGCGATGCGGTGACGCATCGTTAACAAGAGTGGTACCGCGAAGGATTTTTCAACGCCTTTGCCTCTTGGTTTGCAAGAGGCAAAGGCGTTTTTGTTTTTCCGCCGAGACCAGTCCGGCGGGAACCATCAGCACAGACCCCCTAAACAAAAACACAAACAAAAAAACACCAACAAGAAAAAGGAGAAATTGATCATGGCTGTGAAAAAGTATTACGATTCCGACTGCAACGTGGGTATGCTGGACGGCAAGACCGTCGCCGTCATCGGCTTCGGCTCTCAGGGCCACGCCCATTCTGAAAACCTGGCCGAGTCCGGCGTCAACGTGGTGGTGGGCCTGCGGAAGGGTTCCGCCCACTGGGAGAAGGCCGCCAAGTTTGCCGAGACCTGCCCCAACTTCCACGTGATGGAAGTGGAAGAGGCTGCCAAGGCCGGCGATATTGTCATGATGCTGGTGCCCGATGAGCTGTGCGCCGACATTTACAACAAGCAGGTGGCCCCCTACATGACCGAGGGCAAGACCCTGGCCTTCGCCCACGGCTTCAACATCCATTTCAAGACCATCGTGCCTCCCGCCAACGTGGACGTCATCATGATCGCCCCCAAGGGCCCCGGCCACACCGTCCGCAGCCAGTACCTGGAGGGCAAGGGCGTGCCCAGCCTGATCTGCGTGGAGCAGAACTACACCGGCAAGGCGAAGGATGTGGCTCTGGCTTACGCCTCCGCTATCGGCGCCGGCCGCGCCGGTATCCTGGAGACCACCTTCAAGGAGGAGACCGAGACCGACCTGTTCGGCGAGCAGGCCGTCCTGTGCGGCGGTGTTTGCGAGCTGATCGTCGCCGGCTTCGAGACTCTGGTGGAAGCCGGTTACGAGCCTGAGATGGCCTACTTCGAGACCTGCCATGAGATGAAGCTGATCATCGACCTGATCAACCAGGGCGGCCTGGCCAAGATGCGCTACTCCATTTCCAATACCGCCGAGTACGGCGACTACCGCACCGGCAAGCGCATCATCACCGAGGATACCCGCAAGGAGATGAAGCAGATCCTCCGCGAGATCCAGGACGGCACTTTCGCCTCCGAGTTCCTCACCGAGATGAACCCCAACGGCGGCCGCCGCACCCACTTCCTGGCCCAGCGCCGCATGGCCTCCGAGCACCTCATCGAGAAGGTGGGCGCCCAGCTCCGCGGCATGATGAGCTGGCTGAAGAAATAAGATCAAATCCGCAGTGCAGGCCGGGGCCGAAGGGCCTCCGGCCTGCCAGCGAATCCGAAAGAGGAGAACGCCATGCGCAGTGATAATGTGACAAAGGGCGCCGAGCGGGCGCCCAACCGCAGCCTGTTTTACGCCCTGGGCTATACGCCCGAGGACCTGGAAAAGCCCCTGATCGCCGTGGTCAGCGCTCACAGCGACATCGTTCCCGGCCACATGAACCTGGACAAGCTGACCGCCGCTGTCAAGAGCGGCATTGAGGCCGCCGGCGGCACCCCCTTCATGGTGCCCGCCATCGGTGTGTGCGACGGCATCGCCATGGGCCACGTGGGTATGAAGTACTCCCTGGCCAGCCGGGAGCTGATCTGCGACAGCGTGGAGACCATGTTCCTGGCCCACCAGTTCGACGGTATGGTGCTGGTGCCCAACTGCGACAAGATCGTTCCCGGCATGGTCATGGCCGCCGTCCGCATGAACGTGCCCGCCGTGGTCTGCTCCGGCGGTCCCATGCTGGCGGGTAGCTACGACGGCCAGGAGGTGAGCCTGTCCAAGATGTTCGAGGCCGTTGGATCCTACAAGGCCGGGATGATTTCTGAAGAAAAGCTGGAGGAGTGCACCCAGAACTGCTGCCCCAGCTGCGGCAGCTGCTCCGGCATGTACACCGCCAACAGCATGAACTGCCTGTGCGAAGCCATCGGCATCGGCCTGCCCGGCAACGGCACCATCCCCGCCCCGTACAGCAAGCGGCTCCAGCTGGGCCGTCAGGCCGGCGCCGCCATCATGGAGATGGTCCGCCGCAACATTTGCGCCCGGGATATCATCAACGAGCGCAGCATCCGCAACGCCCTGACCTGCGACATGGCCCTGGGCTGCTCCACCAATACGGTGCTGCACCTGCTGGCTATCGCCCACGAGGCGGGCGTGCCTGTGGACCTGGCCCTGTTCAACGAGATCTCCGCCAAGACCCCCAACCTGTGTCATCTGGCTCCTGCCGGTCCCACCCATATGCCGGACCTGTACGCCGCCGGCGGCATCCCCGCCGTCCAGGCGGAGCTGGCCAAGCAGAATCTGCTGGACCTGGACTGCATGACTGTCACCGGCAAGACCGTGGGGGAGAATATCAAAGGCGCCAAGAACCTGAACCACAACGCCATCCGGCCTATTGAAAATCCGTACAGCACCACCGGCGGCCTCCAGATTTTGTGGGGCAACCTGGCCCCCAACGGCTGCGTGGTGAAGCGCAGCGCCGTGGCGCCCGAGATGCAGGCCCACACCGGCCCCGCCCGGGTGTTCAACAGCGAGGATGACGCCATTGCCGCCATCTACGCGGGCAAGATCGTCCCCGGCGACGTGGTGGTCATCCGCTACGAGGGCCCCAAGGGCGGCCCCGGCATGCGGGAGATGCTGAATCCCACCTCTGCCCTGGCGGGCATGGGTCTGGACAAGACCGTGGCCCTCATCACCGACGGACGCTTCTCCGGCGCCAGCCGCGGTGCCTCTATCGGCCACGTCAGCCCCGAGGCTGCCTCCGGCGGTCCCATCGGTTTGGTGTGCGAGGGTGACCAGATCGCCATCGATATCCCCAACGCCTCCATCACCCTGCTGGTCTCCGACGAGGAGCTGGCCGCCCGCAGGGCCGCCTATGTCCAGCCTGAGCCCAACATCACCACCGGCTGGCTGAGCCGGTACGCCCGCATGGTCACCAGCGCTGACGAAGGAGCTGTTCTGAAGTAATGAAAAGCCTGAATACCATTCGCCGCCGGCTGATCAGCCTGGTCATCTTTCGGGGTCTGCTGGACGATCCCGCCGTGCAGGCACTCCGCCGCATGCTGGAAGCACGCTGCAGCGGCACCGAGGATGACTTTGTGGAAGCCTGTGCCGCTTTCGAGTCCGTGCTGTTCGGCAGGGGCTGCGACAACTGGACGGACTACCTGTATGAGATCGTCATGGAGAACGAGAATGTCTGCGTCCGCCAGCACGATCCGGAGACCTTCAGCCCCCTGCTGAGAGCCCATATGGAGCATGAGCTGCAGTTTCTCAACGAGCTGGCCCGGCTGACGCTGGAGGATTTCATCCATGGCGCCGAGTATTTGGACCCCAACGTGTATCACGAGAGCTGGTATGTTTCTGACCGGGATATCGCAGCGGACTATGCCGCCCGGCTCCGGGAGGTGGGCTCCAAGGGCTATGGCGTCTTTGCCCGCTACCACATGTTCACCGTGGAGAACGGCCAGCTGGTGCCGGTAAAGCACCCGGACCCCCAGCAGCTGGAGGAGCTCCCCGGCTACGAGCAGGAGCGGCAGAAGGTGATCGCCAACACCCAGGCGCTGCTGGATGGCAAGCCCGCCAATAACGTGCTGCTGTACGGCGATGCCGGTACCGGCAAGTCCAGCGCCATCAAGGCCATCGCCAACAACTTCGCGGACCAGGGCCTGCGGCTGGTGGAGGTTAAGAAGAACCAGCTGTACCAGATCCCCGACCTGATGGACTCCCTGGCGGCCAATCCGCTGAAGTTCATCCTTTTCATCGACGACCTGAGCTTTACGTCCAACGACGACAACTTTGCTGCCCTGAAGGCCATTCTGGAGGGCAGCGTGGGCGGCCGGGCCCAGAACATCGCCGTGTATGCCACCAGCAACCGCCGCCACTTGATCAAAGAGACCCTGACGGACCGCTCCGGCGATGACATCCATGAGAGCGACACCCGCCAGGAGCTCATGAGCCTGTCGGCCCGTTTCGGCCTGACCATCACCTTCGCCAGTCCTGACCGGGACCGCTACCTGTACATTGTGGGCCAGCTTGCCAAGCAGTATGGCCTGGACATGGACGAGCGGGAGCTGGCTGTCCGCAGCGAGGCTTTCGCCATCCGCATGGGCGGCCGCAGCGCCCGGGTGGCCAAGCAGTTTGTGGAGCTGTGCAAGGCCGGCGTGCAGGATTAAATGCAGAGAAAGAGGAGATGTCCCATGACCGCAGCCGTTTTTCTGGAGCTGGCGCTGTCCGCCTGCGCCACGACCTTTACGCCCGGGCCCAACAATATCCTGCTGCTCAGCAGCACCAGTACCTTTGGCTTCCGCAAGTGCCGCCCCCTGATCTTCGGCATCTGGACGGGCCTGCTGACCGTCATGCTGATCTGTGGCTTCGGCTGCGCCGTGCTGGGCGAGCTGGTCCCCCAGATCGTCCCCGTGGCCAAGTATGTGGGCGCCGCCTACGTGCTGTACTTGGCGTACAAGACCTTTACCCGCAAGACGGGAGACGGCACCACGGAGGCCTCCAAGCCCCTGACCTACGTCAACGGCTTTCTGCTGCAGTTTCTGAACATCAAGATCATGATGCTGGGCATCGCCTTTTATTCCGGTTACATCCTGCCCTACGGCTTCCACGTGGGTCACATCCTGGCCTTCGCCGTCATCATGGCGGCCTGCGCCGGCACCGGCAACCTGATCTGGGCCACTCTGGGAACGCTGCTGTTCCCCCTGTACAAAAAGTATGCCAAGGTCATCAACACCGTCATGGCGCTGCTGCTGGTGTGGTGCGCCTGGAAGATCGTGGCTGTCTGACAACTTTACAGATAAAAAGTCCTCTTACCGTTTAGGTAAGAGGACTTTTTATATATAGATGTATACGGCAAGTGTACCCTTTGACCCCGCCTTGGCGGTATTCCCGGGGAGTGACCCCATACCGGGCCTTGAACTGGCGGTTGAAGTTAGAGAGGTTCTCAAAGCCAACCTCTCCGGCGATGTACAGGATGCTGTCGCCGCTCTGGCGCAGCAGCTCCGCCGCCGCAGCCAGCCGCCGCCCGTTCAGGTAGGCCGTGAAGCTGCTGCCGGTCATCTGCCGGAACCACCGCATAAAATGGCTGGTACTACAGCCGCAGCTCTCCGCCATCTGAGCGACCGTTAACGGCTGTGCGTACTCTGTCTCAATGTGGTGCAGCACCCGCTTCAGCCGCTGGGTACCGGGGGAGTCCGGAGGGATAGGTTCCGGATTCATGCGCAATAATAGGAAGAGCAGCCGCAAAATGGCCGCCTTGACCCCCAGCTCATAGCCGGGCCCCTTGTCCCCACAGAGGGATTCCGCGTCGGAGAGGCAGGCGGCCACGGCGTCGTACTCCGGCTGTCCCGGCCGCAGGGACACAGGCAGGGCCAACCGTCCTGCCGCCAGAGGCACCAGGTACTGCCGGGCGCAGATATCCGCTGCTCCCGAACCCAGAAAGTCTACGTCGAAGATGATGTTCTCGTACTCCATACGCTGGCCAGGAAGGCCACTGAGGGCGTGCAGGGTCCCCGGCGGCAGGATGAACAGGTCCCCGGCGGCGGCATCCATGGCTGTCATGCCCGCCTGGACCCGGCCCCGGCCCTTCTTCACGTAGATCAGCTCCATGCTTTTCTGCCAATGAAGGGCCACGGAGGGGAAGTCCTGGGGGATGGTGCAGGGATAGATGTTGAAGGGGAACAGCACGCTGCCGTGCTGCTTCGTCTCAAAAAAGCTGTCGAGCTGGGTCAGGGCCATGGCGAAATTCCTCGCATTTCCACGAAAATGATCGAATAGTATCGGAAAATACCATAATTCTATGAGAAATGATACCATGGAAGAAATAATATAGCAAGTGAAATGAACCCCAAGGTTCCCATGAAAGGAGATGGCGGACAATGTATGAATCCATCAGCGCGGAGCTGCGGGCCCTGTGCGGAAAAGAGCTTCGGGAGGCCACGGACCGGGAGGTGTACCGTGCCTTGCTGCAGATGGTGCAGCGGCGGGTCGCGGAGCAGTCTCGGCCGGCCTCCGGCAGGAAGCTGTACTATATTTCGGCCGAATTTCTGATCGGCAAGCTGCTTTCCAACAACCTGATCAACCTGGGTATTTACGAGGAGGTTCAGGCCTGCCTGGCGGAGGCCGGCAAGTCCCTGGCGGCCATGGAGGAGCTGGAGCCGGAGCCCAGCCTGGGCAACGGCGGTCTGGGCCGGCTGGCGGCCTGCTTCCTGGATTCTCTGGCCACCTTGAACCTGCCCGGCGACGGCATTGGCCTGCGGTATCACTGCGGCCTGTTCCACCAGAAGTTCAAGGACGGTGTGCAGAGCGAAAGCCCGGATTTCTGGCTGACGGATGACTGCTGGGCCCAGCGGACGGAGACGGTCTATCCCGTCCAGCTGGCGGGGACCACTGTCCAGGCCCGGCTGTACCGCATCGCCGTCACCGGTTACCAGGGCCGCACCAACCAGCTGAACCTCTTCGACCTGGACACGGTCAACGAGGGCATCCTGGGGGAGGGCATCTCTTTCGACAAGAACGACATCCCGGAGAACCTGACGCTGTTCCTGTACCCGGATGATTCCGATGACGCGGGCCGCCTGCTGCGCATCTACCAGCAGTATCTCATGGTCAGCGCCGGCGCCCAGCTGATCCTGGAGGAATGCGCCGCCCGGGGCTGCGATTATCACAACCTGGCGGACTACGCCGCCATCCAGATCAACGACACCCACCCCAGCATGGTCATCCCGGAGTTGATCCGCCTGCTGGGCGAGCACGGCATCGCCTTTGAGGAGGCGGTGGAGATCGTCACCAAAACCTGCGCCTACACCAACCACACCATTTTGGCGGAAGCTCTGGAGAAGTGGCCGCTCAGCTACCTGGAAAAGGTGGTGCCCCAGCTGGTACCTATTATCCGCCAGCTGGATGCTCTGGCCCGCACCCGGACGGAGGATGCCGGCACTGCCATTCTGGACGGGGACGGCCGGGTCCACATGGCCCACATGGACATTCATTTTACCCACTCCACCAACGGTGTGGCGGCCCTCCATACGGAGATCCTGAAAAACAGCGAGCTGGCCAACTTCTACCGCCTGTATCCTGAGAAATTCAACAACAAGACCAACGGCATCACCTTCCGCCGCTGGCTGATGCAGTGCAACCCCAAGCTCAGCCGGGAGATCGAACGGCGCATTGGCCCGGGCTTCAAAAAGGACGCCGGGGAGCTGGAGAAGCTGATGGCTCTGACGGAGGACCGGGAGGCCCTGGAGAGCTTTGCCGCCATC
>CAYWYW010000107.1:0-7522 GCA_964462715.1 uncultured Oscillibacter sp.
CCGGCGTCACCTTTGCCGACGTGGCGGGCCAGGACGAGGCCAAGGAATCCCTGACAGAGATCATCGACTTCCTGCATAATCCCGGCAAGTACACCGAGATTGGCGCCAAGCTGCCCAAGGGCGCATTGCTGGTAGGCCCTCCGGGCACCGGCAAGACTTTGCTGGCCAAGGCCGTGGCCGGCGAGGCCAATGTGCCCTTCTTCTCCATCTCCGGCTCCGACTTCGTGGAGATGTTCGTGGGCGTGGGCGCATCCCGTGTCCGCGACCTGTTCAAGGAGGCTTCCAAGGTGGCCCCCTGCATCGTGTTCATCGACGAGATCGACACCATCGGCAAATCCCGTGACAACCGCATGGGCGGCAACGACGAGCGGGAGCAGACCCTGAACCAGCTCCTTGCCGAGATGGACGGCTTCGACCCCACCAAGGGCATCATCCTCCTGGCCGCCACCAACCGGCCCGAGGTCCTGGACCAGGCCCTGCTGCGTCCCGGCCGGTTCGACCGCCGCATCATCATCGACCGTCCCAACCTAGCGGGCCGTCTGGCGACCCTCCAGGTCCACACCCGGAACATCAAGCTGGCGGAGGACGTGAACCTGAAGAAGGTGGCTCTGGCCACCGCCGGCTGCGTGGGCGCCGATTTGGCGAACCTGGTCAACGAGGCCGCTCTGCGGGCCGTCCGCAAGGGCCGCAAGCTGGTGACTCAGGAGGACCTGCTGGCCGCCTTTGAGCTGGTCATCGCCGGTACGGAGAAAAAGGGCAGCGTCCTCACCGAATTCGAGAAGAAGCTGGTGGCCTACCACGAAGTCGGTCACGCCATGGTAGCCTACAAGCAGAAGAACAGCGAGCCTGTCCAGAAAATCACCATCGTCCCTCACACCCAGGGTGCTCTGGGCTATACCCTGCTGATGCCCGAGGAGGACAAGACAGAGCTGCGGACGAAGGACGAGCTGATGGCCAAGATCACCGTCTCCATGGGCGGCCGCGCCGCCGAGGAAGTGGTGATGAACACCATGACCAACGGCGCGTCCCAGGACATTCAGGACGCCACCAACGTGGCCCGGAACATGGTGGCCATGTTCGGCATGAGCGACGAGTTCGGCATGATGGCCCTGGCCTCCCGCCGGAACCAGTACCTGGATGGCGGCTACGGCATGGACTGCGCCCAGGACACCGCCGCCCGCATGGACCAGGCGGTGAAGGAGATCCTGGACCAATGCTACAAAACTGCCGTGGAGATCCTGAAGGAAAACCGGGCAGACATGGACAAAGTCGTGGCCTACCTGCTGGAGAAGGAGACCATTACCGGCGCCGAGATGGTGGCCATCATTGAGGGCCGTGACCCGGAGCTGGTGGAAGACGCCTATGCCTCCACCCGCGCCCGGGAGGAAAAGGGCTTTCGCCCCTCCCAGCCGGAGGTCATTGAGGCCCCTGCCAAAAAGGTCCACATGATCTCCCAGAAGATCGAGGCCCCGGAGGTCCCCTCTGAGCCTGCGGAAACGCCTGCGGAGGACACGCCGGAGAAACCGGCTGACGATACCCCGGAGGAACCCAAGGAATAAATCAAAACAGGCGTGCCCGGACAAGGCGCGCCTGTTTCCATCAGGAGAGATTATTATGACCATCCGCCCCGCCTCCACCGCCGACCTGGCAGCCATCACCGCCATCTACGACGCCATCCTGGACCAGGAGGAAGCTGGCCCCGCGTACACCAACTGGCAGCGGGGCAAGTATCCCACCGCGGATACCGCCCAGCAGGCCCTGGAGGCCGGGACCCTGTATGCAGGAGAGGACAACGGTATTCTCTGGGGCGTGGTAAATCTCAACAGCATCCAGCCGCCGGAGTATGCTGCCATTCCCTGGGCCATCCCCGCTGAAAGGGATCAGGTGGCCGTTATCCACACGCTCTGCATCCACCCAGCCTGGGCAGGCCGGGGCCTGGCCAGGCAAATGGTGGCCTTCTGTGAGGAGGAAGCCCACCGCCGGGGCAGGACGGTCATGCGTCTGGACACCTGGGAGGGAAATCTGCCCGCTAACGGTCTGTATCCCGCCTTGGGCTACCGTTATGCCGGTGCCGCGGAGTTCTTCTTCCAGAGCCTCATCCGGGAAATTTTGAACTGCTATGAAAAAAAGCTGTGAAGAACGGCTTGGAGCTAAGCTCCAAGCCGTTCTTTTACACCATTTCGGCGCTCTCTTTTCGATAAACTCTTACAAAATACCAGATTTCCGCCACAGCGGTAATGGTCCAGGAGAACACATACAGCAGGTACAGGGAGGCGATGGTCTGGAACCAGGCAAAGACGGTGTAGACCCAGAGGATGCGGAATACGCAGGAACCCAGGATCACGATGACCATGGGCACCGCGCTCTTGCCCAGGCCCCGGGAGGCCGCGATGGTGCAGTCCATAAAGGCCGACACGCAGTAGGACAGGCTCATAATGGTCAGACGGTGCATGCCCGCCTCGATGACCGCCGGGTCCGTGGTAAACAGGCCCAGGAACTGGCGGCCCAGCAGCAGAAGCAGCAGCCCCAGAACCAGTCCGGCGCCAAAGGAATAGCCCATGCTGATGGAAAAGCTCCTCCGGATACGGTCCTTTTTCCCGGCGCCGTAGTTCTGGCCGATGAAGCTGCCGCAGGCGGTATAGAAGGCCGCCATTACGTCATAGACCAGGGCGTCCGCATTGGTCGCGGCAGAGTTGCCCGCCACCATGGTGGCGCTGAAGGTGTTGACGCCCATCTGAATAAAGAGATTGGCCAGGGCAAAAATACCGTTCTGCATTCCCGAAGGGATACCGATTGCCAGGATGGCCTTGGTACGGGTTCTGTGGAGCCGCAGGTCCGTCAGCCGCAGGCCATAGCTCTCCCGGCTGCGGAACAGGGCTGCCAGCACCAGGACGGCGGAGATATACTGGGAGATGATGCTGGCGATGGCTACACCCGCCACATCCATCCGGCAGACGATGACGAAAAACAGATTCAGCACCACATTGATGGCGCCCGCAATGGAGAGATAGCACAGGGGCCGCCGGGTATTACCCACGGCCGAAAACACGGCGTTGCCGAAGTTGAACATGGCCAGAGCCGGCATTCCCAGGCAGTAGATGCGGAAGTACCGCACCGCGCCGCCGATCAGCTCCGGTTTGGTGCGCAGCGCCTCCAGGATCATCTGCGCGAAGCCGCAGCCCGCCGCCAGCAGCAGAATACCCACCACCGCGGACACCAGGGCCGCGGAATGGACGGTGTCCGACAGGCTCTTCCGGTCTCCGGCGCCGAAATGATGGGCCACCAGCACATTGACGCCGCCGGACAGGCCAATGAGGAATCCGGTGAACAGGGATACCAGGATGGTGGTGGAGCCCACCGCGCCCAGGGCCACGGAGCCCGCGAAGCGGCCCACCACCGCCACGTCCGCCATATTGAACAGGACCTGCAAAAGGTTGGAGAGGATCAGCGGGATGCTGAATACCAGGATCTGCTTTCCCAAAGGGCCTGTGGTCAGGTCCTGCTGCGCCGTCTTCATACCTCTCACGCTCCTTTGCGTCTCTCTGTTTTCCGTTCCCCAGTGTAGCATAGGCGGCCGGTCTTCTCAAGCGTGATTTCCCCCAAATTCGCACTGTTTTCCCCGGTGCTAACCGTCGGTTGACAAAAAGAACGGCCCCGGTTGGTGGAAATCGGGGCCGCTTTCCGCTATACTGGTGCCAACTTCCACAGAAAGGAACCTGTCTATGAGCATCGGTCAGCGCATCGCGCAGAAGCGAAAGGAACTGGGCCTGTCCCAGGAGGCCCTGGGGGACCGGCTGGGGGTGTCCCGCCAGTCCATCTATAAATGGGAATCGGACTCCGCCCTGCCGGAGGTGGAAAAGCTCATTGCTTTATCGAAGCTCTTCGGTGTGTCCGTTGGGTGGCTGCTGGGGGTGGAGGAGGGCGCCGCCCCGGAGCACTCCTCCGGTGAGCTGACGGAGACGCAGCTCAAAATGGTGGAGGAGATCGCGGACCGCTACATTGCCGCACTGCCCAAGGCGAAGCCCCAGCGGCGGTGGCCCTGGGTGATTACGACAGCGGTGCTGCTCTTTGCCGGGTGGAGCCTGTTCTTCCGGCTGGACCAAATGGACCGGCAGTACAACAACCTCCAGAATTCCGTCAACAATGTCACATATTCCGTCAACAGCCAGATCGGCGGCATCTCCAACCGGGTGGAGGAAATTTTAAAGGCTCAAAATAACCTGTCGGCGGAGTACGGCACAGAGCTTGTCCACACCAATCTCCGGAAAAACCAGGTGGTATTCAACGTTTATGCCGTACCCAAAACCTACGTGGAGGGTATGACGGTGAAGTTCTCCGCCGATAACGGCACCGGAGGCATCCAAAACAGCCTGGGCGAGGAGGGGTTCAACCAGCGCTTCTCCGCCACATTGGCCTGTCAGCTGACGGACGGCATCGCCCTCTCTGTCTCTTTTCTCTATCCCGACGGCACCCGCCAAACCCAACTGCTGGACACTTATGAGTACCTTTATACAGATTCCCTGCCCTGCGTGGAAGTGAATGACTACGACTTCATGTTCATGGACTGTAAAAATGGCACCATCCAGCTGAAGAACTGCTATGTCACAACGCAGGAGGACACCTATGAGCGGATCCCCGGCATCGCCCCGCCGAACGTAAAGACGATTCAGGTAGGACTGTTCAAAAACCGCCATCTGGCGGCCTGGGCGGAGCCCTGTGATCAGCCTGACGATTACCACGGCTTTGAGGGCCACGATTTCTACCGTCTGCCGGACATGGAGCTTCCTGTGAACGTTGGGGACATTGTCTCTGTGGCCGCTGTGATCACCGATGAATACGGCCGCTCCTTTGTCCGCATCAGCGGAGATTATACGTTGGCCGAGGACGGTGACACGCTGACCTATGCCAGTGAAATGAAGCTGGACTCCGCCACTTCCGAGTGGAGATTTTCATAAACGCAAAGCGCCCGGACGCAAGTCCGGGCGTTTCGCGTTAATCCAGCTCCAACTGGCCTGTATACAGCTGATAATACCGTCCGTGCTGGGCGATCAGGTCGTCGTGGTCACCCCGCTCGATGATCTGGCCCTGCTCCAGCACCATAATGGCCTTGGCGTTGCGGACCGTGCTGAGCCGGTGGGCGATGACAAACACCGTCCGGCCCGCCATGAGCCGGTCCATGCCCCTTTCGATGAGCTTCTCCGTCCGGGTGTCGATAGAGGACGTGGCCTCGTCCAGGATCAGCACCGGCGGGTTGGCACAGGCCGCCCGGGCGATATTCAGCAGCTGCCGCTCGCCCTGGCTCAGGTTGCCGCCGTCGCCGGAGAGGACCGTCTGATAGCCCTTGGGCAGACGGCGGATGAAGCTGTCGGCCCCCGCCAGCTTGGCGGCGGCCTCCACCTCCTCGTCGGTGGCGTCCAGGCGGCCGTAGCGGATGTTGTCCGCCACGGTGCCGGTAAACAGGTGAGTGTCCTGGAGCACCACGCTCAGGGACCGCCGCAGGGAGTCTTTTTCAATATCCCGCACGTCGATGCCGTCATAGGTAATGGCGCCGGACTGAATCTCGTAGAACCGGTTGATGAGGCTGGTGATGGTGGTCTTGCCGGCGCCGGTGGAACCCACAAAGGCGATCTTCTGGCCCGGCTTGGCGAACAGGGAGATATCGTGCAGGATGATCTTGCGGTCGTCGTAACCGAACACCACGTGGTCGAACCGCACGTCGCCCCGGAGGGGCACCAGTTCCCCGTCCGGGCGTTTCCATGCCCAGATGCCAGTATCGAAGCCGGCCTCCGTCATATGGCCCTCCCGGTCCTCCGTGACCCGCACCAGCTGCACCTTGCCCTGGTCCGGCTCCGGCTGGGCCTCCATGACCTCGAAGACCCGTTCCGCGCCGGCCACGGCGGAGAGAATGGTGTTGACCTGCTGAGAAATCTGCGTGATGGGCTGGCTCACCTGCCGGGTGTACTGCAGAAACGCGGCCAGGCCGCCCAGATCGCCGCTGCGGATGGCCAGCAGGCCGCCCACGCAGCAGGTGATGGCGTAGTTGATATAGCTGAGGTTGCCCATGGCGGGCATCATGGCGCCGCCGTAGCTCTGGGCCAGGGTCCCCGCCTTCCGGTAGGCCTCGTTGCGCTGGTAGAAGCCCTCCTTGGCGGCGTTCTCGTGGTTGAATACCTTGATGACCTTCTGGCCCTCGATCATCTCCTCGATATAGCCGTTGACCTCGCCCAGAGCCTTCTGCTGGGCGGCGAAGTACCGCCGGCTGCGGCCGCCGATGGTCTTGACCACCAACAGCATCACCCCCAGCATGGCGAAGGTGATGAGGGTCAGCACGGGGCTGAGGACGATCATCATGACAATGGTGCCGGTGAAGTTCAGCGTGCAGGAGATCAGGCTTCCGAAGCTGTTGTTCAGGGCCTCGGACACCGTCTCGATATCGTTGGTATAGCGGCTCATAAGCTCGCCGTGGGTGTGGGTGTCAAAGTATTTCAGCGGCAGCTTCTGCATCCGCTCAAACAGGTCCGCGCGAATTTTTGCCACGGTGTTCTGGGACACGTGGACCATGATGCGGGCGTAACCGAAGGAACAGGCCGCGCCCACGATATACACCGCCGCCATGACGCACAGCATTCTGGCAAGGCCCCGGAAATCACCGGGCAGGATATAGTCGTTGATCAGGGGTTTGATCAGGTAAGAGCCGCCCACCGTGCAGGCGGAGCTGATGACCAACAGGACCGCCACCACGACCAGGTGGGCCTTATACCGGCCCAGGTAGCGCATCAGCTTCCCCAGGGTCCCCCGCAAGTCCTTGGGCTTGCGGAAGCCGCCTTTGGGCCCGCCGGGGCCGTGTCCCGGTCCGCCGGGTCTCATGGGAGGCATGTTCTTCTCTTCAGCCACCGATACTCACTCCTTCCTGCTGGGACTGGTAGACATCGCGATAGATCTCGCAGTTCTTCATCAATTCCCCGTGGGTCCCCTGGGCCACCACGCGGCCGCCATCCATCACCAGGATCAGGTCCGCCTCGCAGATGGAGGTCACCCGCTGGGCAATAATGATTTTGGTGGTATCCTTCAACTCATGGGCAAAGGCCTGGCGGATTTTAGCGTCGGTGGCCGTGTCCACGGCGCTGGTGGAGTCGTCCAGGATCAGGACCTTTGGCTTTTTCAGGATGGCCCGGGCGATACACAGCCGCTGCTTCTGGCCGCCGGAAACGTTGACGCCGCCCTGGCCCAGGTCGGTATCCAGGCCGTCGGGCATCCGCTCCAGGAATTCATCGGCGCAGGCCGCCCGGCAGGCTGCCCACAGCTCCTCCTCCGTGGCATCGGGGTCGCCCCAGAGCAGGTTCTCCCGGATGGTGCCGGAGAACAGGGTGTTCTTCTGCAGCACCACGGACACCGCGTCCCGCAGATGCTCCATGGTGTACGCCTTCACCGGCCTGCCGCCCACCCGGACCGCGCCCTCGGTGGCCTCGTACAGCCGGGGGATCAGGGACACCAGCGTGGTCTTTCCGCTGCCGGTGCCCCC
>CAYWYW010000108.1:0-7360 GCA_964462715.1 uncultured Oscillibacter sp.
ACGGCACACTCGGTGGTGTGAGAGGACGGGGCTAACCGCCCCTCCTACTCGATTTGATTATTGGTCCGAAGTGTCCCGGAAATCCACGTCCACAGCATCCCGCTGGGCATCGGCGGCCTTTTCGGCTTGCCTGATGGCCTGGGTGACTTGGGTGGAGATCCAGATGTCGCTGACGCCGTCATAGATCAGCACGGCGCCGATGATGCGGACCACGGTGGTGAAGGCCTCAAAGGGAGCCAGCACCAGCAGCAGGCCCAACGCCAGGGTGACGGCGCCCAGGATGGCGGCGGCTCCCCAGCGGGCGGACTGGTTTTTCCGCAGGGTCAGGGCACCGCTCAGATTGCTGATGCCGTGGAAGCAGATCAGCACGCCGATGATCCGGGGAATGATGACAGCGATCAGAGTGGGGCGGGCCATGAGCCAGATGCCCACGGCGGCCAAGATGACGCCTGTCAGGAGGTGTGCGGCAGAGTAGAGGGTGCCGTCCCGGTTGCGGAGGAATTTGAAGATATCCGACAGACCGCACAGCACCAGCACCGCCCCCAGCAGCAGGCACAGGGCGCTGGTGGAGCGCTCCGGCCACAGCAGCAGCACCAGGCCCAGCAGGATATACAGGATGGCGGAGAACAGGGTGTTTGCCTTGATGCGTTTCAGCAGATTTGTCATGGTCACAACTCCTATCTGTTGTAAGTGTAACCAGTATACGCCCGCTATTGCGGTTTTGAAAGCATTTCCCGCTAAAAAATGCGGAATTTTTAGAGGTTGCATTTTGCCCAGTCCCGTGGTATCATGTACATCTGAAAATCATTCTCAAATTGAAAGAGGACTATTCTGTGAAAAAATTTCTGCTGTGCATTTGCTGTATCCTGCTGCTGGCGGGCTGTGCCCCGGCGGACCCGTCCCTGGAGGAGGATGACGGACGGCTCCGTATCGTGGCCACCGTGTTCCCGGCCTACGACTTCGCCCGTGCCGCTGCGAGGGATGGGGCGGAGGTGACCATGCTGCTGCCCCCGGGCGTGGAGAGCCACTCCTACGAGCCTACCCCGGCGGACATTCTGGCAGTGCAGAACTGCGACCTGTTCCTTTATCTCGGCGGTGAGAGCGACGCCTGGGTGGACACCATCCTGACGGCGGTCCGGCCCAGGGGGGAGACCCTGCGGATGGTGGACTGCGTGGAACTGCTGGAGGAGGAGCATGTGGAGGGCATGCAGGCGGAGCGGGGCCATGACCACGACCATGAGGGCCATGACCACGACGAGGACGAGCACCAGGAGGAGCCGGAGGAGGACAGCCACGGCCTGGGAGAGGTGACCGGCATGGACGAGCATGTCTGGACATCCCCTGCCAACGCGGCGGCCATTACCCTGGCCATCGGTGAGAAGCTGGCGGAACTGGACAGTGCCCGCGGAGAGACGTACCGGGAGAATGCCCAGGTCTACGCAATGGAGCTGACAGACCTGGATGGACGGTTTGAGACGTTTTTTGATGCCCAGCACAGCCGGACCATTGTATTTGGCGACCGCTTCCCCCTGCGGTACTTTGCGGAGCGGTACGGCCTGGACTATTACGCGGCCTTCCCGGGCTGCGGGACCCAGACAGAACCTTCGGCGGCCACCATTGCGTATCTGACGGAGAAGGTGCGGACGGAACAGCTCCCCACCGTTTGGTATATCGAGTTTTCCAACCATATGGTGGCAGACTGCATCGCGGAGACCACCGGGACCCGGACCGCCATGTTCCACACCTGCCACAACGTATCGAAGGCGGAGATCGAGAGCGGCGCCACCTATCTCTCCCTGATGGAGCGGAATCTGGAGACGCTCCAACAGTATTTTGCCTGATATGCAGCATCCCCACAGCCAAACGGCTGTGGGGATGTTTGTCATTTCATGCGCTTTAAGGTTTCCAGCACCATGGTCCACAGGCGCTGGACGGAGGCGATATGCAGCCGCTCCCGGCAGGTGTGGATCTCCGTCAGGTCCGGGCCCATGGAGACACAGTCCAGACCGGGGAGCTTTCCGGCGAAGATGCCGCACTCCACACCGGCGTGGATGGCCTCAATCTTGGGTGCATGGCCGTACTGTTCGGTAAAGACCTCCACCAGCAGCTCCCGCAGGGGAGAGTAGGGGCGGTACTCCCAGCCGGAGTAGTCGCCGAAAACGGCCACGCTGCCGCCAAGGGTCTCCGTCAGGCAGGTGAGCCGCTCCACCAGCATCTGCTTCTGGCTGTCCACGCTGCTGCGGACGCAGAAGGAGGCGTTTACCGTGCCGTCCTCCGTGGTCAGGATGCCCAGGTTCAGGGAGGTCTGCACCAGACCGGAAATGTCGGCGCTCATGGCCTGGATGCCGTTGGGGGCACAGGTGAGGAAGGTCAGGATGCAGCGGGAGGAAGCTTCGTCCATGGGCAAACCGGCGCCAACCTCACGGGTGGAGACAAACACCGCCGGGTCCGTGGTCCGGTATTCGTTTTTCAGCTCGGCGTCCAGCCGTGCGCAGACGGCCTTCATCGCCTGGACATCTGTGGCGGACACCACAGCGACGGCCTCCCGGGGAATGGCGTTGTCCTTCAGACCGCCCTCGGTGGAGATGAGACGCAGCTCTGTCTCCCGGCCGCAGGCGTTCAGCACCCGGCCCAGCAGCATGCAGGCATTGCCCAGGCCCTTGTCGATCTCTACGCCGGAGTGGCCGCCCCGCAGACCGCCCACAGTGATGGTGAGGACCTCACCGCCGAAGGCTTCCCGGCGGATGGGCAGGGTACATTTGGTCATATTGCCGCCGGCACAGCTGACGGTAAAGACTCCCTCCACCTCGGAGTCCAGGTTCAGCATCCGGCGGCCATGGAGCATGGACACGTCCTCCATGCCCACGGCGCCCAGCATACCGATCTCCTCGTCCACGGTAAAGACGGCCTCCAGCCGGGGATGGGGGATATCCTCCGCGTCCAGAATGGCCAGAGCCATGGCCACGGCAATGCCGTCATCGCCGCCCAGGGTGGTGCCCTTGGCGTAGACGGTGTCACCCTCCACCGCCAGGTCCAGCCCCTCCTTGTCCATATCTTTGGCGCAGTCGGGGGCCTTCTCACAGACCATGTCCATGTGGCCCTGGAGAATGACCGGCTGGACGTTCTCATAGCCGGGGGTGGCTTCCTTGATGATGATGACATTGTTCAGCTGGTCCTGGTAGGCCTCCAGGTCCCGCTCCCGGGCGAAGGCCATCAGCCAGTCACTGACGGCCTTGGTGTTGCCGGAACCGTGGGGGAATGCGCACATCTCCTCGAAGAAGCGGAATACGCCCCTGGGCTCCAGATGTTCCAAAATCGACATGGTAATTGCTCCTTTACAGGTTGATTGATTTATTTCTTCAGGCGGTAGCTTCCGCCGTCAATGGGCTCCATATACTGCTGGTTCAGCAGGAAGTCGATGACCTGTCCGGCCACCTGTTTGCCATCCTGCACCCGGATCTTGTGGCGGGACCAGAAGGGTCCCACGGTGATCCCGCCGATCAGCTCCGCAATCTCTGCCTTTGTGACGGTGCCGTACTTTTTCAGGTGCTTTACCACCCGGCTGCCGCAGGCGCTCATGAGGCTCCACTGCAGGTCCTCCCGCTGATCCAGGGATTTTTTCAGACCCCAGGCATACAGAATAGCGGCGGCCACGGCAAACAGGAGAATGCCCAGAATGATCTGTCCGGTGCTCATTTCGGTGTCCTGGCCTTTCCGGCGTAATAGATGAATCCGTTGTTCCGCAGGATCTGCATATACTTCACCAGCCGCTCATACAGGGGCTCGGCGTCCTTGCCGAACTCCGCCTTCACCAGCTCCGCGATATCGCCCACCGTCCGCCTGCCGTCGATCAGGGGGAAGATGAAGCTGCCCATGGCGTCCAGGTCGATGTGACTGACCCGAGGGCGGTGGAAGAATTTCTGGGCGATCCAGGCGTAAAAACCCTGGTGGACCATGTGGATGGTGACTTTGCCGTTTTCGTCCTTGTCCCAGCTGTTTTTCTCAGAGATGACCGGGATGAACTCCAAATAGTTTTCCTGTTTTTTTGCCATGACGGCCCTCCTGTAAAGAACTGGGCTATATACCATAGTATATAGCCCAGTTCTTTATTTTACAATGAATATTCCATCAATTTTTAGCAGCTTTCCGGCCCTTGTTGCAGAAGAAGATGATGGTCAGCAGCAGCAGGGCAAAGAACACCAGACCGCCGATGTTGCCCAGATTGATGATGCCGGAGATATCCGTGTTGATGTTCAGCACGGCGAAGACAGCCAGCAGGATGCCCACCACGCCCTCACCGGCGATCATGCCGGAGGTGTACAGGATACCGGACTGGATGCTGTCGTTCTTCTCCTTCTCGGAGGCGTACTTGCGCTTCTCCACAAACAGCCGCACCAGACCGCCCAGCATAATGCCGGCGTTCAGGTGGATGGGCAGGTAGATGCCGATGGCCACAGGCAGAACGGGCAGGCCCAGGATCTCGATGGCCACGGCAATGAACACGCCGGTGAACACCAGGGCCCAGGGCATCTCGCCGCCCATGACGCCCTCGATGACCATCTTCATCATCATGGCCTGGGGAGCGCCCAACTCCTCGGAGCCAAAGCCCCAGGCGGCGTTCAGCAGGTACAGGATGGCGCCGATGGCCACAGCGGAAACGCAGACGCCGATCAGCTCACCGTACTGCTGCTTCTTGGGCGTGGAGCCCAGCAGGAAGCCGGTCTTCAGGTCCTGAGAGGTATCGCCGGCAATGGCGGCGATGATGCAGATGACAGAGCCGATGGCGATGGCGCCCACCATGCCGGAAGCGCCGGTGGAGCCGGTGGCCTTCAGGATGATGGTGGCGATCAGCAACGTGGCGATGGCCATGCCGGAGACGGGGTTGTTGGAGGAGCCGATCAGGCCCACCATGCGGGAAGAAACGGTTGCGAAGAAGAAGCCGAAGATCAGAACGATCAGAGCGCCGATAAAGCTGACGGGGATGCTGGGGAACAGCCACATGAACACGGCGATGGCAAGGCACACCACCAGGACCACCTTCATGGAGATGTCCTGCTCCGTGCGCAGCACGCCGGCAGCGCCCTTGCCGTAATCCTTGAAGGCAGCCACAAAGGTGCGGACGATCATGGGCAGGGACTTGATCAGGCTGATGATGCCGCCGGCAGCCAGGGCACCGGCGCCGATATAGCGGATGAACTTGCTCCACAGAGCCCAGGTGCCGCCGTCAGCCCACAGCTCGGCCACACTGGCGGTGGCGGGATAGATGACCAGATCGCTGCCGAACAGGGCGATCATGGGCATCAGCACGAACCAGGCGATGGTGCTGCCCGCGAACATGTAGGAGGAAATGCGGGGACCGCAGATGTAGCCCACGCCGGCCAGGGCGGGCAGCACATCCACGCCGAAGCCGGAGCCCTTGTAGGAGTCGATGGTGTAATCCACCTCGCTGGGGAACAGCTTCAGGCCGTCGGCCACGAACTTGTAAATGGCGGCAATACCCAGGCCCCAGAATACGGTGGAGGCTTTGGCGCCGCCCTCCTCACCGGCCATCAGGACCTCGGCGCAGGCCTTGCCCTCGGGATAGCCCAGGGTGCCGTGCTCCTTGACGATCAGGGCAGAGCGCAGGGGAATCATCATCATGATGCCCAGCACGCCGCCGCACAGGGCAATCAGGCCGATCTCCACCATGGAGGGCACGTCGCACAGGCCGTCGGCGGCCCACATGAACAGGGCGGGCATGGTAAAAATGGCACCGGCGGCCAGGGACTCACCGGCGGAGCCGATGGTCTGGACCATGTTGTTCTCCAGAATGGAGTCCCGCTTGAAAATAAAGCGGATGACGCCCATGGAGATGACAGCCGCAGGGATGGATGCGGAAACGGTCATGCCGACGCGCAGGCCCAGATAGGCGTTGGCGCCGCCGAACAGGACAGCCAGCAATGCACCGAGGATCACAGAGAACACGGTGAATTCAGGCACGACCTTGTCCGCCGGAATGTAGGGTTGGAATTTCTTCTCTTCCACGTTTTTCTCCTCTTTCTTTTACTTTCCTGCGGCAGCACTTTACCGTGATGCTGCCGCATATATGTCCGTCATAGACGCACACAATGGCTATTATACGGGAAAAGCCTATTGAAGTCAAGAAAAAATGACGCCGTTTTCAGACATTTTTCCGGCTTCTTTTGTGGCTTTTGCAAAAAAAGGAACGCTCGAAACGAACGTTCCTTTTTCTGTCAGCGTTTGCCCCGGCGGGAGGGGGAAGATGACTTCCTGGGAGCGGCATGCCCTCTGGAGGCGGACCCGCGGCCCTTTTGACCGGAGGAGGAACGGCGTCCTTTGGAGACAGGCGCTTTCCCGGCTTTGCCGCCTGTGGGCTTTCGGCCCTTTTCCCGGACGCTCTTTGGTCCTGAGGGGGCCTTTTTGCCGGGCTTTTCGGCGGCAGGGGCCGCTTTGCGTCCCGCATAGGGCCGGTTTCCTCCCGGGGGCCGGATCAGGCACTCTTTTCCAAAGCCGATCAGGTCCTCCCGTCCGGCTTTTTCCAGGGCTTCCCGTACCAGATAGTAATTCTTGGGGTTGCGGTACTGGATCAAGGCCCGCTGCATGGCTTTCTCGTGGGGGTCCGTGGCTACATACACCGGCTTCATGGTGCGGGGGTCCAGGCCGGTGTAGTACATGACGGTTGAGATGGTGGAGGGGGTGGGGTAGAAGTCCTGCACCTGCTCCGGCATGTAGCCCAGGTCCCGCAGGTACTCCGCCAGAGCGACGGCCTCCTTCAGCGTGGAGCCGGGATGGCTGCTCATAAGGTAGGGTACCACGAACTGCTTCTTGCCCAGCCGCTCATTGAGCCGCCGGTATTTGGCGAGGAATTTTTCGTAGACGGCGTTGGGGGGCTTGCCCATCATCTTCAGCACCGGGTCGGCAATGTGCTCCGGGGCCACCTTCAGCTGGCCGGAGATGTGATGCTCCACCATCTCCCGCAGGAAAATCTCGTTTTTGTCGCACAGCAGATAGTCGAACCGGATGCCGCTGCGGATAAAGACCTTCTTCACCCCCGGCAGAGCCCGCAGTTTCCGCAGCAGCTCCAGATAGTCCATGTGGTCCACCTGGAGGTTTTTGCAGGGGGTGGGGAACAGGCACTGGCGGTTGGGACAGACGCCCTTCGTCAGCTGCTTCTGGCAGCTGGGGTGGCGGAAGTTGGCGGTGGGACCGCCCACGTCGTGGATATAGCCCTTGAAGTCCGGCTCCGCAATGACCTGCTTTGCCTCGTCCATGATGGCCTCATGGCTGCGGACCTGGATGATGCGGCCCTGGTGGAAGGTCAGGGCGCAGAAAGAGCAGCCGCCGAAGCAGCCCCGGTTGC
>CAYWYW010000109.1:0-7089 GCA_964462715.1 uncultured Oscillibacter sp.
TGTTGCGGCCCTCACGGCCGATGATGCGGCCCTTCATCTCGTCATTGGGCAGGGGAACCACACTGACGGTCATTTCGGCCACCTGGTCGGCGGCACAGCGCTGGATGGCCTGCGCTATCACCTCGCGGGCGCGTGCCTCGCACTCTTCCTTCATACGGGACTCGACCTCTTTGATCTTGAGGGCGGTCTCATGGGTCACTTCGGACTCCACCTGGGCGATCAGATACGCCTTGGCCTCGTCGGCGGTGAAGCCGGAGATGCGCTCCAGCATTTCGGTCTGGCTGCGCTTGATGATCTTGATCTCCTCGTTCTCCTTGTCCAAAGCGGCGTGCTTCTGGGCCAGGGACTCTTCCTTCTTCTCGTTGGCCTCGATCTTGCGTTCCAGGCTCTCTTCCTTCTGCTGCAGACGGTTTTCCTGCCGCTGCAGGTCGGCTCTGCGCGTCTTTTCTTCCTTCTCGTACTCGCTGCGGCTCTTTAAAATCTCTTCCTTTGCTTCCAGCAGGGCCTCGCGCTTTTTGGATTCGGCGCTCTTGATGGCCTCGTTGATAATACGCTTTCCTTCTTCTTCAGCGCTGGAGATTTCCTTTTCGGACACGTTCTTCCGATAGCGAATACCGAGTGGGAAGCAAATGACGCCGCCGACCACCAGCCCGATCAGGGCGGTGATAACGATCTGTACCATGCGGCTATGTCTCCTTCACTTTATTTTCGGTATCGATCCTCTACCATCAGCCAAATAAGCGGCCATCACTGCCGCCAGGCCGGCGAAAACACCGCCATTTGCGGCGTGCTGTCTCTTATCAAACAGATGGTGCGATAACATAGAAAACGACCGGAAGGCACCCCTGATACCATCCGATAATTATCCTTTTCTAGTTTAATCGTTTACAGGGCAAGTGTCAAGGAAAACCGTCGTTTTACCCTGTCATTTTTCGGAAAGCGGTGCTATTTCTCCCGCAAAATACCTCAGGTGTCGATGAAGGCCGCCGCGGCGTAACCCACATATCCTTGGTAATGCACCACGTACCAGCCCTGCCATTCGCCATAGATGCGGACAGAGGCACCGTTGGGCATGTTGGCGATGATGGTGCCGGTGGAGGATGGGTAGCTGCGGAGGTTCAGGGTACCGTAACTGACGGACACCGTCCCGGTCTCCGGATTCATGGGATAGATGAAGGGCAGGCCGAAAAAGCGGGTCAGGGCCCGAGCCAGCTGCTGGGCGATGGCGTCCATATGGCCCTCCACCCAGGTGGCGTCGGCGTAGTTGTCGTGGTAGCCGATCTCCACCAGCACCGCCGGTGCCCGGGACAGCCGCACCTCTCCCAGGGTCGTGGTGGGCCGGGTCGTGACCAGGTTTGGCAGAGGATAGATGACCCGCAGTTCCTCGGCAATCAGCTCCGCCGCCCGCTGGCCCTGGGCGCTGCCGGGGTAGTAGAAGGCAATGATACCCCGCTGCTCCCCGTACTGCCCCTCCGGGGCGGCGTTAGAATGGAGCGCCAGATAAAAGTCATAATATCCCTGGTTGGCCTGGCGGATGGAGCTGGCGGCCGTCATGTCCGGGGTGTTGCGGGTATACTGGATGCCGTTGGACAGCAGATAGGGCACCAGGGCATCCGCCAGCAAGTTCATGTTGTACTCCTCGGAGCCGCTGCCGGTGACGTACTGGTTCCACTCCTGGGTGGACGGGCTCAAATAGATAATGGGCATAATGGGTCCCTCCTTTTCTGTTTATCCTATGGCATTTCCCCGGGAAATGTGATAGGATAGTCAAACAATGTGAGCATCAAAAAGGAGATATTCCTATGAAAGCAGAGCGTGGATACCCCAGATTCACCGTCACTCCTAAGGCGGAGGCCGCCATCCTGCGGGGACACCCCTGGGTCTACGACACCGAGATTCTCTCGGTGGAAGGCACCCCTGAAAATGGAAAACTGGTGGATATATTGAACAAAAAGGGCCGGTATCTTGGCACTGGCTTCCTGTCGGAGCAGTCTAAGATCCGGGTCCGGCTCATCTCCCGCAATGCCAACGACCGCTTTAACGAGGCCTTCTGGGAGCGGAAGCTCCGCTGGGCCTGGGAGTACCGGAAGTCCGTGATGGACGAAGCGGACCTGGACTGCTGCCGCGTCATCTTCGGGGAGGCTGACGCCTTCCCCGGCCTGACAGTGGACAAATTCCACGACCTGCTTTCCGTCCAGGTGCTGTCCGTAGGCATGGAGGGCATCAAGGACCTACTGCTGCCCGCCCTGGTCCGCATTCTGCGGGAGGACGGGCAGGCCATCCGGGGCGTCTACGAGCGCAACGACGTGGCCCTGCGGGACAAGGAGGGACTCCCCCAGTACAAAGCCTGGTTCCCCCTGGAGGGGGCGCCGGTTCCGGAGTCTCCCATCGTGGAAATTACCGAAAACGGCATCAAATATTTGGTGGATGTGGAAAATGGCCAGAAGACCGGCTTTTTCCTGGACCAGAAGTACAACCGCCGGGCGGTGGCCCGTCTGGCCCGGGGCAAGACGGTGCTGGACTGCTTCACCCACACCGGCTCCTTCGCTCTGAACGCCGCCAAAGGCGGGGCAAAGCACGTCACCGCCGTGGACGTATCAGAGTCCGCCGTGGAGATGGCCCGGGCCAATGTGGCCCGGAATGGCCTAGAAAATGTCATGGACTGCGTGGCGGCCAACGTCTTTGATCTGCTGCCCCAGTTGGAAAAGGAGCCGCCCAAGTACGACTTCATCATTCTGGACCCCCCGGCCTTCACCAAGAGCCGGAAAACCGTAGCCAACGCCATCACGGGGTACAAGGAAATCAACTACCGGGCCATGCGGCTGCTGCCTCGGGGCGGATACCTGGCCACCTGTTCCTGCTCCCACTTTGCCACGGAGGAGAAATTCATTGCCATGCTCCACGACGCCGCTCACGACGCCGGCGTCCAGCTGCGGCAAATCGAAGCCCGCCAGCAGAGCTGCGACCACCCCATCCTCTGGGGCGTGGAGGAAACCAATTACCTGAAATTTTACCTGTTCCAGGTGATGTGACGCTCCTTTCAATATAAAAACGCCTTCGACCTATCAGGTCGAAGGCGTTTTTCCATGTCTGTCCCAAATCCACAGGGCCATGCCGCCCAGCCAGCAGGCCAGCACGTCCCAGGGGTCTCCCACGGAACGGGGCAGGTACAAGGGCGTGACCACCTCCCAGAACAGGCCGCAGCCCAGCAGGAACAGCGTCACGGCGAACCGCCGCAGGGGCGGATGGCCCATCAGGGCCAGTAGGCCGTTGACCACACACAGCATCAGCGCCCCCGCCAGAAAGTCCGCGCCATACCAGGCCAGTAGGCGGTGCAACGGTCCCGTAGTAGCCGGGATGAAGCAAAAGCGGTTCAGAATGTACAGGGCGGCGATAACCTCCGTGGGTGGAATATACCGCTTCATCTCAGAACACGGACAGCAGGAGCAGCGCCAGGATGACCCCCACTGCCACGGCCAGAACCGTACCGCCGAAGCCCATAGGTTCCTTGTTCGGCTTCACAGCAGGCAGCTCCATGGCCCTGCGCTTGATCACAAGCATATCATCCGACTCTCCGCAGTCCTCCACGATCTTCAGGCGGAACAAGTCCTGATCCAGATGGCTGGCAACCCACTGCACAGCCGTATCACTCAGTCCTCGCCGCAGCAGCGTATAGGTGCCGTATTCGCTCATCTGTTTGCAGCAGGTATTGGCATATCCCTGACTAAAACCACAGTATTGCATCAGTTCCGCGGCTCTCCGGTCGTTTTCCACCGTTCCGAAAACGCCCTCCGTGACCAGGGCATAGCTGGGACCTCTGGGCAGCTGAGTCGGCATGGGATACCCACAGCCAGGACAGATGCTCCCCTCAACCGCTCTCTTGCTGATCGGACACGCCTTCGGCGGCTCGTAGGGCGGCTCCGCTGGGGCGCTGCCAGGCTCGCCCTCCTCCGGTTCCTTGCCCAATACTATGTAATCCGCCGAGACGTTCAGCGCCCGGCAGAGCTTTGCCACGGTGATGGCGTCCGGCACGGTCTGGCCCGTTTCCCTGAGAAAAGGATACATTTTTGGTTATCAGTCGATTTTGCCCACAAAGCGGTAGTAAATATCGACAGTCTGTTCCTTCTCGCCGTCCTCGCCAACGGTTTTCTCATGCACCACAATCTTTTCAATCAGGGCGTTGAGCATTTCGGCGGTCAATTCCTCCGGATGGGCGTACTGCCGAATGAGACCGATCCACTGGTCGATGTTCACGACAGTCTGCCGTTCTGTGGCAAGCTCGGCTTGCAGCCGCTCAATCTTTTCCAGTACCTCCGCCTGTTCTGTCTGGTACTTCTCAGACAGGACTTTGAAGTTGTACTCCGTGATGCGCTCCGCTGCCCAGTCCTCGTAGAGCTTGGAGAACAGCCTGTCCAACTCCTTCTGCCGCTTCTGTGCCCGTTTCAGCTCTGCATCCCGCATTTTTACCATGCGCTGCTGTTCGCGGTCGTTGGCATGAAGTAACTGTCTTTTCAGGTGTTCTTCTCCCATATCGGACTGCGCAGACCAGTATTGCAGGCGGCTCAGAACATAGGCATAGAGCGTATCATAGCGGATGTAATGAGAGGTACAGTCGCAATGCCTCGGTCCGTGCTGGCGGTAGTTGGTGCATACAAAATAGTGAAATGGCTTGCTGTTGCTGCTATTCGTGCCGTAGCTCATTGACCAGCCGCAGTCAGCGCATTTCACAAGCCCGGAAAATATCTGCGTGGTTGCTATTTTCATTTTCCTGCGGCGGCTTGCAATCTGCTCCTGCACCTGCTCAAAGACTTCCTTGGGGATAATGGCTTCGTGGGTGTTTTCAATCCGCAGCCATTCCTCCGGCGGCTTTCTGATTTTCTTCTTGTTCTTGTAGGAAATGTTGGTCTGAATGCCGTGGACGCTGTTGCCGATGTAGGTCTCATTCTTGACGATGCTCTTTACCTGCCCAACCGTCCATGCGTAGCGCTTCTTTTCCGGCGCGTCTGCATAGATGTTGGCGAATGTGCCATAGCGGGTGTAGTTCAGCCAGCCCGGAGTCGGTACCTGCTCATCCAGAAGAATCCCTGTGATTTTAGCAGCCCCAGCCCCGTGAAAAGCAAGGTCAAAGATTTTCTCTACAATCCATCTCGTTTCCTCATCGATCACCAGCCGGTTTTTCACATCAGGGTCTCGCTTGTATCCCAGCGGTGCATAGGCAAAGGTACGTTCTCCGGCTAAAAACTTGGCGTGGAGCGAGTTTTTGACCTTGCGGCTGGTATCTTTGGCAAACCATTCGTTGAACAGGTTTTTGAAAGGAACGAAATCACTGAGACCTTTTTCCGTGTCCTCGTTGTCTGAAACGGCGATGTAACGGATGCCCTTTTCCGGGAACACGAACTCCAGATAATAGTCCATCATGATATGCTCTCTGCCAAAACGGGATAGGTCCTTGCTGGCGATGCAGTTCACCTTTCCTGCCTCAACGTCCTGCATCATGCGCTGAAAATTAGGACGGTCGAAATTCGTACCAGACCATCCGTCGTCGATGTACTCGCCTACTACATGAAGGTTGTTTTCTTCTGCAAATCGACGCAGGATTGTGCGCTGGGTCTCAATGGACACGCTGTCGCCATAGCTTTCATCGTCACGGCTCAGACGCATATAAAGTGCGGTATTGTATGGTTGTTTCATAATGACTTCCTCCTATCAGTCGAAACAACCCACGCTTACAATACTTTGCTGAGCATAGTGTATCATAAGCGTGGGCTGGATTCAATGCGGATTCCCAGTTTTCAGCTTGCCGGGGCGATGATTTTCCCGGATTTTCCCTCCTGCGCCACATAGCGGATCGTCTCTGCGGCAATCTCCCCGTAGGTTCTGCCCTGCGGCTTAAAATGCTCCGATACCTGGATACGGCTCTTGCCGTGGTAGAAATACAGCGTTCCGTCCTCGCCCTGCGCGTAGAACATGGGAACGGCTGGCTTCGATTTCATGATCTCGGCATAGTAGTTCTCCCAATAGCGTTTGCACATATCCAGAAAACTCTTAGGCGGCTCGAAAACCGGGTCAAAACAGCTTTCGAGGTCAATGCCTCGGCAAAGGGTAATGAGTGTGTCAAGCGGCGCATTTTTCATAACAGCGTCGTTGATCTTGGCATAGTCAATAGCGGTATTTTTCATAGGCAATTCCTTTCTCAAATCTCAATTTCGTGTTTGTGGTTTTTCGCCTGTTCGGTGCGCTTCTGCTCATGGCGGATGCTCTCGATGGCGTAGTGGATCTGGCGGATGCTTTTGAGGTCCTGCTGGATGGCGGAAAGCCGCTGCCTTTCGGCGGTATATTCCTGTTCCAGCGCCGCTTTTTCCTCTTGCCAGCTTTTGAGCGGCATCTTATTCCCATCTGCCAGATAGGGCTTTAACTCCCTGCGTGCCATGTAGAAAAGGTCAAGCGTTCGCTCGTGCTGGGCGGCGTATTCCTCCCGTTTTTTCTTCCACTTGATCTCATTCAGCTTGTCATAGACCGGCTTACCCTCCCGGTAGAAGCCTGCAAGCTGCACCAGCCTGTCCAGCTTCTTGATGCGCTGCTCTTTATCCGCGAGAGAGGATTTCAGACTGCTGGCGGTTTCAGCGTACCCATTCAGCCGGGATTCCAGATCGGACAGGTTGCTGATGTGGTTGGTATGCAGATAGTTGACGGCTGCGCTGTAACTTTTCAGATTACCCAGTTTGGCTTTCTGACTCCACGCTCCGGCATTGCGTCCCGCAAAATACCGCCCCAGCAGATCGACAATAAGCGGCTCCTGCGGCTTGGAGAGTTCTGCCTGTACCTCTTTCAGCCATGCCAGCAGTTTGGAGATTATCTGGCGGATATTGTTTAATTTGGCATTGGCAGAGCGCACCCAGCGGTTGAGATCGCCCTTGTCGGTACGGATGCCCTTTGCCTCCATTGCCCGGACGGTGGGACCTTCGTGCTGCGTAGGGATTTGCTCTATCCTCTGACGGGCAAAGCTGCGATGGTCGATGCGGCAGTCCAAACCCTTTTCGGCAAACTTGGCGTTGCACATCTCAGCCCATGCCTGCCGCCATGCTTCCA
>CAYWYW010000110.1:0-7050 GCA_964462715.1 uncultured Oscillibacter sp.
CCGGGAGGCACCTGCTTGCCGGTGATGGCCTGGCACAGCTGCTTCTCACCGCCCTGGGGGTAACGGCAGCGCAGAGGCTCCACCACCACGGGGGCGTTGGTCTCGGCGATGACCTTGTTCATGGCGTCAATGCCGTTCTGCTTGTTGTCCTCCACGCCGATGATGACCTTGTCCACTCCGAACATCTTGGCCAGATACTTGCAGCCGCCGATGATCTCCTCGGGGCGCTCCAGCATGGTGCGGTGGTCACCGGTGATGTAGGGCTCGCACTCGGCGCCGTTGATGATAACGGTGTCAACCTTGCCGATACCGCCGGAGATCTTCACATGGGTGGGGAAGGTTGCGCCGCCCATACCCACGATACCGGCGTTCTTGACGGCCTCCACCATCTCGTCCACAGTGAGGGCGTCGGGATCTGCGGGGGCCACGACTTCCTCGCTCAGTTCGTCCTGGAAGTCGTTCTCGATGACCACGGAGGTCATGTTGCCGCCCATGGAATAGGGACGGGGCTCCACGGCCTTGACCGTGCCGGAAACACTTGCGTGGATCGGAGCGCCCAGACCGCGGAACTCACCGATCTTCTGGCCCACCTTTACGTGGTCACCCGCCTTGACAAGGGGGGTGCAAGGTGCGCCAAAGTGCATCGACATGGGGATGACCACCTCTGCCGGGGGTGCCAGCTGCTCGATGGCCTTTTCATTGGTCGCGGCCTTCATGTCATGGGGATGAACGCCGCCAAAGAAAGCTTGTGCCATTGTCTTCACCTCATTTTTACTCCTGATAGCGTCCCAAGGGCGGGACCGCCCCGTCACCGGTTCGGGCGGCAAACGCACTTCGGACACACTACCACATACTGCGCTTCATTCTACACCCAAAATTAAAAAATGTCCATACTGTGAACACGGTTTTTTACCAAAATACATTGTGTTTTTCACAAATTTTTTAGGGCTTTTCCATGGTGTTCCGCCGTAGGAAACGATTTCCCTCCCGGAAAACGTGTCCCATTCCGGGCGTTTTCAGCCCGGGTGTTCCTTTCTGTCCGATGGGATTGCTTCTTTCATCAAAACATGATAAACTGCTTTCGAACCTGTGTTCACTTATATGGATCGACATATTGTTTTGGAGGACTTCCCTTATGATGGCTACACTGATCGACCGCAAGCAGCTGAAACGCGACATGAAAGACCTGCTGGCAGATGCCCAGGTCTCCCCCCGGGCCATGGCAGCTCTGTATCTGGGGTTGAGCCTGGTCCTGAGCATGGTGGACACTCTGGCCGGTGATTCCGGCCTGCTGTCCACCTTCCTCTCCATCCTCACCTCCCTGCTGGGGATGGTGCTGGGCGCCGGCTTTGTGCTGTACTGCATGGCCATCCGCCGGGGAGAACGAGCGGAGTTCCTGACATTGTTCGACGGCTTTTCCTTTGTGGGAAAGCTCATCGGGCTCAACCTGCTCATGTACCTCTTTATCGCCCTCTGGTCCATGCTGTTCGTGGTCCCCGGCATCATCGCCGCCTACCGCTACCGCTTCGCCCTGTTCAATCTCTATGAAAACCCCGGCATCAGCGTGTTCGAGGCCCTGAATATGAGCAAGCGGCAGACCTATGGCTACAAGTCCCAGCTGTTTATGCTGGATCTCAGCTATCTGGGCTGGACCATGCTGGCCTCCGTCCCCTCCTGGATATACAGCAGCCTGCTCTCCCGGGAGCTGCTGACGGAAACCATGAACTCCGTGGGCTTCGGAACCATTGCCTTTATGACCAACGGCTCTCTCAGCACCGCCGCCCTGCCTGTCTGGGGCTGGACCCTGCTGATGGGCCTGTGGCAGCTGGCCGTGGCCATCTTCTACCTTCCCACCTATCAGTGCGTGGAGCTTGGCTATTTCGAGATCGCCAAAAGCACCTCCGGCGTAGGGGCGGGCGCCGCTCCCAACAGCCAGGACTCCTGGCGGAACGGCCCTGATGACCTGGGCGGCTTCTGATCCGCCCATCATCCGATCTCCCATAAAATGTACAGCGCCCCCGCGGTTTTCAAACCGCGGGGGCGTTTGTCTGTCCCGATCTTAACGTATTACAGACGGGGGAACTGTTTGCGGACGTAGCTGCTCTTCCGAAGTGCCAGGGCCAGCAGGGTGGACGCCGCAAGGCCGAAGGCAGCCTGGACCAGGTTGCTGGGGATGCCTGTCAGACCCACAGCCAGGTTGCCGGCCAGGAAACCGTCGAACAGGGCGTAGCCCACCACCATGATGGCCTCAGCCACCACGCCGCAGACCACCAGCGCCCAGCCTTTCTTGTGCAGCGCCTGATACAGCACAGCCGCCGTCAGGCCCATCAGCGCCTTGATGACCAGGGTGGCGGGCACATAGATGCCGTAGCCCCCCAGCAGGTCCGCCAGAGCGGGACCCACGCCGCCGGCCACAGCGCCGTAGACCGGGCCCAGCAGATAGGCGCCCAGCAGCACCACCGTGTCACCCAGATTCATGTAGCCACCGGTGGGAGAGGGGACCATCAGCACGGTGGTAGCCACATAGCCCAGAGCGATAAAAAGTGCCGTCAGCACCAGCATTTTGACCTTATAAGCAGTAGTCGTTCCGGTTTGTTCCATCACACGTTCCATCTTGAAGTTCTCCTTTCGGATGATGTTTGATGTTGCCATCATATCCGAATCGTGATATGATTCAAATACCCAAATTTTATCTTTTTTATAAGGTCAGATCGGAGGACCCCACATGTTGACCTATCCCATGGAGGACCGGGGCGGCCTGCCCCTGTATGAATACCTGTACCAGCGCATCCGGGCGGACATTCTGGAGGGCGTTCTGGCCACCGGCGAGCGGCTGCCCTCCAAGCGGGCTCTGGCGGAGCACCTGCGGGTGTCCGTCATCACCGTGGAGAACGCCTATCAGCAGCTGGAGGCCGAGGGCTACGTCCACACCCTGCCCAAGCGGGGCTTTTTCGTCAGCCCCGTGGACCGGGTCCCAGTAGCCGCCGCCCCATCCCCCATCCCCCCGGAGCCCGCCGCTCCCGTCTGGCGGCTGGACTTGAGCCGCAACCAGGCCGACACCTCCCGCTTTCCTGTTGCCACCTGGGCCCGCCTCACCCGGCAGGTGCTGTCAGAGGGCGTTTTTCTGGCCCCGGCGCCCCACCAGGGCCTTCTGGCGCTGCGGCAGGCCATTGCCGGCGACCTGCGGGACTTCAAGGGCATGGCGGTTCGGCCGGAGCAGATCGTCATCGGCGCCGGCGCCGAATACCTGTACCTGCTGCTGGCGCAGCTTCTGGCACCGGACGGGAACGCCGTCTTTGCCGTGGAGGACCCCGGCTATCCCAAGATCCGCCAGGTCTACGGCAAGTGCGGCGTCCGCTGCCGCCCCGTGCCGCTGGACCAGCAGGGCATGGACCTGGAGGCTCTGTCTGCTTCCGGCGCTTCTGTGGCCCACATCTCTCCCGCCCATCACTATCCCACCGGCTTGGTGACCCCCATCGGCCGTCGGCAGGCCCTGCTGCGCTGGGCGGAGGACCGGGGCGGCTACATCATCGAGGATGACTACGACAGCGAGTTCCGTTTCACCGGCCGCCCCATCCCCACCCTCCAGAGCATTGACAGCGGCGGCCGGGTGATCTACATGAACACCTTCTCCCAGACCATCTCCCCCTCCATGCGTGTGGGCTTCATGGTGCTGCCGCCCCGGCTGCTGGAGCAGTACCGGAAGGAGCTGGATTTTTACGCCTGCACTGTCCCCGTCCTGGACCAGCACATTCTGGCCCGGTTCCTCTCCGGGGGCCATTACGAGCAGCACCTCTCCCGGATGCGGAAGGAATACCGCACTCGCCGGGCCGCTGTCATCGAGGCCTTCCAGAACAGTGCCTTCGCCCACCTGGTCACCTTCTCCGAGCAGGACGCCGGGCTTCACTTCCTGCTGCGGTTGAACACCCCCCAAAGCGACGAGGCGCTCCGCCAAAAAGCAGAGCGCCTCGGTGTAAAATTGGCTTTCTTATCAGAATACGCGGCGGAACCCGACCCCGCCTACGCCCACACGCTGGTGGTGAACTACGGCGGCCTGGAGCCCGCCCGGCTGCAGGAGACTGTCTCCCTGCTGGAGGCCGTCTTTTCCCAGGACTGCGCCTGTCAATGCTCCTTCCAGACAAAAATGGGCATGGGCGGCTCTCCCCGCCGGTTGGCCCAGTCGCAGCAAAGCACCGTATAGGCCCGATCATCCACGGTCTTCAGGTATTCCAGCACGGCGTCCCGTTCCTCATAGCCATTCTCCCCACCATAATACAGGGCGATGGCCATGACCCCACCGGGCCGCAGCAGCCGAAGCCCGGCGCCGATGGCCGCCACGGAGGACGATGCCCGGGTGAAGATATGGGGGTCCCCGCCGGGCAGGCGGCCGAAGTTGAACACCACGCAGTCCGCGGTCCCCGGCCGGGCGTACCGCTCCATGTTGGCATGGCTGTCCAGGATCACCTCCGCCTTCAGGCCCTCCCGGGCCAGCAGCGCCCGGGTCTGGTCTATGGCCTCCTGCTGGATGTCAAAGGCCAGAACCTTTCCCGATTCTCCGGCCAGCCGGCACAGCAGAGCCGTGTCCCGGCCCTTGCCCGCCGTGGCATCAATGCAGAAGGCCCCCGCTTTCACATGCTGCCGCAAAAATTCATGGACCAGTCCCAACGTGTTCCGCTGCATACCGTTCTCTCCTCGCATGTCAAAATCTTCGAAAAAAGGCTCCTGTCAAAAAACAGGAGCCTTTTCCTTTTCAGGTCAGCAGTCCCCGGTCCCGGGCCAGGGCCTCCACGCTGCGGTCGTAGGTGGCCTCCGCCTCGGGGGAGAAAAAGCAGCCGGGAACCCCCTCTCCGTGGTCCCGGTGGTGGGCGACACACTCACAGCATTTGCCGTGCCGGGGGCAGGCATAGGTACAGGGGCAGGGACGGGTGTTGTCACAGCTCATAGGGAAGCCTCCTTTTTTAATGTGGCTTTAGTATAACACGGCCGGTCCAAAAAGGAAAGAGCGCCAAAGGCGCTCTTTCCCCATTCTCACAGATTGCTGTCCAGCACGGCGGTGAAGGCATTGGCAGGCATCAGGCCCACCTTCCGGTCAAACTCCCGGCCGTTCTTCAGAAACACCACCGTGGGGATGCTCATGACCCCGAAGGCCCGGGCCAGCTCCGGCTCCTCGTCCACGTTGACCTTGGCCACCAGGACCTTGCCCTCATACTGCTCCGCCAGAGCCTCCACCGTGGGAGAGAGCATCTTGCAGGGGCCGCACCAGCTGGCCCAGAAATCCACCATCGCCAGAGGGGCCGCCTCTACCGCTGCTTCAAATTCCGCTGTGGTCAAATGCTTGATCGTCATAATCATTCTCCTTTATTTTGATAAATTTACGGATTCTTTCTCGCCAGCTCCGCCGCGAAGGCCGCCGCGCTCTGTCCGGCGACCAGGCCCTCGCCCACCGCCTTGGAGACCTGCAGCGGTCCGCCGGTGCAGTCGCCCGCCGCGAATACGCCGGGCAGGTTGGTGGCCATTTTCCGGTCCACCGTCACATAGCCCTTATCCACCGCCAGCCCCGGAAACAGGTCCGTGGGAGCCATGGTGGGCCGCAGGAGGAACACACAGTCCGCCCGGACCGTCTCGCCATCGCAGGTGACCTGCTCCACCGTCTTGCCACCGCTGATGGTGCAGCTCTTGGGCCGGTTGAAATAGGTCACATCACAGCCGATGCCGGACAGAAAGTCAGCCTCCTTTTTGGCAGTGTCACTGAAGCCCAGCACGGCCACCGGCCGGTTCCGGTACAGCATGCCGTCGCAGGTAGCGCAGTAACTGACGCCCCGGCCCAGGAACTCCTCCTCACCGGGGTATTTCTTTCCCCGGGCCACGCCGCCCGCCAGCACCAGCGCCTTCGCATTCTCCATGTCGCTGCCGATGCCCACATACCAGGTCCCGTCCATCCGGATGGTGTTCAGCACCTTTCCCTCCAGGAACGCCGCCCCGGCCTCCTCTGCATGGCGGCGGAACTCTTTCAGCAGCTCCGCGCCGGACAGGGCGGGCATGCCCAGATGGTTGTCCACCTTTTCCGCCCGCCACAGGGGATTTTCCTCCAACGGGTTGGAGACCACCAGAACACTGCGGCCTCTGGCCCGGACATTCAGGGCCGCGGACAGTCCGGCGGGTCCGCCGCCGATCACCAGCACATCATAGGACATAGACCGCTTCCTCCTCTCCCATCAGTGCCGCCATCAGCGCGGCCACATGCCGGGATGACGCCCGGTAGTAGACCTCGTTGCCGCTGCGCTCCGCCGTCACCACACCGGCTGCCCGCAGCCGCTGCAGATGCTGGGAAATGCTGGACTGGCTCATGCCCAGATGCGTCTCGATGCAGTGAACATTCCGGCAGCCCGCGGTCAGCAGGCTGTGGACGATCCGCAGGCGGGCCGGATGGGCCAGGGCCTTCAGCAGCTCCGCCTGCTCCTGGTAGTCTATGCGGTTTTCCATGGTCTGCCGCCCCTTTCTCAGTTTTTTCGGTGATATTAGAATATCACGATATTCTAACAGAGGAAGTGGCTTTTGCCACATCCGCAAAAATTATCCCGCCCGGTTGCTTTTGGGGGCGGAGTTTGATACACTAACTTTAATAAAATGGGAGCCGGCAGGCGGACCCACCGGCTCTCTATATTCAAAAAAGCGGCGGCGCCATGCCCAGGGGCGGACGCTGCGCGGAGCTGTTGACTGGGGGCGTCCCGGCCGCTTGCACCATCCTATGCGGCCCCGCATCCTTCCGTCACCGGGCCTGTGGGACCTGTCCGGACTCCGCCGCCGCCAAACCGACAGAAAAGAGGGCTTTCACATGATCAAAATTGCTCCTTCCATCCTCTCCGCTGATTTTGCCAATCTGGAGCGGGATATCCACCGCATCTCCACCGCCGATTATGTCCATGTGGACGTGATGGACGGCGTGTTCGTCCCCAACATCTCCATCGGCCTCCCGGTCCTCCAGTCCATCCGCAAGGTGACGGACATGTTCCTGGACGTGCACCTGATGATCGTGGAGCCGGTCCGGTA
>CAYWYW010000111.1:0-7047 GCA_964462715.1 uncultured Oscillibacter sp.
TATTGTACTTTAGGTTTGCATGCCTATCGAAGATCATCAGAGAACTTTTCCCTTTGAGATATCCCATAAATTGTGATACACTGTACTTCGGCGGAATACTTGCGAGCATATGAATGTGATCTGGACATGCCTCTGCTTCTATAATTTCTATGCCCTTGTATTCGCACAGTTTCCTAATGATGACTCCGATATCTGCTTTTATCTGCCCATATATGATTTGCCTACGGTATTTTGGTGCGAAGACTATGTGATACTTACAATTCCGCTTTGTATGCCATAGACCTTCTGGTTCTTCGTTTTTCTTAAACACTGATATTCCTCCTTCGATTCTTTGAGATGCGGTCGGCCAACCTAATCTCATTCTATCGAAGGAGGTTTATCTTTTCTGCGCATAGGCATAGCCTTTTTGAACCACGGGCATAGCCCGTGGTTTTCATTTAACAATAACAAAAAGCATCCCTATGGCCGTAGCCATGGGGATGCTTTTTTCTGTCTTTGCGTGTCACTCGGCGTACCAGGGGGCCGTCTCCGGCTCCTCCTCCACGGCGTCTTTCAGCTCCAGGATCACTTCCAGAACCTGACCGTCCCGCCAGAGGGTCATGCCCAGGCTCCCGCCCACGTAGAAGCGGCGGCGCACCCGCAGCAGGTCCTGGCTGGTGGTCAGCGCGTCGCCGTCGGCGGTAAGGAGAAAATCGCCCTTTTGAATGCCCGCCAGGTCACCCGCGCCGCCGGGGGTCACGGAATCCACCCGCAGGCCCCAGACGCCCTTTTCCGCCTCCTCGGCGGTCCGCATGACCGACACGCCCAGAAGGGGCTCCGGCTTGATCTCACCGTAGGTCAGCAGGTCGTTGACGATGCGCTCCATGGAGGCGGTAGGGATAGCGAAGCCCAGGCCCTCCACGTTGGAGTAGTGGGAGGTCATTTTAATGACGTTGATGCCCACCACCTGACCGAATTCATTGATGAGGGGACCGCCGGAGTTGCCGGAGTTCAGGGCGGCGTTGGTCTGGATCAGGGTCATGGTGCGGTCGTCCACCCACACGTCCCGGTTGATGGCAGACACAATGCCGTCCGTCAGAGTGCCCCGCAGCTCCACCCCCAGGGGGTTGCCGATGGCGTACACCTTATCGCCCACCGTCAGCAGGTCCGAATCCCCGAACTCGGCCGCAGGCAGGTCCATGCCGTCGATCTTCAGTACTGCCAGGTCGTTTCCGGCGTCGCCGCCCACATAGCGGGCATCATACATCTCGCCGGTATCCAGGCTGATATAGCACTGGGAGCCGCCCTCCAGCACGTGGTAATTGGTAACGATATAGCCGTCCGCCGTGAAGATCACGCCGGTGCCCACCGACATGGACCCTCCCAGGTTCGCCATGACCGTCACCACCGACGGATTCACCTGCCGGTACACCTCCTGGGCCGTCAGAACCGCCCCGTGGTCCCGGGCCAGGGACAGCCGTCCTCCCCGGCCCACCGGGCTGGCGGGGATGGTGATGTCTCTGTTGCTCTCGGTCTCCCATTTCTCCTCAAGGCCCCATTCAAAGCGGTCATCGGCGGGCGGGGCAAGCCAGTCCGCCAGCAGCCGTCCGGCCACGGCCAGCAGCACGATGGCCGCCAGGCAGGCCAGAAAGATCCACAGGCCCTTCCGGCTCTTCCGCTTCACCGGAGGTTCCGGCGCCTGCTGTGCATATCCGGGCAGGGGGCGGCTGTAAACCTCCACCACTTCCCTGTGATCCGGCCGCCGGTAGACCTCCACGATCTCGCGGGTATCACGTTCTTCCATGTGTCCTCATTCCGTGCTCAGGGAGAACGTAAAGGTGGTGACGCCGTTCTCGCTGGTCACATAGATTTTTTCCCGGTGCTGTTCCAGGATGGTCTTGACGATGTAAAGGCCCAGACCTACACCGTCCTTGTCCTCGCTGCGGGACTTGTCGCTCTTGTGGAACCGCTCGAACAGCAGGGGCAGCTCCTCGGCGGGGATGGTGTCGCCCAGGTTCCGCACGGTGACCCGGGCCTTGCCGTCCAGGGTGGTGACGCCCAGATACAGGGTGGACCCCTCCCGGGCGAACTTGGCCGCGTTTTCCAGCAGGTTGTAGATCACCTGGGTGATCATGTCGGTGTCTCCCAGGACCAGGATGGGCTCCTCGGGGATGTCGGCGTCCACATCCAGGTGGCGGTCGTTGATCTTTTTCTCCATGGAGATCAGCACCCGGCGCATGCTCTCGCACACGTCGAAGTGGTTTCCGCCCCGCAGGGGGTCCATGGCCTGCAGCTGGCTGACATCCAGCATCCGCCGCACCATGCGGCTCAGGCGGCGGCTCTCGTTGGAAATAATTTGAAGGTACTGCCGCTCATTCTCCGGCGGGATGGTGCCGTCCAGGATGCCGTCGGTATAGCCGGCGATGGTGGTCATGGGGGTCTTCAGCTCGTGGGAGATATTGGCGATGAACTCCCGCCGCTGGCGCTCCGTCTGCTGGAGGCTCTCCGCCATGTTGTTGAAGGAGGCCGCCAGCTCGCCGATCTCATCCTCCCGGCCGTAGTCGTTCATGCGGATGTCAAAGTTGCCCTCGGCGTACTGCCGGGTGGCGGCCGCCATCTCCCGGATGGGCTGGATCTGCCGCATGGTGGTGACAGAGGAGGCCATGAAGGAGATCATCAGCACCACGAAGGCCGTCATGAAGAACAATCCGATGAAGCCCTGCCACATGCTGTCCAGGGACGTGGTGGAAGCCACGGCGAAGACCTCGCCCACCACCGCCCCGCTGATGGGGCTGACGGCGGGGACGCCCACGATAAACCGCTTCTTTTCATACAGGCCCCCCAGGTCATCCCGCCGGGCGGCCTGGCCGTCCTCCAGGACCTCCCGGGTCATCTCCTCCGGCATGGTCAGCACCTGGCCCTCCAGCTGACCGTCGGTGGTCAGCAGCACGTGACCGTCGGTGTCGCAGATCAGGAAGTTGACGTCGGACACGGTGGCGGCGAAGGTGGCCAGCTTCTGAAAGTCCCGGTCGTTCCGCAACTCCTCCATATCCAGATACCGGCCGCTCTCCAGATAGCTGACGGACAGGCGGCTCAGGATCCGGGCCCGGCCGCCGATCTCCTCGGTCTTCTGGTTTCTGGCGTAGTTATAGCTCAGGGAGAAGAAGGACGCCCCCAGCAGAAACAGCGTCAGGGCCACCATACCCACGGTCACCAGCATGTGCCGCCAGTACAGACCCCGGAACCGGTTTTTCAGGTTCTTCATGCTTCCGCCTTCTCCGTCTTGGCGCCGGCCACTTCAAATTTGTAGCCCACGCCCCAGACTGTTTTCAGCGCCCACTGGTCACTGACGTTCTCCACCTTTTCCCGCAGGCGCTTGATGTGGACATCCACGGTGCGGCTGTCGCCGAAGTAGTCGAAGCCCCACACCTCGTCCAGCAGCTGGTTGCGGGTATAGACCCGGTTGGGAGTGGCGGCCAGGTGGTACAGCAGCTCCAGCTCCTTGGGCGGGGTGTCCACCTTCCTGCCGTCCACGATCAGCTCGTAGGAGTCCAGGTCGATGACCAGCTTGTCGAAGGTCAGCCGCTTGCTGGTGTCGTTGGGGATCTCCGTCCGCCGCAGGACAGCGTTGATGCGGGCGATCAGCTCCTTCATCTCGAAGGGCTTCACGATGTAGTCGTCGGCACCCATCTCCAAGCCCTGGATGCGGTCAAAAACCTCGCTCTTGGCGGTCAGCATGATAATGGGCACCTTGCTGGTCTCCCGGATCTTGGCGCAGACGGCCCAGCCGTCCATAACGGGCAGCATGATATCCAGCAGGATCAGGTCCGGGATCCCCTTCTGAAATTCCTCGATGGCCTTTCCTCCGTCCCCGGCGATCCGCACATCGAAGCCCTCCTTCACCAGATACATCTGGATCAGATCGGAGATGTTCCGGTCATCCTCCACTACCAGAATATTACGTCCCATGACGCTCCCTCCCAGTTTTGCAGATTTCTGATTCCATTATACCCCGGTATTTTTCCGGGTGTTGAATATTCTGTAAAATTTAAGTCGTTTCCGTCCAGGCCAGACACCGGCCGGCGCCGCTCTCCGTGTCCGCCAGGAAGTACCGCAGGCCCAGGGCGTCCGCCCGGTCCGCCACCCAGACAGTCACATCGTCCCCCCGGCGGGCCAGCACCCGCCGCAGCAGGCTGTCGGCGTTGGAGGCGCTGCGCAGGTCATACCCGGAGCGGTCCAGGTCCGGCTCCAGGCAGCGGTAGCCCGCCTCTCCCAGCCGCTGGGAGGTCTGCTCGTCGCCGTTCTCCACCCGGACCAGCCGAGTCCTGCCGCAGGTGGCCCGTTCCAATGCCCGGTTGCCTGCCTCCAGCTGCTCCTCCACGGTCCATGTCCCGTCTCCGGCGTCCGCCAGGATGCCGATGGTCTGGCCCGTGGCTGTCATGCGCCGCAGCAGGTCCCCCTGCTGCTCCAGAAATTCCGGCGTGCAGAAAAAGGCCGCCTGGGCGCCGTAGCGGTCCAGAGTATCCAGTAGGGACGACGTACTCTCTCCCGCGGTCATGCAGAGATAGATGCGTTTGCCCTCAATATCCACGCCGGTGGGGGGCTGGGGTGTGCCGGGCGTGGAGGTGCCCTGTTGTTCCTTTTCCTTATCCTTCAGATATGCCTCATAGCGGTTAACAATGACGGAGGAGGCCGCGTCCATGAAATACTTGTCCGTCAGGATATTGCCCGGCTTTCGGATCCACGCCAGATCGCCCTGGATCAGTTCTCCGTTCACCCGGCTGTTAACCTTGTTGACGCTGTACTGCAGGTCGAAGAACCGGGCCACCAGAGACACCGGCACATAGACCTCGTCGTTCCGGTAGATCGCGCCGGGGTAGTAAACATTGCCGTCCACGTCATGGGCGTAGTTCTTCTCCCACTCAAACCACAGGGACCTGGCACGGCTGCCGCTGTACAGCACCACCAGCTTGTCCTTGTCGTTGCGGCTGCGGCCGATGTCCAGCGCCTCCCGGGCAATGCCGGTGAAGATGGAGCTGGCAATGTACAGGTATCCTCCGCTCCAGAAGGGCATGGTGGCATCGGACAGGGGCAGCACGTTTTCGCCCGCCGCCACGAAATACACGTAATTGGCCGCCTCCGCCTTTTGGGGCGCCGCCAGCTGGAACAGCAGCAGCGCGCAGCACAGCAGTGCGGTGAGCTTTTTTTTCATGGCGGGTCCTCCCTTCTTCATTTCCTGAATAGTTTATTTTATCACAGTGACGCGGCGGTTGTAAAGCGTCAGCCCGGCAGATAGCTGTCCACGGTGACGCCCGTATAGTAGTGGGTCAGGATCTCCCGGTAGTCCGCCCCCTCTTCCGCCATTTTGTCGGCGCCGTACTGGCTGAGCCCCACGCCGTGGCCGTAGCCGGTGACGTAGAATACCAGCTTGCCGTCCTGTACCTCCCAGTCAAAGCAGGCGGACCGGAGGCCCAGGGCCGACCGGACCTGTGCGCCCTTCACGGTGACGCCGCCCACCTCCACCGTCTCCATGCTGCCGGCGCTGTCGGTGACGGCGTTTTTCAGCCAGCCGCTCACGGGACCGGACAGATCCGCCTCCGGAAAGGCGGCAAGGAGCTTTGCCTTACAGTCCGCCTCCGTGAATTCCACACGGCTGTAATAGTTGGGGATGCGGTCCGTCTTTTCCGGGGACTCCACCGCCTGCAGGTAGGGCAGGTCATTCAGCCAGACCTCCCCGGCGGTCCGGGTCAGCCCCGCCGACGAGGAGTGGAACACCGCCAGGATGGGCACGCCGCCGTACAGGATGGCCTGTCCGTCGGTCTCCCTGACGGCGGTCTCCACCTTGGCCTCATAGTCATCGGCGTCACCGCCCCAGTTGGCCCTGGCCCGGTCCTCGCTGATGTAGGCCTGGCAGCAGGTGGAGTCCGTGCAGATGTCCGCCTGGTCCCCGTGGTTCCCGCCGCTCTGAATTTTATGGAGGGTGTAGGTCCGGGCGGCCACCGCCTGGGCCTTCAGGGCCTCCTGATGAAAGGAGGCGGGCATCTCCGCCCGCACCACGCCCACCAGATAGGTCCCCAGGTCCATCTCCTCCACGGTGTCCCCGTTCAGGACCTTCAACGTGGTCCGGGCGTCCAGCTCTCCGCTGACGAAGGGCTCCCCCTCCGTCTCGTCCACCGGGGTCTCCCGTCCGAACAGCTCCTCCCGGAAGGGGACGATCACCGCCAGGGGCAGTAAAAACAACGCCGCCAGCAGCAGGCCTGAGACGGCCATGCTCTGCCGGACCGGATGATTTCGCTTCATAAGGTCTCCTCGCTTTCGTTCCGCAGCCTGTCCTTCCATCCTATGCGCCCCGCCGCGGGAACATGAGATTTCCCTTTTGCCCGGTTCCTGCCTGCGCAAAAGGGCAGCCCCAAAAGCAGGACTGCCCGATCAACCGGAAGTTATCAAAGCCATTCTTTTTTCAGGATGGCATACTGTACGGTGTTTTCATAACGGGGGGTTCCGTCAGGGTTATTGACAAAGGATACAAACTCCTTAAAGAATCCTTCCCTGCGCATACCGAGTTTTTCGCAAAGATGCTGACTCGACAGGTTATAATCCTCGGTATACACATAGATACGCCTTGCGCCCTTCTCGCGAAACAGGTAATCAAAGAAGGCGCGAGCCGCTTCATACGCATAGCCTTTTCCCTGATAAGCTCCATTCAGCATCCAGCACGGGCTGAACGTGTCAAATGCCGAAGTCGTATCGTGTGGTTCTCCACGCTCCGGGTAGGCGTCGATCTCCCCGATGACCTTGCCCGTATTCTTCAGGACAATGGCAAAATAGTATTCGGTTTCGCCGGCTCTTTTTTTCATTTCTGCTTCGGCATCCTCAAGAGAATGCAGCTTCATGCCGGCAAAGCAGTTTACTGCCGGTTCTCTTAAATATTCCAGCACATCTGCCGCATCACTTTCAATGAAAGGACGCAGGATCAGTCTTTCTGTTTCAAGTATCATGGAGCCATCCCTCTGCAAATTCCGATTAGTAATATATAAGCGAGGGTGTTACAGCCTTCGCTTTTTCCTT
>CAYWYW010000112.1:0-6713 GCA_964462715.1 uncultured Oscillibacter sp.
CCTTGCCTTGATGGAACCAGGGTACCAGATCGGACGGGAAAAGACCACCATTTCAAGCTGTCAAATGCCGCAACCGCAGGTTGCGGAGATTTACGCAGATACGCAGGAGCGGCAGCAGAAAGAGACGATGGTCCATGCGTTTACCGTCTCGAAAGCAAATCGGTAGCTTCAGCTTGCGGCGGCAGGGCATCCCTGTTTTGACTGTGTAGGGCGCACCCGGTGCGGGACTGCGGATTTCCACCGCACCGACCGGAACAACCCCCGTACTTGCGGGCAACTTGACACAACGGTGTCAAGTTGATCTGCCAGAGCGCCTTTTTCTTCCACCGGGCACGGCGCATTCTTTTTCGACAAGACGAAAGAAAATGGAGGATGTATCTCCCGTTTTCCGAGGGGGGACATCTCACGCCATGAAAAGCAGCTCCTTCAAAAACGCCACGCCCTTCGGCAGGATGGCCTCGTCGTCAAAGCAAAAGTCCGGCGCGTGAAGCTCCGGGGTGTTGCCGGCACCGAGGAAGAAGAACACGCCGGGAACGGCCTTCTGATAGAAGGAGAAGTCCTCCGCCGCCAGGGCCGGGGCGTCCAACAGGCTGGGAGCGTCTTTGCCCAGTTGGGAACAGACCGTTTCGTACAGCCCCTCATGGTTCCAGACTGCCGGATAGCCTTCATTGAGATAGACCTCCACGCCGCAGCCTGTTTCGGCGGCGATATCCCGCCCGATGGCTTCCAGATGTTCCTTACAGAAATGGTAGGTATTCTCCCGGTAAGTTCTGAGGCTCCCCTCCAGCACCGTTTTTCCGCTGACGGCGTTGCGGACGGTGCCGGAGGTCATCTTACCGAACAGGAAGGCTCTCGGCTCCTCCGGCGGCAGGGCATCCACCATGGCGTAGGTCCGGCGGAGATATTCCGCACCTGCCGTCAGGGCATCCCGGCCCTGACTGGCCCGGGATAGGTGGACGCTCTTGCCGGTGACGGTGACGGTCACCTCGTTGGCCCGGGCCATGAGAGGGCCGGGGCGGGTAAAAACCTGACCGGCTTCCAGTCCCGGCCAAAGGTGCAGGCCAAAGACCCGGGTGACGTGATGGGCTTCCAGAATACCGCTCTCACACAGCCCCTTGGCGCCGCCGGTGGTCTCCTCGGCGGGCTGGAACAGGAACAGTACGTTCCGGGGCAGCTCCGGAAGGTGGGCGGACACATATTCCGTCAGGGCCAGGGCCATGGCGGTGTGGCCGTCGTGGCCGCAGGCGTGCATTTTTCCGGGATGGGTGGAAGCGTAGGGCAGACCGGTGCACTCCGTTACGGGCAGGGCGTCCATATCCGCCCGGAAGGCCATGGTCTCCGGCTTCCCGGCGTCAAAAAAGGCGCAGACGCTGCCGGGAATGGGGCTGGACAGGGCGCAGCCCAGAGGTGCCAGAACAGAACGAACATAAGCCGCGGTCTCGGGCAGCTGGTTGTCCAGTTCCGGGATCTGGTGCAGGGCGCGGCGGTGATCAACAACAGGTTGGGACATGCAGGGGACCTCCTTGAGGGAATTTTATTGCACTTACTATAACATACTGTCAGAAAAACGGATAGAATTTTTGGAAAATTTCTATTGAAACAACTGGCGGATAATGATATGATAGCGAAAAATGAGATAGAGGCGCGGATGCGATGGACCCACGGGAGCCGGCGGGCTGAGAAAGTGGGAAGGGCAAATCCGCCGAACTTTCCGCCTGGGCACAGACGAAGAGTGGGGCCGTGGGGAATACCCATGGGACTGTCTGCGGCGTGGGCCGCAGGTGCGCTATCCGCTTACAGAGCCTGACGCCATCGGGCGTGCATGTACTGTCGGTAGGAGCGTGCCTCTACCGACTTTTTCTTTTAGAAAAACAGAAATAAAAAGTATGGAGGGCACACAACATGAAGTTCGAAAACATCAAGGGTTCCATCGTGGCTATGATCACCCCGTTCCACGAGGACGGCAGCGTCAATTTTGAGGTCCTGACGCAGCTGCTGGAGCGGCAGATCGCCGAGGGTACGGACGGTATCCTGACTCTGGGCACCACCGGCGAGTATCCCACCATGAGCCATGAGGAGGACGCCTCCGTGGTGGAGCACACCATCAAGGTGGTGAACGGCCGGGTCCCCGTCATCGTGGGCAGCGGCTCCAACTGCACCTCTACTCAGTTGGAGAAGAGCATCCAGTATCAGGACATGGGCGCCGACGCCCTGCTGCTGATCTCACCCTACTACAACAAGGCCAACCCCGAGGGTATGTACCGCCACTTCGCGGAGACCGCCGACGCGGTCCACATCCCCTGCCTGCTGTACAACGTTCCCGGCCGCACCGGCTGCTCCATTCCCGTCAGCGTGGTGGAGAAGCTCAGCAAGCACCCCAACATCACCGGCATCAAGGAAGCCAGCGGCGATATGTCCTACGCCATGAAGATCGCCCACTGCATCGGGCCTGACTTTGCCCTGTACTCCGGCAATGACGACATCACCCTGCCCCTCATGAGCATCGGCGGCAGCGGCGTCATCTCCGTCTATGCCAATGTCATGCCCCGCATGTGCCACCAGATCGTGGCGGATTACCTGAGCGGCAACCAGGCCCAGGCCCTGGCCAACCATCTGAAATATCTGGACCTGATGAACGACCTCTTTATCGAGGTGAACCCCATCCCCGTCAAGAGCGCCATGAACATGATGGGCCTGAATGTTGGTCCCATGCGGCTGCCCCTGTGCGAAATGAGTGAGGAGCACCAGGCCATCCTGCGGGCCAGCCTGAAGGAGGCGGGGCTGCTGTGAGGATTGTGCTGATCGGCCGGGGAAAAATGGGCAAACTGATCCAGTCCACCGCCCAGGCTGCCGGGGACGAGATCGTGGCCGCCTTCGGCCATGACGACCTGAGCAAACTGGCGGGACTGGGAAAAGCGGCGGACGTGGTCATCGACTTCTCCCGACCGGAGGCCCTGCCTGCTGTCTGTGAATATGTACGCCGTACCGGAACACCCTTGCTGTCCGGCACCACCGGCTACACCGAGGCGCAGAAGGCGGAGCTGTTCGCCCTGGGCAGCACGGTACCTGTGTTGTGGAGCGCCAACTTCTCCCTGGGCGTGGCGGTGCTGGTCCGGGCGCTGCGGACCGTGGCGGATGTCCTGAAGCCGGACTTTGACATCGAGATTACCGAGACCCACCACAACCAGAAGGCGGACGCCCCCAGCGGCACCGCCAAGCTGCTGGTGGAGGCCATCGACCCCGCCCACGCCCTGACCCCGGTCTACGGCCGGGAGGGGAACTGCGGCAAACGGGGAAAGGATGAGATCGGCATCCATGCCCTGCGGGGCGGCACCGTGGCGGGTACCCACACTGTCCACTTCTTCGGCCCCGACGAGGAACTGGAGTTCACTCACCGGGCCTCCAGCCGCCAGATCTTTGTCAACGGCGCCCTGCATATGGCCCGCTTACTGCCGGGAAAGCCCGCCGGCGTCTATGACCTGCAAAAAATCTTGTTTGGAGAGTGACACATGAACGCTCAGGAGATCATCAACTATATCGCAACTTCCGAGAAAAAGACCCCCGTGAAGCTGTATGTCAACACCACCGGCCCCATGGACTTCGGCTCTGCCAGGGTATTCGGCGGCGGGAACAGCTTCACCGTGTTCGGCGACTGGACCGAGCTGGCTCCTATTCTGGAGGCCAATGGTGACAAGATCACCGACTATGTGGTGGAGAATGACCGCCGCAACTCCGGCGTGCCTCTGCTGGACATGAAGAATATCAAGGCCCGCATCGAGCCCGGTGCCATCATCCGGGAGAAGGTGGAAATCGGCGAGGGCGCCGTCATCATGATGGGCGCCATCATCAACATCGGCGCCGTGGTCGGTAAGGGTACCATGATCGACATGGGCGCCGTTCTGGGAGGCCGGGCCACCGTGGGTGCCAACTGCCATATCGGCGCAGGCGCGGTGCTGGCCGGTGTGGTGGAGCCCGCTTCCGCCACTCCCGTTATCGTGGAGGACGGCGTCCTGGTGGGCGCCAATGCCGTGGTCATCGAGGGCGTCCATATCGGAAAGAACGCCGTGGTGGCCGCTGGTGCCATCGTCATTGAGGACGTGCCCGACAACGCCGTGGTGGCCGGAAGCCCCGCCCGGGTCATCAAGATGAAGGACGAAAAAACCGAGAGCAAGACCGCTCTGGTGGACGCCCTGCGGACGCTGTAAATCCGGATATAAGAGCAAGGGAGCTGACGAAAGTCAGCTCCCTTGAAATCTTTGCAGATATATTTGTTGGCACTCGGGCTGCCCTTATAAGCGGCTTTGTCTCAAAGCAGCTCTATCTCCGTGACGCACTGGGTCTTGAGCCGCTCCACCAGGAATTGCAGGCCGTTCACCACATGGGGGCGGATGTCGCCGCCTACCAGGACGTACATGATGTCGTCGCCTACCTGCAATGCGCCCTGGTTGAGCCAGACCTTGATGTAATAGATGCCCTCCAGCCGGTAGGCGGCCTCCACGGCGGCGTCCACCTGTTCCTGGTCATAGGAGAATACCATGCCGGTGACGGGCGCCGTATCCTGCTGCCCCAGGCGGACCTGGGCCTTTGCGGTGCCCCGTACCACGCCGTTGTGGAACAGGTACATACCCACCTTGCCGGCGTTGGGAGCGGCCTTTGCCTCTTTGATCCATGCGTCCATGGAGGGGATATTTGTCTGCTGCTTCATGGTGACCTCCTGCGTGTTGATGGAATTATTATAAGGAAAATAGCAGCTGTTGGCAAGGGCGTTTCCACAGTTGAAAACAGGGCGTTTTTCTTCGTCAGGATGACAAAATTCAGTAAAAATTTTTGGAAGGGGGAGGTGTGTTTTTTCGTTGCCGCTGTGGGACAACTGTGGTATCGTATTATCAACAAATGGGCAGGGGGAACAGGTATGCTGGTACTGGATTTCATCAACGTTGGCAATGGTGATTCCATCCTGGTGCGGGAGATGGAGGAGGGAGAACAGCGGTTTGCCATGCTGGTGGACTGCGGCCATGACAACCTGGTGCGGGATGACCACGCCCAGGAGCTGGATCCCCGCTCCCGGCGCATTTACACGGGAGACTTTCTGAAGCAGCAGGGAGTCAGCCATCTGGACATTCTGCTGCTGACCCATTTCCACCGGGACCATGTGGGCGGCCTGAGCCGGGTGCTGGACGCGGTGACGGTGGACCGGCTGCTGACGCCCTATGCGCCTCCGGCAGAGGCTCCGGCCCTGGACCCGGACGGCGACAACGGCCTGCCCAAGGCGGCCCGGAACCTGCTGCGCTGCGTGGACATGTATGTCCAGCCTCTGCGGCGGCAGGGGGAGCGTATCCGGGAGATCGTGGAATTCCCGGGAGACCGGATGGAGACCCTGCACCTGACGGAGGATCTGACCATGGATGTCCTCTTCGGTGAACCAGCCCTGTATCCCAGGCAGAAGGAAGTGTTTGACGCCGCCTACCGGGGGGAGCGGAACGGATATGATCTGATCCACTGGGCCAAGTCTATGAATGTGGCCAGCCTGCGGCAGCGGCTGTACTATCACGGCAAGGAAATCGTCCTGGGCGGCGACGCCTACGCCCACATGTGGGAGACGGCCACGGCCACTCCCTGCGATATTTTGAAGGTGCCCCACCACGCGTCATTGTCCTCCACCACCCGGAAGCTGCTGAAGATGCTGCGGCCCAAGACGGCGGTGGTGTGCGTGGCGGCCCGGCGTCCGGATGAGCGTCCCCATCCCTACATCGTCAGCCTTCTGAAGGAGTGTGTGGAGGATGTGCGGTTCACGGACGCGGTGGAGATCCCTGGCCTGGTGGAGCCGGAATTCCATGAGTCGGTACATATTGAAATAGAATAATACCAATTTCCAATTAAAATGCAACGCATTTTAATCCCACGGCTGACGGAATTAAAATCATGTCTGATTTTAATTGGCAAATAGTATAAAGAACGAAAACAGCCGTAGGGCATTTGCCCTACGGCTGTTCAACGTTTGGCAGCAGCTTTGCGTCATGGCAGAGCAAGGCCAGACCTGCAAGAAGGATCACGGCATGAAACAGTGCGCCACGCGGTGTGATCAGTGTGGCAGAAGAATTGAAAAAATATGTGCTTCTACCGTCTGAAAGTGCCAGCCAGGCGCCGAGTGCCGGGACCTGGATGCAGGAGATCAGAGCGATACAAAGCGAGGAACATGTCTTGAAGCTCCTGTGTGGACGAATCCGATGCAGGATGCGCATGAGACAGAGGACCATTGTCAGACACAGCCAGACTCTGCCACACCAGCGCGTCAAGTATGTCCAAAAGCCTGCGTTTATGTAAAAGACAGAGGCAGCCAGACAGAGAAGGATATACACCAGGCAGAGCATGACGAATGCCCGACTGCTAAAAGTGGGGAATTTTTTCAATGGAGTTTCCTCCTTTGGGCGCAGTGTATGATAAAAGCGGGGGCTTGCTCGTTTGGGCAAGCCCCCGCTTGCTGGGGCAAAGGGAATTACTTGTACATCTCGGGCTTCTCCATGGTCTCCACCTTCAGGAACTGAGAGGTGCCACGGGAAGCGTTCAGAGCATCACCGGCGACGCAGGCCACATAGCCGTCCCAGGAGGAGGGACCGGTCAGCTTGCCGGCGTGGACGGACTCGACCCACTTGCAGAACTCGATGTCGTAGGCCTCGATGAAGCGCTCCTTCCAGTCGGTCATGATGGGCATG
>CAYWYW010000113.1:0-6697 GCA_964462715.1 uncultured Oscillibacter sp.
GCAGGTGCTGGACGCCGCCGCCCAGGCCGGGCGGAAGGTGGCCGTCACCGGCCGCAGCATGGAGAACATGATGAAGGTCTCCACGGAGCTGGGCTACATGAAGGTGCCCAAGAACACCCTCATGGACATCAACAAGATCAAGGGCCTGCCCAAGAACAAGCAGGTGATCGTCACCACCGGCAGCCAGGGCGAGGAGATGAGCGCCCTGTACCGCATGGCCTTCTCCACCCACAAGCAGGTGGAGCTGGGCGCCGGTGACAAGGTGATCATCTCCGCCTCCGCCATCCCCGGCAACGAGGTCACCGTGGGCCGGGTCATCAATGAGCTGTTCCGCAAGGGCGTGAAGGTGGTCTACAACAAGTCCGACATTCTCCACGTCTCCGGCCACGCCTGCCAGGAGGAGCTGAAGATCATCCACGCCCTGACGCGGCCCCGGTTCTTCATCCCCCTCCACGGCGAGCAGCGGATGCTGCAGATCCACAGCCAGCTGGCCCAGGACATGGGCATGGACCGCAACCACATCGCCATCGCGGACAACGGCTCCGTCATTGAGATGACCGCCAAGACCCTGAAAATCAACGGCACCGTGCCCGCGGGCGAAATTTACGTGGACGGCTCCGGCGTGGGCGACGTGGGCGCCGTGGTCATGCGGGACCGCAAGCGCCTGGCCGAGGACGGCATGGTGGTGGTCGTGATGCCCGTCTCCAGCCACGACGGCGCCCTGCTGGCCCCCCCGGAGATCATCACCCGGGGCTTCATCTATGTGAAGGAGTCCGGGGACCTGATGAAGGAGCTGCAGAACGTGGCCTACGACGCCGCCGAGTCCGTCTCCCGCAAGCGGAGCCGGGACGACGGCGAGCTGAAGGGCGCGGTGAAGTCCGCCGTCAGCAGCTACCTGTTCAAGAACACCAAGCGCAGCCCCATGGTCATTCCCGTTGTGACACGGCTGTGAGAATTCGAGGTGAGCAGGCCCCCTCCGCCTCTCCCTCACCAGTGACACCGGTCACCGGCGAACGCCGCTCAAGGCGGCCGAGCCGGGGTATTTTCGCCGCGTACACGCTGCGGCAAAATGTATGAAACAGCGCCGCCTTCGGCTTCGGCCGGGGGCGGCTTTTTCTTTTTCTTTTGAAGAAGTTTCTTTTTTTATTTCTTTTTCCGGGACTATATCTTTATCTGTCCCCAGTTCTGTCCCTCTGTCCTGATCGGTACCTCTATCTGTATCTATGGCGGGACTGCCCGCCGCGAGAAAGGAAATCTTTTATGAGTGTGAAACGCAGCAGTATCCTGTTCTATTTTGACAACTTCCACCGGGTGGCCGGCCTGCCGGACGACCAGCTGGGCATCCTCTTTCGGGCGCTGATGGAGTGCGGCGAAAAGGAGGCCAACGGCGAGGACGGCATCACCGGCTTCGGGGAGCGCTACCCCGGCATGAGCGAAAATACCAGGATGGCCTTCTCCTTCATGGCGGATACCATCCGCCGGGACGCGGCGGCCTACGCCGAAAAGTGCGGCCACCGCACCGCCGCCCAGCGCCGGACAGAGCCGCGGCGGGAATCGCAGGCCATCACGCCGGACAGTTCCCCGGCGGACAGCCCTCCGGCGGACGATCTGGAGTTTCTGGTCCGCCGCAATGAGGAGCGGCGCAAAAAAACAGGGCGGCCCGACTGGGCCGCCCTGTAAGGGGTCGGTTCCGTTATTCCGCCTTGGGGTCTTCGGTGTCGAACACCGTCTTGGCGCTGGCTGCCAGGCCCGCCAGGCCCTGCAGCTCACTGGGAATGATGATCTTGGTGGCCTTGCCGTCCGCCACCTTCTGCATGGCCTCCAGGGCCTTGAGCTTCACCACCTGGTCGTTGGGCGCCGCCTCGTTCAGCAGCTTCAGGGAGTCGGCCATAGCCTTCTGTACCTGCATAATGGCCTGGGCCTCGGCCTCGGCGGCCATGATGCGGGCTTCCTTCTCGCCCTGGGCCTTCAGGATGGCGGCCTGCTTCTCGGCGTCGGCCCGCAGGATGGCGGACTGCTTCTCGCCCTCGGCCACCAGGATCTGGGACTGCTTGGTGCCCTCGGCCTGCAGGATGGACTCGCGGCGCTCGCGCTCCGCCTTCATCTGCTTCTCCATGGCGTTCTGAATTTCCTTGGGCGGGATGATGTTTTTCAGCTCCACCCGGTTGACCTTGATGCCCCAGGGGTCCGTGGCCTCGTCCAGGATGGCCCGCATCCGGGAGTTGATGATGTCTCGGCTGGTCAGGGACTGGTCCAGCTCCATGTCGCCGATGATATTCCGGAGGGTGGTGGCCGTCAGGTTCTCAATGGCGTTCATGGGGTGCTCCACGCCGTAGGTATACAGTTTGGGGTCCGTGATCTGGAAATAGATGACGGTGTCGATCTGCATGGTGACGTTGTCCTTGGTGATGACGGGCTGGGGGGCGAAGTCCGCCACCTGCTCCTTCAAAGACACCTTTTTCGCCACCCGCATGATGAAGGGGACCTTGAAATGCAGACCCACATTCCACACGGAGTAGAACGCGCCCAGGCGCTCCACCACATAGGCCCGGGACTGCTGGACGATATGGATGTTGCTGATGAGCACCACCAGCACCAGAATGACCAGTACAGCAGGAACGATCCAACCAAACATTATGATACTACCTCCACTTTTTCTTCGATTTTTTTCACAAAGAGCTTGACGCCCTCCATTCGCAAAATTTCCACAACGGCTCCCGCGGGGATGACGCTGCCGTCGGCGCTGCGGGCCGTCCAGGTCTTGCCGTCCACATAAACGGCGCCGGTGGAATTCTCATTGTCGATGGTCTCCGTGACCTTGCCGGAATCCCCCAGCACCCGGTCCAGGTTGGTGGGGACGGCCTTCCCCGCCGTATAGCGCCGCACCAGAGGCCGGGTCACCGCCAGGGCCGCCGCGGATACCACCACGAACAACGCCACCTGCAGGCCCAGTCCCGCGCCCAGGAAGGCGCCGATCAGGGCCGCCGCAGAACCGGCCACGAACCAGATGGACACCAGGCCCGCCGTCAGGGCCTCCACCACGCCGAACAACACGATGGCGCCCAGCCAAAGCCAGATCATATAGTTCACAGGCAACTCCTCCTCTCTACATCACATAAGACGTTTTTTTCATCTGTTTGGTTACAGTGTACCACAGCACCCACAGGAAATACAATTTCAATTCGGTAACAAAAGCCGATGCGGAGAAATCCCATTGCGGAGCGTGCTGTTTCCTGTTATACTAATTTTGATATTGCTATTTTATGTACGTGAAGGAGGAGCGGGCCATGACACTGACGGTCCCCTGCCTGCTGGGGCTGGAAAGCCTGGTGGCGGACGAGATGAAACGCCTGCAATTGAACAACGTCCGGGCGGAGAACGGCCGGGTCCACTGTGAAGGGACTATGGCTGACATCGCCCGGCTGAACATCAATCTGCGCTGCGGCGCCCGGGTGCTGATGGAGCTGGGCAGCTTCCCCGCCAGGGATTTTGAAGCCCTGTTCCAGGGGGTGCTGGCCCTGCCCTGGGAGGACTATATCCCCAGGGACGGCGAGTTCCCCGTGAAGGGCTACTCCCTGAACTCCACCCTCCACTCCGTCCCCGCCTGCCAGGCCATTGTGAAGAAGGCCTCCGCCCGGCGGCTGGGCAACGCCTACGGCTGCGAGACCCTGCCGGAGACGGGAAGCCGCTATCAAATTCAGTTCGCCATCATTAAAGATGTGGCCACCCTGTATCTGGACACCTCCGGCGAGGGCCTGTACAAGCGGGGCTACCGGGCCCGGAACATGGGCGCGCCGTTGAAGGAGACCCTGGCCGCCGCCCTGGTAACCCTCTCCCGCTACCGGGGGAAGGACCCCTTCTGCGACCCCTTCTGCGGCAGCGGTACCATCCCCATTGAGGCCGCCCTCATCGCCAAGAACCGGGCGCCGGGTCTGGACCGCAGCTTTGCCGCCCAGAAGTGGAAGAACATGGACAGCAAACTGTGGCTGGACGCCGCCGACGAGGCGATGGATAAGGAGTTCCACGGCACCTACGACATCTGGGGCGGCGACATCGACCCGGCGGCCATCGAGCTGGCACGCCACAACGCAGAACTGGCGGGGGTGGAGGACTGCATCCGCTTTGAGGTGGCGGACGCGGGCAAGTTCCACCGGGACAGTGAGTACGGCCAGCTGGTGACCAACCCGCCCTACGGCGAGCGGCTGCTGGAAAAGAAAGAGGCCGAGGAGCTGTACCGGGCCTTTGGCCGCGCTATGAAAGATATGCCCCCCAAATGGCGCATTCTGGTACTCTCCTCCCACACGGAGTTCGAGCGCTGCTTCGGCCGCCCGGCGGACAAGAAGCGGAAGCTGTACAACGGCATGTTAAAATGCGACGTGTTCCAGTACGGAAAGTAATTTTTCTGTCGAATCATACAATTTGTAAACGAACGAAGGGGGAAACTGCCCCATGAAGCACGTATTCATCGTCAACCCCTGCGCGGGGAAAAAGGACCAGCGGGCCCGCATCTATGAGTTGGCGGACCGGCTGCGGGACCAGCATGGCCTGGACTGCGCCTGCATGCTGACGGACCGCCCCGGCGGCGCCACCGACATGGCCCGGAAGCTGGCGGAGACGGGTGAAGCGATTCGCCTTTACGCCTGCGGCGGCGACGGCACCATCAGCGAGGTGGCAAACGGCATCGCGGGCTTTCCCAACGCCGCCATGACCTGCATTCCCACCGGCACCGGCAACGACTTTCTGAAAAACTTCGGCCCGGACATGGAGAAGTTCCGGGACGCGGAGAACCTGTGGGACGGGGACGTGTTCCCCCTGGACCTCATCGACTGCAACGGGCGGCTTTGCCTCACCATCGCCTGCAACGGCATCGACGCCCAGGTGGCGGACAGTGTCCACCAGTACAGCGGCTCTCCCCTGCTGAACGGCCGGGGCAGCTATCTGGCCTCCGTGGCGGCCAACTTCCTTTTCAGGGGTATCGGCCACCACTGGAAGGTCTGGCTGGACGGCGAGCTGCTGGAGGACGAGTTCGCCCTGGTGTCCATGTGCAACGGCCGCTACTACGGCGGCGGCTCCACCCCGGTGCCCGAGGCCCGGATGGACGACGGCGTCCTGCACACCGTACTCATCAAAAAAGTCAGCAAGCTCACCTTCGCCCGGCTGTTCGCCCCTTACTCCGCCGGGGAATACCGGAAGCTGCCCGCTGACCTGATCCGTGTCTCCACCGCCCGTGAGGTCCGCATCCAGTCTAACACGGATATCGTCACCTGCGTGGACGGGGAATGCTCCCGCAGCCGGGAGGTGGTCATGAGCCTGGCGGACCGGCGGCTGAACTTTTTCGGCCCCAAGGGGTGCAGTCCCAACGCCACCGCCCGGGTCGTGGAATAAAAACAGGATTTACAGTTTCTTCATAACTTTTGTCAAAATCCCCCTTTACAAAACGGGAGGACTGTACTATGATAACAGCGTTAGCACTCGAAAGGACTGAGTGCTAACGCTGAATTCGTTTATTTTTTTATATTATAGGAGGAATTCATTATGAAACTCACCCCGCTTGCAGACCGTGTCATTCTGAAAATGGTCGAAACTGAGGAGACCACCAAGGGCGGCATCATCCTGACCGGCAGCGCCAAGGAGAAGCCCTCCGTGGCGGAAGTCATCTCCGTGGGCCCCGGCGGCAACGTGGACGGCAAGGACATCGTCATGACCGTGAAGGTCGGCGACAAGGTCATCACCAGCCAGTACGCCGGCACCAAGGTCACTCTGGAGGATGTCGAGTATGTGGTCGTCCGTCAGAACGACATCCTGGCGATCGTCGAGTAACTGCCGTAAAGAGGGGACTTTGTCCCCCCTTTAGATTCCCCCTCACCAGTGAAGCGTTCTTCACTGGTGTGTGCGCCCCAAGGGCGCACAGGTCGGGGTATTTTCGCCACGCACAGAAGGTGAATTGCCCCGAAGGGGCAAGAGAAGCCCCTCTGGAGGGTGTCGTGGCGAAAATGATCTCATTTTCTTCTTTCGCCTCCGGCGAAAGAACCGGGGAAACCGCAGGTTTCCCCTGGCCCCTTTCCCAGGGACCGCAACACTGTTTATTCTAATCTTCTATTTGGAGGTAATGCAATTATGGCAAAGCTCATCAAGCGCGGCGAGGACGCCCGCAAGGCTCTGGAAGCTGGCGTCAACACTCTGGCTGATACCGTCAAGGTCACTCTGGGTCCCAAGGGCCGCAATGTGGTCCTGGACAAGAAGTTCGGCGCTCCCCTCATCACCAACGACGGCGTGACCATCGCCAAGGAAGTGGAGCTGGAGGACCCCTTTGAGAACATGGGCGCCCAGCTGGTGAAGGAAGTCTCCACCAAGACCAACGACGTGGCCGGCGACGGCACCACCACCGCCACCCTGCTGGCCCAGGCCATGATCCACGAGGGTCTGAAGAACCTGGCCGCCGGCGCCAACCCCATCGTGGTCCGCAAGGGCATGGCCAAGGCCGTCGAGGCCGCAGTAAGCGAGGTCAAGAAGCAGGCCAAAACCGTGGACGGCTCCAAGGACATTGCCCGCGTCGGCGCCGTGTCCTCCGGCGACGAGTTCATCGGCAACCTGATCGCCGAGGCTATGGAGAAGGTCTCCGCCGACGGCGTCATCACCATTGAGGAGTCCAAGACCGCTGAGACCTACAGCGAGGTCGTGGAGGGCATGCAGTTCG
>CAYWYW010000114.1:0-6696 GCA_964462715.1 uncultured Oscillibacter sp.
GACCATGGTGGTGGTCACCCACGAGATGGGCTTTGCCCGGGAGGTGGGCAACCGGGTGCTGTTTATGGCGGACGGCAAGCTGCTGGAGGAAAACACCCCCCAGGAGCTGTTCAGCAATCCCCAGCATCCCAGACTGCAGGATTTCCTCAGCAAGGTGCTCTGAATACGGAAACGGCACGCACGGCAGTGCGTGCCGTTTTTCATGCTGTCGGTTGGTTTGATAGACAAAATGGGGGCGGATGTTTGTGGGAGGTGCACAAAAAACAGATACAAAATTTTTGTATGAAAAACTAAAAATTTGTTTGATTTTAACGGGCGATGTGCTATCATAAACAGGTAAATGATTTTTTAAGGAGGCATTGCCCATGGAGACCCCCGCGTCCCGCCGGGACCTGTTGTTCCAGTTCCGCGGCACACCCCCCATTGGCGCATCCATCTCTCTGGCGCTCCAGCATCTGGTGGCCATGATCGTTGGCTGCGTCACACCGCCCATCATCATTGCTGGAGCCATTGGACTGAGCCAGGCTGACCGTGTTCTGCTGATCCAGGCATCCCTGGTGATGTCGGCAGTCTGTACGCTGCTGCAGCTGTTTCCCATTGGCGGGCGGTTTGGCTCCGGACTGCCGGTGATCCTGGGCGTCAGCTTTGCCTACCTGCCCAGCATGCAGGCCATCGTGGCCGGCGGCGGAGGCGTGAGCGCCATTGCCGGCGCCATGCTGGTGGGCGGCGTGGTGGCGGTGCTGGTGGGCATCTTCGTGAAGAAGATCCGCATGCTGTTCCCTCCGGTCATCACCGGAACGGTGGTGTTTACCATCGGATTGTCCCTGTATCCCACGGCTATCAATTACATGGCCGGCGGTACCGCCAACACAGCGGAGTCCGTGGCGGCCAAGGGCCTGCCGGAGGCTCTGGTGTACGGTTCCTGGCAGAACTGGCTGATCGCGGCCCTGACCTTGACGGTGGTCATGCTCCTGAACAACAAGGCCAGGGGCGTCTGCAAGCTGGCCTCCATTTTGCTGGGCATGTTGTTCGGCTACGTGGTGGCCCTGTGCTTCGGCATGGTCAGCTTCGCGGACGTGGGAGACGCGGCCTGGTTCTCTCTGCCCCGGTTCATGCACTTCGGCATCTCCTTTGATGTGCCCAGCTGCGTGGCCATGGGCCTGCTGTTTGCCATCAACTCCATCCAGGCCATCGGCGACTTCACCGCCACCACGGTGGGCGGCTTTGACCGGGACCCCACGGACAACGAGCTGCAGGGCGGCATTATCGCCTACGGCGTCAGCAATATTCTGACGGCATTTTTCGGTGGCCTGCCCACGGCTACCTATTCCCAGAACGTGGGCATCGTCACTACCAACAAGGTGGTGAACCGGACAGTATTTGCCTTCGCCGGCGGATTCCTGCTGCTGGCAGGCGTCTCTCCCAAGTTCGCGGCCATCTTGACCACCATTCCCCAGTGCGTGTTGGGCGGCGCCACCATTACCGTGTTCTCCACCATCGCCATGACTGGCATGAAGCTGATCGCCTCCCAGGACCTGACGGCCCGGAACACCACCATCGTGGGCCTGTCGGCGGCTCTGGGCGTTGGTATCTCCCAGGCAAGCGCGGCGCTGAGCCAGTTCCCGGCGGCTGTGACCATGATCTTCGGCAAGTCCCCTGTGGTCATCGCTACCCTGATGGCAGTGCTGCTGAACCTGATCCTGCCCAAGGATAAGAAATAAAGCGAAAAAAAGACCTGCCGCAAATTCTGCGGCAGGTCTTTTTCTGCTGTTTTGGGAGCGGGGCCGGTGCTTATTTCTCCAACTCCGCCATGCTCTTTCTGAATTGCAGGGTGAACATGGTAGCCGTTGTGGTGACTGCGAGAAGGTCTGCCACCGGTTCCGCCAGAAACACGGCAAAGGCCTGGTTGGCGAAGAAATGGGGCAGAATATAGATGAGGGGAATCAGCAGGATGATCTTCCGCAGGATCGCCAGAAACAGGGAGGCTTTGGCATTGCCCAGGGCGATGAAGGTCTGCTGGCAGGCGATCTGGATGCCGAAAATACCGGTGGCGGCCATATAGACCCGCAGGGCTTTGGCGGCGTATTCCACCAGTTGGGGATCGTTGTTGAAGATCATCACGAAGGTCCGGGGGAACAGCTGCACCACGGTCCACAGTACCAGGGAATAGGTGAGACAGGCCGTCAGCAACGTCTTGAAGGCCGCCCGGACCCGTTGGGCGTTCCTGGCACCAAAGTTATAGCTGACAATGGGCTGGGCACCCTGGGTCAGGCCCTGCAGAGGCATCATGGCAAGCTGCATGATGCTGGTCATCACGGTCATGGCGCCCACAGCGATGTCACCGCCGTATTTCAGCAGGGAGGAGTTGAAGCACACGGCGATCAGGCTCTCCGTGGACTGCATGATGAAGGGGGAGAGCCCCAGGGCCAGAGAGGGCAGGAATACCGAGGGCACCGGCCGGAGGTTCTCCCGGCGGAGATGCCAGCGGGTGGTGGGGCTGGTCAGGAAGCGCAGGACCCACAGGGCGGAGACGGCCTGGGACAGAATGGTGGCCAGAGCCGCGCCCCGGACGCCCAGGTCCAGCACAAAAATGAAGATGGGGTCCAGAAGGGTGTTCAGAATGGCGCCGATCAGGACCGTTTTCATGCTGACGGAGGTGAAGCCCTGGGCGGTGATATAGGCGTTCATACCCAGGGTCATTTGGACGAACAGGGTGCCCAGGGAATAGATGCGCAGATAGCTGAGGGCGTAGCCGATGGTGTTTTCACTGGCGCCGAACAGCAGGAGTAAGGGCTCCGCGAAGAGCTGCAATAGGACTGTCAGCATCAGGGAGGCGCAGACAAGCAGCGAGAAGCTGTTGCCCATGATGCGCTCCGACTGGGCGGACTCACCCCGCCCCTCGAAGATGGAGGCCCGGGGCGCACCGCCCATGGCCAGCAGCGCCGCAAAAGCGGAAATGATGAGGATGACCGGCAGGCAGACACCCACGCCGGTGAGGGCCAGGGCGCCCACCGTGTCCACCGGCTGCATGTGGCCGATGTAGACCCGGTCCACCAGGTTGTAGAGCATGTTGACGATCTGGGAGAGAATGGTAGGCAGGGCCAGGGAAAACATCAGCTTGCGGACATTGCCGCTGCCCAGGTCTACGGATCGTTGATTCATTGAGAAGCCTCCTCTACTAAATGAGAGCCATTGTCCAGAACGGTCTCCAGCAGCTCCCGCAGCTGCCGGACCTGCTCCGGGGCCAGACCATCCAGAAGGCGGGCGCCGCAGCGCTCCTGAAGCTCCTGGCACTCCCGTGCCAGGGGCCGGCCCTCACGGGTGATGGAGAGATGGACCATGCGGCGGTCCGCCCCGTCAGGAGTGCGCTGTAATAGCCCCCCCGCGCACAGCAGCTCCACCGCCTGGGAGACCTGGGATTTGGACATCCCCCGGTAAAGCGACACATCCCGGGCAGTGTCGTAGTCCGGGTTGTTGGCCAGAAACAGGAGGACATGGACCTCCCGCATGGTCAGGCCGGTCCGCTCCAGCAGGGGTGTGAACTGATATGCGTAGAATTTGCCGAACTGCTGGGAAAATTGCAGCAGCCGGGTGTAATTGGCAGGCATAGACGACCCTTCTTTTTGGTTTAATATAAAACAGTTTTAAAAAGAACTATATGACCATAGCATACTTCCCGGAGAATGTCAAGAATCAGGCCGGAACGTGGCGGAAACCGCATATCTTGTCATTGACAAACCGTGCGGACAGGGGTATGATGTAAATATAATATCAAATACCATATTACAAGGAGAAAGATATGATTTGGAATATCGTCAGCGACAGCAGCTGTGACCTGCGGACGGAGGATTTTTCCAGCGACAAGGTGGGATTCGAGCTGGTTCCTCTGCGCATCCAGGTAGGCAGTCAGGAATTTGTGGACAATGATCTGCTGGAGGTCCCGGTGATGCTGGCCGCTATGGCGGGTGAAAAGACGGCTTCTACCACGGCCTGTCCCTCTCCCGCCGCCTTTGCACGGGCCTTTGAAAAGGGGGACAAGACGGTCTGCTTCACCATTTCGGCCAACCTCTCCGGCACCTACAACGCCGCCGTCCTGGGCCGGGAGATGGTGCTGGAGGAGCATCCCGAGAAGGAGATATGCATCATTGACTCCAAAGCCACGGCGGGGGCCATGGTCCTGCTGATCCGGAAGGCCAAGGAGCTGATGGAGGCGGATACCACGGGAGACTTCGGCAGTATTTGCGCCCAGCTGCGGCTGTATCAGGCTGCCCTGCGGACCTGTTTTACTCTGGAGAACTTCGATAACCTGATCAAAAACGGCCGGATGCGCCCCCTGGTGGGCACCCTGCTGCATTCTCTGGGCATCCACGTGATCGCGGACGCCACCCCCCAGGGCACCATCCATGTGGCGGACAAGGCCCGGGGCGAGTCCAAGACCTACAGCGCCATCACCGCCCTTATGCGGGACAGCAAGGACTGCGCCGGGGCCGAAGTGGTGATCTCCCACTGCGAAAACATCACCGGAGCCCTGAAGCTGAAGGAGCGCATTCTGGCGGACCTGCCGGTGAAGAGCGTGGATGTGATTTCCTGCCGGGGCCTCACCAGCTTCTATGCCATGGAAAAGGGCCTGATCATCGGCTACTGATCCCATAAGACAGAACAACGCCCAGCGGCTGTGCCGCTGGGCGTTTTAACGTGATTACCGGACGGTGTTCCGCAGGGTGCCGATGCCTTCGATAATGCATTCCACCACGTCGCCGGGCTTCAGGAACCTGGGCGGGTCAAAGCCCATGCCCACGCCGGCAGGGGTGCCGGTGGCGATGATGGTGCCGGGCAGCAGCGTCATGCCGGCGGACAGCTCCTGGATGATGTCAGCGATGCCGGTGATCAGCAGGTCTGTGGTGGAGTCCTGACGCAGCTCCCCGTTGACCCGGGAGGAGATGCGCAGGGCGGGCGGGAAGGCAATCTCGTCGGCGGTGGTGATACAGGGGCCGATGGGGGTGAAGCCGTCCAGGCCTTTGCCGAAGTACCACTGCTTGTGGGTGGTCTGCAGCAGCCGGGCGGAGACATCGTTGAGGACCGTGTAGCCGAAAATATAGTCCGCCGCATCGGCAGCCTTCACGTTCTTCGCGGTTTTGCCGATGATGACCGCCAGCTCGGACTCGTAGTCCAGCCGCTGCACCAGGCCGGGATGGCTCTCAATGAAGCCCTCCGGTCCAACGGCCTCACTGACCCGCTTGGAGAAGTAGATGGGCACGGGCCGCTCTCCGCCGAAAGCGGCGGCGTCATAGTGGGTGGACTCGGCGGCGTGAGCCTTGTAGTTGATGCCCAGGCAGATCACATCCTGCCGGGGCCGGGGAATGGGAGCCAGCAGGGTCACGGTGGACAGGGGCAGGGAGATATCCGCTGCCTTTACGGCGGAAAGCAGATGGTCCCGGGGGGCTTCAATCAGGGTGTTCATATCCGCAAAGGGCAGGGGGCGGACTGCGGTTTCATTGGCTGTCAGAACGCCGACGGATTCCCGGCCGTCCTGCAAAAAGGTCACCAATTTCATGGGAAAACTCCTTTCAGATCAAGTAGAAAACGGCGGACAGGGGGACCTGTCCGCCGTGCTTTCGGATGCTCAGGACAACAGCAGCTTGTCATCGGCCTCGTCGGAGCCGCTGACCTTGCTGAACAGCTCCAGCAGCTGGGGGACGGTCAGCTTCTTCTTCTCCTCGCCGGAGACGTCGATGACGATGCGGCCGTCATACATCATGATGAGCCGGTTGCCGTGGGCGATGGCGTCCTTCATGTTGTGGGTGACCATCATGGTGGTCAGGTGGTTCTCCGCCACGATGCGGTCGGACAGCTCCAGTACCTTGGCGGCAGTCTTGGGGTCCAGGGCGGCGGTGTGCTCGTCCAGCAGCAGCAGTTTGGGCTTCTGCAGAGAGGCCATCAGCAGCGTCAGCGCCTGACGCTGGCCGCCGGACAGCAGCCCTACCTTGCTGGTGAGGCGGTCCTCCAGACCCAGGTCCAGACCGTGGAGCAGCTCCTGATAGTGCTCTTTTTCCGCCTTGGTGATGCCCCACTTCAGGCCGCGGGACTGGCCCCGGCGGGCAGCCAGCGCCAGATTCTCGTCGATCTGCATGGTGGGGGCGGTGCCCATCATGGGGTCCTGGAATACGCGGCCGATGAACTTGGCCCGCTTGAACTCCGGCAGGTGGGTCACATCGGTACCACCGATGGAGATGGTGCCGGCGTCCACGGGGAAAGTGCCTGCCACCGCGTTCAGCATGGTGGACTTGCCGGCACCGTTGCCGCCGATGACGGTGCAGAAGTCGCCGTCGTTCAGGGTCAGACTGACGCCCCGCAGGGCTTGCTTTTCATTGACTGTTCCGGCATTGAAGGTCTTCCAGATCTCTTTGATCTCAAGCATTGGTGGACACCTCCTTGGTGGTCTTGACGCTGGCGCGGATGTACTTGTTCTTCCAGAAGGGGATGGACAGGAAGATGGCCACCACCACGGCGGACAGGAGCTTGAGGTAGTTGGGGTTCAGACCCATGGCCAGCACCGCCTGGATGACGATGTAGTAGATGATGGCGCCGATGGATACGCTGAACAGCTTCAGACCGAAGTTGGTGAACAGCTTGGAGAATGCCACCTCGCCGATGATGACGGCGGCCAGGCCGATGACGATGGCGCCGCGGCCCATG
>CAYWYW010000115.1:0-6670 GCA_964462715.1 uncultured Oscillibacter sp.
GACCCAACACGCAGGCGGGGTTGCGGATGACCTCGGCCGAAATGAGGTTGGCGGCACGGCGGCTCATAGCCTCGTAATCCGCTTCCTGATAAATTCTGAGCATATGAAATCTCCTCCTCAGTTGTAATGATCTCCCGAATTATTTCATTTCAGGCAGGCTGGCGGCAGCCATGGACTGGCCCACCCGGCGGAATTTCTCGTCCGGCAGGGTCAGCTGGATCTTGCCGGCGCACTCGGGATACTCGTCGTCCAGCACCTTCCGGCAGGTCTCCAGCAGGATGTCGCCGCCCTTGCCGCTCATGACGCGGCCCAGCAGCAGCACGTACTTGAAGCCGTAGTGCTCGTAGTAATAGGCCAGGGCGTGGCCCAGGTAGCAGCCGATGGACTGGTAGACCTGCACGGCGCGGGGATCATCGTTCTCCATCAGCTTCTGGGTGACCTTCAGCTTCTCGGCGGGAGAGGCGTTCTCATCCAGCTCGATGCCCGCCCGGGGCGCCAGCTTGTTGACGCCATCCTGGCAGAAGTACTTGACGCCGCAGCCGATGTCGCCGGACCACTCGTCCACCATGGCGTCGGGGTTGGCGTCCACGGGCACGAAGGCCAGCTCGTTGAGCCAGCCGGTGATGCAGCCGTCCTCGTTGACGTAGCCCACGGCCTCACTGGTGCCCATGGCGATGCCCAGCACATTGTTGTCGTTCAGGCTCATGGTGCCCGCCAGGGCGGACACGTCGCCGTCGTTGGCCACGGCGTAGGGCACGTCGCCGAAGGTATCGGTGATAGCCCGGATGAAGATGTTCTTCACCTTGCTCTCGTACAGCTCCTTGGGCACCTTCAAAAACAGGGAGGCGCTCATGGTGCGGTCATTGATGTAGATACCGGCGGAGCTGACGCCCACGGCGTCCACCCGGGGCATGTGGGCGGCGGCGGCCTTCAGGGCGGAGACGATGCCCTCGTAGTGGTAATCCGGGTCGGGGTTGATCTTGGGCAGCCAGACCACCTCTTCGGAGAAGACGGTCTCGCCGTCGATGACGGCGGAGACCTTGCGGTCGGAGCCGCCGGCGTCAAAGCCGATGCGGCAGCCCTCCAGATGGCCGCCCATGGCCTTGGGGCAGTCCTTGCTCTCGGGGACCTTGTCAGTCAGCACTACCTCAAAGGGATGCTCAAAGATGCCCGCCATAAAGTCCCAGTCGAACTCCCGCGCGCCGCCCTTGCAGTAAACGCTGCACAGATAGTCGTAAATCTCCTTGTCGTCCACGTAGATCTTATAACCACCCTTCATCCACAGGGCCGTTTTCACCAGGCGGTCGATGTAGTACCGGTCGGCCTCCGCCATCTCCGGCGTGCCGTGGATATAGGTATGGGTAGTGGCCATCTGGCCGTCCGCCCGCTCCACGGCGATGGAGACCGGCTTGGCGGCATCCTTCAGGAAGGCCCGGTTGAACTGCAGCAGGGGCATAAACTCCGGGTCCAGCACAGGCTTGTTCTTCACGTCCACAGAGATTCCAAATCGTTCCATATTTGACCTCCCAAAAAATAATAGTCTTGGTTTCTTATCCTCCGGCCCACTGCCGCAGAAGCTGGCAGACCTCCATCAGCCGGGGGCAGGCGTATTCCAGAAAGTGTTTGTACGCCGTGCAGAAATAGTTCTTTCCGGTGCTGTCCGCCGTCACCGGTTCCCGGTTTCTCCGGCAGCCGTTGCGGCACAGGGGCAGCCAGCGGCAGGCCCTGCAGTCCTCCGGTAAGCGCCGGGACCACTCCACGAAGCCGGAGGCACGGCGGGCCTCCTCCATAGTCTCGAAGGAGTCCTCCAGAATATTGCCCAGCCGCCACTGGTCCAGGGCGTAAAAGTCGCAGGGGTAGACGCTGCCGTCAGCCTCGATGACCCACTGGGGGGCGCAGACGCCCCGCAGGTTGCAGCTCTCCGGAGCCTGTCCGGTCAGCAACATCATCAGGTTCTCAAAATAGCGGTTGTAGACGTAGCGGCCCGCCTTCATGTCCTGATACCAGGCGTCGAACACGCTTTTCAAAAAGGCTTCGTACCGCTCCGGCGTCAGAGAGTATTCATGGCCGCCCTGCACCTCACCGATGGGGTCCAGACATTCGATATACTGCTGATACCGGAAGCCCTGCTTTTTAAAGAAGCTGTACACCTGCTGGCCCCGGCGAGCGTTGGCCGCGGAGACCACCGTCAGGATGTTGTACTCCACCTTGTGCTTTTCCAGCAGGCGGATGGAGGCCATGACACGGTTAAAGGTCCCCTTTCCCTCCCGGTCCAGCCGGTAGCGGTCATGCAGCTCCTTAGGGCCATCCAGGGAGATGCCCACCAGCACATGGTTCTCCGCCAGCCACCGGGCCCAGTCCTCGTCCAGGGCGTAGCCGTTGGTCTGGGCGGCGTAATGGACCCGGACCCTTTTGGGGTTGGGGTGGCTGTTCACGTAGTCCGACAGGTCCCGGAAAAAGTCCAGTCCCGCCAGGGTGGGCTCGCCGCCCTGAAAGGCGAAGGTGCAGTCGCCGTCGGCGTAGGCCAGTGCCTTGTCCACCATGGTGTGCATGGTCTCCCGGGTCATGCGGCCCAGCAGGGCCACGGCGCGGTTTTCCGCTTCATCGGCGTAAAAGCAGTAACGGCACCGCATGTTGCAGCTGCCGGAGGCCGGTTTGATCAGCAGGCTCAGGGGGGGCATGACAATACTCCTGTCCGGCGGGGCCGCACCGCGGGCACAGTCCGCCTGTTGGCTATACTGACATTTTACACACTTTTTCGCAAAACGGCAATCTCTTTTTACAACCAGCCCAAAATCCCGTGACTTTCCTCCGGCGGCCCGGTATAATGGATGCAGAAACCCACTCCACCACATTCAGGAGGTTCTGCCATGCAGTTTACACTTTCCCATCACGGCCTGCGGGCCGCCGTGGACAGTCACGGCGGCGAGCTGGTCTCCCTGCGGGACGCCGCCGGCACTGAATACATCTGGAACGGGGACCCGGCCTTCTGGCCCGGGCGGAATCCCTTGCTGTTCCCCATCGTTGGCAATTTGAAAAACGGGTGGGTCCTGTTCCACGGGCAGCCCTGTGAAATGTCCCGTCACGGCTTCGCCCGGGACCTGGACTTCTCCCCGGTAGAGCAGGCGGATGACTGGATTATCCTGGAGCTGCGGGAGAGCCCGGAGACCCTGGCCCGCTACCCCTTCTCCTTCTCCCTCCGGGTCTGCCACGCCCTGACGGAAAACGGCTTTTCCACCGCCTTCCGTGTGGAGAACAGCGGCAGCGCCCCCATGCCCTTCTGCATCGGCGCCCACACCGCCTTCCGCTGCCCCCTCCATGCCGGGGAGTGCTTCGAGGACTACCAGATCGTCTTTGACCAGCCGGAGCAGGCGGACACCATCCTTTTGACCACGGAGGGACTGGTGAGCCACAACGGGCGGGAGCATTTGCTGGAAGACCAGGACCGCTTCTCCCTGGACCGGACCGTCTTTGACCGGCTGGACACCATCATTCTGGAAAATCTGCGCTCCACCGGCGTCAGCCTCCTCCACCGGGAGACCGGCCATGGCGTCCATCTGGACTTCACCGGCTTCCCCATGGTGGCCTTCTGGACCAAAAGCGGCTGTGAGGCCCCCTTCGTCTGCCTGGAACCCTGGCACGGCTGCGCCGCCGTGGACAATGAAGATGGTGAATTTTCCCACAAACCCCACTGCATCACCCTGGCCCCCGGGGAAATCCGGGACTTGCGTTACACGATTGCGTTCAAGTAAACGTTTAGTCAAAAAAGCATGTAACTTTTTTGCCAGGCTCTCAGCAAATTTGACAATTTTCTCAAAATGTAGTAGGATAATAGAAGAATCTTTGTGCTATTTTGTTTAATCTGACTAGCAAAATAGCCAGAAAGGAAACAAACATCATGGCGAAACGCAAAAATGTTCTGCTGATCCTCTCCGACCAGCAGCGCATGGACACCATCAGCGCCTATGGGCTGAACCCCATCTGCAAAACGCCCCATATCGACCAGCTGGCGGCGGAAGGCATGAAGTTCACCAATGCCTACACCCCCTCCGCCATCTGCGCGCCGGCACGGGCCAGCGTGATGACGGGTCTCTACCCCCACAAGCACGGCGTGGTGGACAATTTCACCTGTATCAAAGAGGGCACGCCCCTGCTGGGCGACTGCATGCACGACGCGGGCTACTACTGCGGCTACGCCGGAAAGTGGCACGTCACACCTGACAAGACCCCCGAGGAATGCGGCTTCGACGACGGCAAACCCTTCATGGGCTATGGCTTCCCCGGCAGCCGGGTGTTCAAGAGCCTGATCTTTGACCAGCCGCCCGACAACGAGCCCAACTACTACGAGGAGTACCTGAAAGAGAACGGCTTCGACAATGTGGACGTGTCCCACGGGTTCCTGGGAGACAATCCCGCCCTCCAGATCCAGGAGATGTTCTGCAAGCACGAGGGCCCCGTGGAGAGCACCATCGAATACTTCGTGGCCCACGAGACTAACCGCCTGATCGACAAGGCCAAAGAGGAGGACAAGCCCTTCTTCATCTGGGCCAACTTCTGGGGCCCCCACAGCCCCAGCATCGTGCCGGAGCCCTACTACTCCATGTACGATCCCAAGGACATCCCGGAGCATCCCAGCTACTGCGACGACATGCTGGACAAGCCCTACGGCTACTACCTCAGTGAAAAGATGTGGGGCCTGGGTAACTACGGCTGGAAGGGCTTCCAGGAGATTGCGGCCCGGTACTACGGCCACTGCACCATGATCGACGACATGGTGGGCATGATCGTGGACAAGCTGAAGGCCGAGGGCCTGTACGATGACACCATCATCATTTACAGCGCCGACCACGGCGACTGCCTGGGCGCTCACAAGCTCATCGAAAAGGGCGCCTTCACCTTCGATGAAATTTACCACATTCCCATGGTGGTGAAGGGCGCCGGCAGGTCGGACAACGACAGCTTCGTGTATCTCCACGAGATGATGCCCACCATCCTGGACGTGGCGGGCGTGAAGCCCCCCCAGCCGGTGGACGGAGAGAGCGTTCTGCCCCTGATGATGGGCGAGAAGGAAAGCAACGGCCGCTCGGAGGTCTACGGCGAGTTCCACAGCCACTTCTATGTGGGCCGCCAGCGGATGGTCCGGGACCACGACTACCAGCTGACCTTCAACGAGAGCGAGCGGGGCGAGCTGTATGACCTGAAAAAGGACCCCTACCAGCTCCACAATGTGTGTTACGATCCGGCCTATGCCGACGTGAAAAAGAAATATCTGGACATCATGTCCCGGTATATGAAGGAGCTGAAGGACCCCGCGGGCACCTGGTTCCACCGGATCAAGGAATTCTATTAAACGGGAGAGAGAGGAATATGGACAACAAAAAGAAAAGCAAACTCCAAATACCGCCCTGGGGATGGCTGATCATCTCCTTCCTGGTGGCCATGCTGCTGTGGTTCTTCCTGTCCGTCAATGAGAAGACGGCCCGGAGCTTCCCCTTCCTGCCGGCCATTCTGCAGGCCCTGGGCACCGTCATTTCCAGAGGCATTCTGGCAGAGGACTTCATCAGCAGTATGATCTCCGTGCTGGCCGGCTTCGCCCTGGGCTTTGTGACGGCGGTCCCCGTGGCCTTCCTGATGGCCTGGTACCTGCCGGTGCGGAACATCCTGGAGCCCTGGATCCAGTTTATCCGCAACATTCCCCCTTTGGCCTACGTGCCTCTGGTGGTCATTGCCGTGGGCGTTGGCCGCAAACCCCAGATCATCGTCATCTGGCTGGCCACTTTCCTGATCATGACCGTTACTATTTATCAGGGCGTCCGCAATGTGGATGAGACGCTGCTGAAGGCAGCCCGGGTGCTGGGTGCCAAGGACAAGGACCTGTTTATCAAGGTCGTGTTCCCCGCCACCACCCCCTTCATCCTCACCGCTGTCCGCCTGGGCGTCTCCGTGGCCCTGACCACCCTGATCGCCGCCGAGTCCACCGGCGCCTCCGCCGGCATGGGCATGCGTATCCGCTCTTTCAGCAACAGCTTTGAAGTGGCTCCCATGCTGCTGTACATCATTCTGATCGGCATCATCGGCATCACCTCTGAAAAAATCATCAAAACATTAGAAAGGAAGCTGACGGGATGGCAGGAGAAGAGAGAAATCTGAAGGTCAAGATTGACCATGTGGAAAAGGTCTACGAGGGCCGTCAGGGCAAAATGGTGGCTCTGAACGGCGTGGACCTGGATATTTATGAGAACGAGTTTATCTGTGTTGTCGGTCCCTCCGGCTGCGGCAAGTCCACCCTGCTGAACATCATCGCGGGCCTGCTGGAGCCCTCCAGCGGCGCGGTCTATGTGGACGGCAAGAAGGTGGAGGGCACCGGCACCGAACGCGGCGTGGTGTTCCAGCAGTACGCCCTGTTCCCCTGGCTGACCGTGCTGAAGAACGTCATGTTTGGCCTGAAGCTGAAGGGCATGCCCGACGCCGAGGCCAAAGAGATCGCCATGAAGTACATCAAGATGGTGGACCTGGAGGGCTTCGTGGACGCCTATCCCAAGGAGCTGTCCGGCGGTATGAAGCAGCGCGTGGCCATCGCCCGCGCCTACGCGGTGCAGCCCGAGGTGCTGCTGATGGACGAGCCCTTCGGTGCCCTGGACGCCCAGACCCGCACCCAGCTGCAGGCGGA